>JBIOUO010000026.1:0-3931 GCA_044867195.1 Ilumatobacteraceae bacterium
AGCTCCTCGAGGCGGCGGCCCGGATCATCGCCGACGAGGGGCGCCGCGCGCTGACGGCCCGCCGCCTGGCGAGCGAGGTGGGCGCGTCGACGATGGCCGTGTACACCAACTTCGGCAGCATGGAGGACCTCCTCCAGCAGTTGCTGCGGGAGGGGTTCGTCCGCTTCGGTGAGGCGCTCGACGAGTCCCCCGTGACCGACGACCCGGTAGCCGACTGGATCGCCCAGGGTTGGTCGTACCGGCGCTTCGCGCTCGACAATCGCAACCTGTACCGGGTGATGGTCGGCGAGCGCCGTGGCCCGTTCGACGACCCGGCCGACCAGCAGGTCGCGGCGGCGACGTTCACGTCGCTCCTCGAGCGGCTGCGCCGTGCCGCTGACGCCGGGCGGATCACGGTCGACGACCTCGAGCTGGCCGGGCAGGTCGTGTGGTCCATGGTCCACGGCCATGTGACGCTCGAGCTCTCCGGCTCCTGGGAGGCGTTCGGCTCCGACCCCGAGGTCGCCTATGCCGAGTGCATGCGCCGGCTCGCCCTCGCCTACGGCGATCAGCCCGAGCGACTGGCGGCGTCGATGACGGCCGCCCGGCGGCGGGTCGGCCTGGCTCTCAGCCCTCGATGAGCGCCCGCCCCTGTGCCCATGCCGACTCCACGAGCTGCAACCGGTCGGCGGCTGACTCCTGGAGTCGCTCGGCGGTCTGCGCCACGAGCAGGTCGCACAAGGCGAGCGTGCCGACGTGGCTGTCGAACGGGGACACCGAGGCGGCCGCCACGGCGAAGGAATGGTGCGCCCCCATCGCCAGGGGCGACAGCACGCCGTCGGTCAGGGCTACGATCGTGTGACCGGCGCCCTTGCCCTGCTCGAATGCCTTCAGCAGCCAGCGCTCGTAGCGCCGCAGGTCGATGACGATGAGCGTCGCACCCGATCCGCTCAGGGCCAGCTGGCGGCGGACAGTGACGTCGCTGCCGCCCACCGTCACCACCCCCGGCCGCAAGGCTCCGAGGTCGGTGGCGAACTGAATCGCCACCCCCCGCTCGGCTTCGCCGGCCAGGACCAGGACGTCATGGTGGAGGTCGGCGAGGAGTGCGACGACCGCGTCGAGGGTCTGCGGATCGACGGCGTCAAGGGTGGCCTGCACGTTCGACAGCTCGGCCGCCCGGTGGCGGGTGATCGGCAGGTCGCCGCCGAGCTCGCGGATGCGCTCCGCCGCCGGTCGCAGCTGGTGGGCGAGATCGCGCTGGACGCTTGCCTGGAGGGCGCTGAACCCGTCGAAGCCGAGTTTGGCCGCCAGCCGCACGACTGTGGCCGCGCCCGCGCCGGCGGTCTCGGCGAGGTCGGCCACGGTGCCGAATCCCACCAGCTGCGGCTGCTCGAGGACGACCTGGGCGACACGCCGCTCGGCGGTCGTCAGCTGTGGGCCGGCGTCGCGGATCCGCCCCTCCACCTCCATCTCCGGCACGGGCGAGAACATACTGGAAGGGACGTCGCCGTCCCCTCGAAGTCACGGCACGTCCCTTCCGTTGGGCCCGCCGGTGCCCAATACTGGGCCGGTGGAGCTGCCCCCGCCGCCCGAGCACTCCTTCGCCAGCGACAACTTCGCCGGCGCCCATCCGGCCGTGCTCGAGGCGATCGCTCGCGCCAACCATGGTCATACGCCGGCATACGGCGGTGATCCGTGGACGACGGCGTGCGAGAGTGCGTTCCGGGAGCTGTTCGGCGACGTCACGACGCTGCTCACGTTCAACGGCACCGGCGCCAACGTGCTCGCCCTGGCCTCCCTGCTCGGGCCCGCCGAGGCCGTGGTCTGCACGGACTGGGCGCACATCGCCACCGACGAGACCGGGGCGCCGGAGCGCGTGCTCGGAGCCAAGCTGATCGACCTCCCCGCCCCCGACGCCAAGTTGACGCCCGAGCACATCGACGGCGTCGCCCACCTGCTCGGCAACCCGCACCACGCCCAGCCCGGTGTGGTGTCGATCACCCAGAGCACGGAGTTGGGCACGTTGTACACCGCCGACGAAGTGGCGGCCGTCTGCGACGCCGCGCACCGCTTCGGGATGACCGTGCACATGGACGGCGCCCGGATCGCCAACGCCACCGCCGCGCTCGGCGGCGACGTCGTCGCGTTGCGGGCGATGAGCGTGGACGCCGGCGTCGACGTGCTGACGTTCGGGGGCACCAAGAACGGGCTGCTCGGTGGCGAGGCGGTCGTGTTCATGCGCCCGGAGCTGGCCCGTCGCGCCCTCTACGTGCGCAAGCAGATCACCCAGCTGCCCTCCAAGATGCGCTTCGTCGCCGCCCAGTTCCTGGCGCTGCTCGACGATGGCCTGTGGTTGCGCCTGGCCGGCCGCGCCAACGAGATGGCGGCCCGCCTGCACGAGGCGGTGGCCGGCAACCCCGCCATCGAGCTCGACGGGCCACCGGCCGTGAACAGCCTGTTTCCCGTGTTGCCAGCCGAGGTGATCGAGCCGCTGCGGTCGTGGTGCTTCTTCTGGGACTGGGATGTTGCCCGCAACCAGGTCCGCTGGATGACGGCGTGGGACACGACAGAGGCCGACGTGGCTGCGTTCGAGCGGGGCGTGACGGTTGCCACTGAGGCAACTGCCTCAAAGAATTGACCGAGCGATTATTTGTCCGTATGATCGTCCTCATGAGACGTTGGTGGTCGCCCGTCGGCGATCGCGGCGACTGAGCGTTCGTGAGATCCAGCCGAGGGGGTCCCTGGATGGCAACTGTCGAGCACATCGGCCTGGAGCAGGTCGAGGACGATTGGATGCACGCCGCGGCGTGCAAGGGACTCACCCACCTGTTCTTCCCCTCGTCGGCCGAGCGGCCCCAGGCCCGCGAGCGCCGCGAGGCCACCGCACGGCAAGTCTGCGCGACGTGCGCGGTGCAGGGCGATTGCCGGGAGTTCGCTCGGCTGCACCACGAGTACGGTTTCTGGGGTGGTGAGAGCGAGGACGAGCGGCACGCTGCCGGCTACCGGCTGATCGCGCCGATCGGCGTGCGGGCCCGAGCGGTCTGAGCACAGCCTCACCGGCGCCGGGCGCAGGCGTCGACGTCTGCGTCGTCGGCAGCGCCAACATCGACCTCGTGGCCCACGCGCCGCGGCTCCCGGCGCCTGGTGAGACCGTGCTCGGCTCCGACGTCACCGAGCACGCCGGCGGCAAGGGTCTCAATCAGGCTGTTGCGGCCGCCCGGGCGGGGGTTCGCACGTCGTTCATCGGCGCGGTTGGCGCCGACGCTGCCGGGGACCGCCTGGTCGACGAGCTGGCCGCATCTGGCGTGCTGACATCCGGCGTGCGCCGCAGCTCGCGGCCCACCGGGCGGGCGATCATCACCGTCGACGACGCCGGTGAGAACTCGATCGTCGTGGTCATGGGGGCCAATGCCGACGTGGAGGTGGGCTGGTTGCCCCCGGCGAAGGTCGTGCTGGCGCAGCTGGAAGTCCCGGTTCGGACGGTTGCCGCTGCGTTCCGAATGGCCCGGGCCGCGGGCGCGGTGACCGTGCTCAACCCGGCTCCTGCCGGTGCGCTCGACCGTGCCGTCCTCGCGCTGGTCGACGTGATGGTGCCGAACGAGCACGAGTTGGGCCTCGGACCAGTCGAGGATCTGATCGTGCTCGGGGTGCGAGCCGTGGTCACGACACTGGGCGCCCGCGGTGCCCGCGTGGTGACTGCGGAGTCGGAGTGGCATGTACCCCCGTTTCCGGTGGCTCCGGTCGACACGACGGGCGCCGGCGACGCGTTCTGCGGCGTCCTCGCCGCCCGCCTCGCCACGGGCGACCCACTGGACGTCGCCGTCCGTGCCGCCGCCGCGGCCGGCGCCCTGGCCACCACCCGCCAGGGTGCCGTCCCGTCGATGCCCACCGCCTCTGAGATCGCCGCTCTGCTCCATACGAGGTGAGCTCCGTGTCTGTGCGCCGGCGCTCG
>JBIOUO010000027.1:0-2272 GCA_044867195.1 Ilumatobacteraceae bacterium
GACCACTCACGGACCACACGCTACGAACTTCGACCACTTGAAGTTCAACGTGACAGCCGACACATGCGTCTCCCCGTGCGCCCGGCTGTTCTCTCGGCCAGGACGAGCGGTCCGAACCGGCGCGCTAGGCTGGTAACGCGTCGTGTTCGACAGCGTCGAGTTCGTTGGGGTACCGCTCGACGTCCGACTCAGCGTGCTCTCAGCCTGTCAACCCGAAACCGCACGTGAGAGCCAGCGGTGAATGGCTCGCGGCAACCGCGGCCGTCAAGTCGACACCGCGGAGCACACTGGCTGCGAGTGCGCACGGTCATCACCATCGTCATCGCGGCCGCTGCCGGCATCGTCGTGCTGTGGCTCGTGTTGATGGTGTGCCTCGCGATCCTGCGACCCGACGGCGCCACCCTGCGCGACTCGGCACGCGTCGTTCCCGACGCCGTGCGCCTCGTCACCCGGCTCAGCCGCGACCACACCCTGAGCCGGCCGATCCGACTGCGGCTGCTGCTCCTGGTCGGCTACCTCGCCATCCCCGTCGACCTCGTCCCTGACTTCGTCCCCGTCCTCGGCCACGCCGACGACGCCATCGTCATCGGCATCGTCCTACGCAGCGTCATCCGTCGCGCCGGACCCGACATCGTCCGTCAGCACTGGCCGGGCACACCCGGCGGCCTCGACACCCTCGCTCGACTCTGCCGCATCCCCGCACTCCGGCGCACCTCCAGCTGAGCGCCGATTCGCCTCACGCACTGGCGGGCTGGATCGACGCGGACCCGTCGTCGTGGCGGAGGTGCGTGAGCCCTTCGTTGATGCCATAGCCGATGAGGACCACGCCCGCTGCCACGTCGGCCCACCACCAGCCAGCGATCGCGTTCAACACCAGACCCATCAGGATCGCTGCAGCGAGCAACCCGTCACCCAAGGTCACTCTCGCTTCGGCCTGCAGCACCGGGTTTCCCGACTCGGCGCCGGTGCGGGCCTTGCCAGCGGCCAGCACGAACATCACCACACATGTCGCCGCAAGCCACACGATGCCGAGCACAGAAGTGTCGGGGCGGATCCCAAGCGCCACGGTGATCACCGATTGCACAGCGATGTAGCCTGCAAGACCGAAGAAGGCGAACCCGATTAGGCGCACCGCTCGCCGCTCCTGGGTAGCGCGCGCATTGCTGGCAACGTCTCGTATCCACCATGTCGATGTTCCTGTGGGCGAGCCGAGTACTCGTGCACCGCCTTCGACGACTGGAGGGCTTGGCCAGGCGGCCTTGACAGGCCGGCGGTTCATCGTCGCTAGGAGCCGTGCCAGGCGGGCGCACCGTCGCGGCGCGGGCGACGCAGTGTCGGCGGCCCTCACAATGGCGCGCTGCGTGGCGTTCCAGGGTGCCTCGCTTGTCGCCGACGAGCTCGGCGAGCACGTCGAGACGGCTGCGGACGCGCGACTTGGCGAACGCCTGGGTCACCCGACCCAACGCCCGTCCACTCCGCCGGGCGGCCGGGCGGACCACGACCGCCGGATCGGGTTCACCCGACGGCGGCTTCGTGCAGGCTCGGGACGTACGAGATCCCGACGATCGCGCCCTCCGGCGACTGCACCCTGGTGATCATCTGTCCCCATTGCTCGGTCCGCACCGCGCGCAGCAGCGAGTATCCCTGTTCTGCGAGCTCCGCCGCCGCTTCGTCGAGCGCAACTGCGTCTCGCACCTCGAACTCGACGCTCACCTGCGGCACCGTCAACTCGCTCGGCCACTCCGACGTGCCGAAGCACGACTCGGCGGCTTGGGCGAGGGGCCACACGCCGAAGTGCCGGCAGCCATCGATCGCCTCGCTGGCGTAGTAGTCGTCGTCCGGCCGCTCGAGCGGCAGACCTATTGCGTCGACGTACAGCTTCCGACTCCTTGACGCATCGGGAGAGATGACGGAGACGCTGGTGATCGATTCGATGTCCACGGTGTTCCTTTCCTCGCGTTCAGCCTCGTCGGTCCCGTGCCTCGGCCGAGAGGAGTTGCAGCGTTCGCTCCAACGCTCGTCGTCGGGCCGGTGGCAGCGACGCCAGGAGCCGATCCTCGGCGTCGTGGATGTCGCGCTGGATGGCGGCGCGAACGGTTTGGCCCGTGTCGGTGATGCGCAGTTGGTTGGCCCGACGGTCGCCGTGGCGTTCACGCACGAGCAGGCCCCGCTCCTCGAGCCGATCGAGATCGGCGACGATGCGGTTCTTGCTGTAGTCGAGTCGGGTGGCGGCCTCTGCCTGGTGCAGACCCGGCCGCTGGGCCACGACGGC
>JBIOUO010000028.1:0-7499 GCA_044867195.1 Ilumatobacteraceae bacterium
CTGCTCCCGCACCGGGACCTCGATCTGCCAGTCGCTCCGCTCGACGCCGGGCAGCTGCAGGTAGGGATGGAAGCCGAACGCGATCGGCACCGGGACGTCGCCGGTCGCGGTGACGGTCGTGGCGATCGTCAGCGCCGGCCCGGCGAGCGTCGCCTCGAGGTCGATCCGGTGCGGGAACGGGAAGGCCGCGAGGAGCGCGTCGTGCGCGGCGAAGTCGAACGCGGCCGCGAGCACCCCGCCATCCCTGGTCGCGTCATGGCGCTCGACGCGCCAGCCCTCCGCGGCCGAGAGCAGGCCGTGCATGGGCAGACCGCCGTCGTCGAGGCGCAGCGGCGTCGCGTCCGGGTCGATCACGACCTCGCGGCCGCGCAGCGGGAAGCGCCGGCGCGAGAGCCGGTTCGCCCACGGGTGCAGGAGCGGGATGCCCATCGTCTTGCGCTCCGCGACGTACGCCTCCACGCCGCCGCGCTGACCGAGCAGCTCCTCCCCGCGGTGCCGCAGCGAGCAGCCGACCATCCCGGCGCCCGGGACGAAGTCGGCCTCGAGGTCGGCCGCCGGCGCTGCGAGGGTGACCCGCTCAGCGGGCCACACGCGGGGACCCGGCGACCGCGAGCTCGAGCTCCCGCGCCGCCTCCGCCGAGAGCCGGCGCCGGACGAGCCGGCGCAAGCATCCAGTGGACGCATAACTGTCACGCGCGTGGGTCGGAATCCGTCCGACCGGCCGTCGCCCACAGGCCAGGGAGATGGACGATGGCGGCGATCGATTCGGCGATGCGCACGGACTCCTGCTGGGCGGTTGGATCGATCGCTGCTTGCCGCGGGTCGTCAGGCCACCCTCGAGCTCGGGCACCGGGCCCTCGCCGGCCGTGGGCGGTGATCGTGTACCGGGTGCGCCGGCGCCGCCCGACTGGGTCGTTGGTCGCGCGAGCGAGCCCGTCGGCCACGAGCCTCTCCGGGCCGTTCGAGCAGGGCCTCGAGGACGCCGCGCGGACTGCAGCCCTCGACGCGCTGCGCGCCACCATCGACGCCCACGGGACCCCAGATGGGGTGCTCTACCGGTCAGCGGTTTGGTTCGTCACGGCAACCCGCAGCTGACGGGGCTCAGAGTCCGTATGCCTCGAGCAGGCGGAGCCACACCTCGCTGACCGTCGGGAACGAGGGCACGGCATGCCACAGCCGGTCGAGCCGAACCTCACCGGCGATGGCCACCGTCGCCGAGTGCAGCAGCTCCTGGACTCCCGGCCCGACGAACGTCGCGCCGACGATCACGTTGCGGGCGGCGTCGACCACCAGCTGGCTGGTGCCGGGGAACTCGTCGCCGAGCACGGCGGCGCCGGCCACACCGCCCGTGGCGTAGCGCACGGTGCGCACGTCGACACCGGACTGGCGGGCCTCGGCCTCGGTCAGGCCGACCGCGCAGACCTGCGGATCGGTGAACGTGACGCGCGGGACGATGCCGTGGTCGGCGACGCTGGCGACGTCCTTGCCGAGAATGACGTCGGCGGCGATCCGGGCCTGGTACTTGCCCATGTGGGTCAGCAACGCCCGCCCGTTGCAGTCGCCGACGGCGTACAACCACCCATCGGGCACACCGATGGCGCGCAGCTGGTCGTCGACATCGACGTACCGCCCGGGCTCGAGCCCGACCTCGTCGAGGCCGAGGTCGCCGGTTGCTGGCCGGCGTCCGGCGGCGACCAGGATCTCGTCGGCCACGACTTCGGTGCCGTCGGCGAGCATGGCGGTGACGGGCCCGGAGCCCTCCCGGGCGACTCGATCGATCCCGACGCCGACGTGCACGGCGACGCCGTCCGCCTCGAGCGCGGCGCGCACCTCGTCGCCGGCGAACGGCTCCTCGCGAGCGAGCAGCCGCGGGGCGACCTCGACGACCGTGACCTCGTCCACGCCGAGGCGGCGGTAGGCCTGGGCCATCTCGACGCCGATCGCGCCGCCGCCCAGCACCAGCAGCCGTGCTGGTAGCTGCTTGGCCGCCGTGACGTCGCGGTTGTCCCACGGTTGGGCGTCGGCCAGGCCGGGGACCGGAGGGATCGACGACCGGGTGCCAGTGGCGAGCACGACGGCCTGCCGGGCGTCGAGCGCCCGCCGCGTGCCGCCGGCCGCGTCGACTTCGACACGGCGCTCGCCGGCCAGGCGTGCGGTGCCGCGGACGATGGTGATGCCGCGCTCGTCGAGCCACGGTTCGGCACCAGTGTCGTCCCAGTCGCCTGTGATCCGATCGCGCGAGGCGAACGCCGCGCCGGCATCGAGCGGGCCCGTGATCGCGGCTCGCGCGGCGGGCACGCGGCGGGCGGCGGCGAGCACGTCGCCGGGACGGATCAACGTCTTCGACGGTATGCACCCCCAGTACGAGCACTCGCCCCCGATCAGCTCGCGCTCGACGATGGCGACCGACAGGCCACCCTCGGCGCACCGCCCGGCGACGGTCTCCCCGGCCGGTCCGGCGCCGACCACGACGACATCGAAGGTCTCCATCGATCAATCCTTTCCGTTGTGGGGGGTGCGCCCCCACAACCCATCACCGTTCGACTCGCCGGCGCTCGCTCGACCGGCTCGCTTGCTTCGCTCACTCGGTTCGCAGCAGGAGATCGGCGACCAGCCCGGTCCAGCCGGTCTGGTGCGAGGCGCCGAGGCCGGCGCCGGTATCGCCGTGGAAGTACTCGTGGAACGGGATCATGTCGTGCCACGCCGCGTCGGTGTGGAACTTCTCGGCGTCACCGTGCACCGGGCGGCGCCCGGCGGCATCCTCGCGGAACGCGACGACGAGACGGCCGGCCAGGTCGCCGGCGACCGCGCCGAGGTCGACGCGGTGACCGGAGCCGGTCGGGTGCTCGACGGTGTGGCCGCTCCCGAAGTAGCGCCCATAGGCACGCAGCGCGTCGACGACCAGCGCGTTGACCGGGAACCACACCGGCCCGCGCCAGTTCGAGTTGCCGCCGAATAGGCCGGTGGTGCCCTCGCCGGGGGCGTAATCGACGCGTAGCGACATCCCGCCGAGGTCGACGGTGAACGGGTCGTCACGGTGGCGCGCCGACACGGAGCGCACGCCGTGGGGTGACAGCAGCTCGGACTCGTCGAGCAGGCGGCAGAGGATGCGCTCCAGGCGCTCGGGCCCGACGATGGCGAGCAACCGGCCCTCGCTGCCGTCGAGGCTGTGGCGGTACTGGATGTGGCGGGCGAGGTGCGGCTTGTTGTCGACGAACCAGTCGAAGTGGGCGGCGAACGAGGGCAGCCGCTGCAGCGTGGCCGGGCCGATCGTCGTCACCGCACACAGCGGCAGCAGGCCGACCATCGACCGCACGCGCAGCGGGACCCGCTGGTCGCCCATCCGCAGCACGTCGTAGTAGAAGCCGTCCTCGTCGTCCCACAGGCCGCGGTCGTGGATCGCGGTGGCGATATAGGCGAAGTGCTCGAGGAACTTCGTGCCCATGTCCTCGTAGGCCGGTGACCGCTCGGCGAGCAGCAGCGCCATCTCCAGCATGTTGAGGCAGAACAGCGCCATCCATCCGGTGGCATCGGACTGCTCGAGGCGACCCTCGACCGGCAGCGGCGCCGAGCGGTCGATCGGTCCGATGTTGTCCATCCCGAGGAACCCGCCCTCGAACACGTTGTCGCCGGCCGCGTCCTTGCGGTTCACCCACCACGTGAAGTTCAGCAGCAGCTTGTGGAAGATGCGCTCCAGGAACTCGTGGTCGGGCGTGCCGGTGGCGGCGGCATCGATGGCGAACACGCGCAGCGCCGACCAGGCGTGGACCGGTGGGTTGACGTCGCCGAACGACCACTCGTAGGCGGGCAGCTGGCCGTTGGGGTGCATGTACCACTCGCGGCACATCAGCAGCAGCTGGTCCTTGGCGAAGCGGGCGTCGAGGTGGGCGATGGCGACGCACTGGAACGCCAGGTCCCATGTGGCGTACCACGGGTACTCCCACGTGTCGCAGACCGTGATCACGTCGGCGTTGTTGAGGTGCCACCACTCGTGGTTGCGGCCACGGCGACGCGACTCCGGCGGCGGCGGGCCGGCGGGATCGCCGTCGAGCCAGTGCTCGACGTCGAAGTGGTACCACTGCTTGGTCCACATCATCCCGGCCAGAGCCTGGCGGGCGACCATCGCCGCCTCGGCGTCGAGGCCGGCGAGGAGCTGCTGGTAGTGCTCGTCGGCCTCGCGACGGCGCGAGGCCATCACCTCGTCGAACGAAGGTCCGAGGTCGCCTGCGGCCGGCGCCAGGCGTAGGCGGACCTCGGCGGTAGCGCCGGCGGGGACGTCGAGGACGTACCACAGGGCGCCCTTGGTGCCCGTGCCGTCGCCGTTGACGGTCGGAGCACCGCTGATGATGTGATCGCCGATGCCGTCCTTCGGGAACGGCGTCGCGCCGTCGACACCCCACAGGCGGGCGGCGTTGGTCTCGTTCTCGCAGAGCAGCGTCGTCGGGCGACCGTCGCCGCGCAGGACCATCCGGCCGAGGCTGTGATGATCGGCGACGAGCTCGCCGTCCTTGGCGACGAGGCTCGGTCTGCGGTCGTCGCGGCCCCACGACCACGTGTTGCGGAACCACAGCGTGGGCAGCACGTGCAGCGTGGCGGCGTCGGGACCGGCGTTGCGGGCGCGCAGCAGCACGCACGTGTCGTCCTGGCCGGCCTTGGCGTAGGCGACGTCGATGTCCCAGTAGCGGTCGCCGTCGAAGAACCCGGTGTCGAGCAGCTCGTACTCGCCGTCGAGGCGGCTGCGGCGGCGGTTCTCGGCCACCAGGTCGGAGTAGGGAAACTCGGCCTGCGGATACCAGTAGCGCCAGCGCATCCACGAGTGGGACGGCGTGGAGTCGAGGAACCACCAGTGCTCCTTGGCGTCCTCGCCATGGTTGCCCTCGGTGCCGGTGAGGCCGAAGATGCGCTCCTTGAGGATCGGGTCGACGCCGTTCCAGAACGCGAACGCCAGGCACAGCCGCTGCTGGTCGTCGCAGATGCCACCGAGTCCGTCTTCGTTCCATCGATAGGCGCGCGAGCGGGCTTGGTCGTGGGCGAACTCGTCCCACGCGTCGCCGCCGGGGCTGTAGTCCTCGCGGACGGTGCCCCAGGCGCGCTCGGCGAGGTAGGGACCCCACCGCAACCAGCCGCGGTGGTCGTCGGTCAGGCGGCGCTGCTCGATCGTCGTCACATCCACTCCGTCCCGGCGGGGGCGGGATCGTTACGCGGTCGACCCGCCACACCGTTCTGGGTGGCCACAGTCGCAGGATTCGAGACCGTGACGCCCCAGAAGCCGGGATCAGACCAGGGCCACCCAGTTGTAGGGCCGGCGATCACGGTGGGCCATCCGCCGCTGACGTCAGGCGAACTCGGCGAGAACCTCGTCGGGGATGGGCGGGAGGTGGTGGACGGAGTCGATCAGCCGGTCGACCCACACCCGGTTCAGCTCCGCCAGGTAGGGATGGTCGGCCTCGATCCGCATCTCGCGCACGGTGAGCGAGCCGTTGCGGTAGATGGCCGCGTCATACGGCGGGCCGACCGACAGGTTGGCGTGGGCCGTGCTGAGCATCGAGCCGAGGGCGATCTTGGCCGCCGTCTGGACGTCGACCTGCGCGCGCACGGCGAGCTCGAGAAGGAACTTGCCGTACTTCGCCTCCCCGATCTGGAGGAAGGGGATCGTGTCCGACGCTCGGATGTAGTTGCCTTCCGGGTAGACGAGCATGATGTCGGGCCGCTCGCCGGCGATCTGACCGCCGAGGATGAACGTCGCGTTGACGCCCAGCCCGACGGTGGGGATGTGGGTCGCCGCGATCTCGGTGTTCAGCCGGCCGAGGTAGAGCGCGGCCTCGAACAGCCGGCTCACCGTGGCCAGGCTCTCGTGGTCACCCGGCGTCGTGAGGTCGCGATCGATGCGGGCCAGGACCTCGTGCGTCGTGGCCAGGCTGCCCGCCGACTGCACGACGAACACCCGGTCATCCGCCGGCTGGATGACGTGCAGCTTGCGGTAGCTGCCGATGTTGTCGACGCCGGCGTTGGTCCGGGTGTCGGACAGGAAGATCAAGCCGGCATCCAGGCGCAGGGCGAGGCAGTACGTCACGGGGAGACTGTCGCGCGATGCGAGCGACCGAGCGCCAGCGAGGGAGCGGCCACCAACGGCCGCCTGGCCGGGGAACGCTGTCACGGGGACAGCTTGCCCGCTCGCCGGCCGGCGCCGGGTCGCCAGCGCAGGATGGTCATCCCGACCAGCGCGGCCGTGGTCGAGGCGGCGAGGATGGCGATCTTCGCCTCGTCCTGGTGCCTGGGGTCGACGAACGCCAGCCCGGTCACGAACAGCGAGACCGTGAAGCCGATCCCGGCGAGCGCGGCGACGCCGATGATGCCCCGCCACGTCGCCCCGGCCGGGAGCTCGCCGATGCCGAGGCGCACGGCGAGCCAGGTCGCGCCGGCGACACCGCCGAGCTTGCCGATGACCAGCCCGACCACGATGCCGTGGGCGATCGGCGACGAGACGGCGTCGCCGATCGCGTCGGCGGACACCTCGACACCGGCGTTGGCCAGCGCGAACAGGGGGACGATGGCGAAGCTCGTCCAGGGGTGCAGCACGTGCTCGAGCCACTCGACGACGGACACCGAGCTGCGGGCGATGGCCGCCGACTCACGGGCGTGCTCCACTGTGGAGAGGTCGAGCAGTTCGTCGACGTCGACCAGCTCGGCGCGCTGGAACGGCCGGGTCGGCGCCAGCAGGCCGAGTACCACGCCGGCGAGGGTGGCATGGACGCCGGACTCGTGGACGGCCAGCCACAACGCTGCGCCGAGCACGACGTAGACGGCCATCGAGCGGACATCGGCCCGCCGGCAGGCGAGGATCACACCCAGGATCGCCAACGCGGCGACCTCCGCCTGCCACGTCAGACCGTGCGAGTAGAACACGGCGATGACCACGATCGCCCCGATGTCGTCGACGATCGCCAGCGTCAGCAGGAACAGCGTGAGCGACGGGTGGATCGCCGCGCCGGCGAGGGCGAGGACGCCGACAGCGATGGCGATGTCGGTCGCCATCGGGATCGCCCAGCCCGCCGCGCCGTCGCCGCCGGCGTTGAACGCGGTGTAGATCGCGGCCGGCACGACCATCCCGCCGAGCGCGGCGATCGCCGGCAGGGCGGCCCGACGCGGCTCGCGCAGCTCGCCGTCGACGAGCTCGCGCTTGATCTCCAACCCGACGACGAAGAAGAACACCGTCATCAGGCCCTCGTTGATCCATTCCCGCAGATCGAGGTCGAGCTCGTGGCTGCCCAGCCCGATCGTCAACCGGGTATGCCACAGGTCGACGTAGGACTGCTGCCATGGCGAGTTCGCCCACAGCAGTGCGACGGCCGCGGCGGCGAGCAGCACCACGCCACCGGCCGACTCCGTGCGCAGGAAGTCACGCAGTGGCCGCAGGCGGACCAGGCGAACGTCGGCGGCCACCCGCCGATCTTGGCCGACCGAGCCCGACCAGAGCGTCGCGCCCTCGTACAACTGGG
>JBIOUO010000029.1:0-7381 GCA_044867195.1 Ilumatobacteraceae bacterium
GCCGTCGTCGACCACCTCCATCCCTGCGCACCTCGCACCCGCCACGCCACGCGATGGCAGGCGAGGGCGCCGCGGACCCGATAGGGGCTCCATCGTCTCGAACGCGGGCACGCTCGCTCCGTCGCCGTGGCTCGACGGGCGGGGGGCGGCAGTCACGTTACCGCGTGCCTACGATCGACTCCGTGTTCGAGCAGATGCGCCACGGTTGGGATCTGACGAAGAAGGCGTGGAGCGTCGTCCGCTCACACCCTCGGCTGGCCAAGCTGCCCGTCACCGGGGGTGTGTTGGCGATCGCTGCGTTCGTGGTCATCGGCTCACCTGGCGTCGCGCTGCTCAGCGTCGACAACGGCGCCGCCACGGTCGGTGGTGTGCTGCTGCTCGTGGTCGCGGCCTACCTCGCATCGTTCAGTGTCATTCACTACAACGTCGCCCTGGCTGCTGGCGCCGACCAGGCCTTGCGCGGTCTGGTGCCAGATATCGACGCCGCCAAGGCCGTTGCCCGCAGCCGCCGTGGCGTCATCGCGAAGTGGGCGGCGGTGTCGGGGTTGATCTCGCTGCTGATGTCGGTGGCCCGTGATCAGGGCACGCTGGGTCGTATCGTCGCCGGGATCGGCGCGGCGATCTGGTCGCTGGTCACGTTCCTCGTCGTGCCGGTCTTGGCGTTCGAGGGCGTCGGACCGATCGACGCGATCAAGCGCTCGGCGCGCCTGTTCCGAGATCGTTGGGGTCAACAGGTCACGGGGGATGTGGTCATCGGGGGTATCGCCGGGATCGCCGTGGCCGTCGGGGTGGTGGTCGGTGTCGTCGGGGTGGTCGTGATGGCCGGCGGCGGGGCGAGCATCGCCATCGGTGCGGTGCTGCTGCTCGTCGGGCTGGTGATCGCGGTCGCCGGTGCCGTGTTCGGTGGCGCCACACGTGGGGTGTTCGGCGTGGCCCTGTACCGCTACATGGCCGCCGACACCGTCGTCGGGCCGTTCACGTCGGCCGACCTCGATCGGGCGGTCAAGACCCGCTGACATCGCGTCGCCGACGACTGGCAGCGGCGAGATCATGCGCCAGCTCGACGAGGGCGAGACGTTCGTGGGGACCGTCGCGGTGTGCCGGTCGGAGAGCTGGTGCCAATCCGGCGGCGCCGGTTCGCGACCCGCGGCGAGATCGCAGCGGCGTTCGTCGGCGAGCCGCCGGTCGACCTCGACCAGCTCCGGGGTGACCTCGACCGGGTGGTCGATCAGGACATCGCCCCGCGTGGGTGAGCAGCGGGCACGTGGGTTGCTCGACACGTCGGTCCTGATCGATCTCGACTCGATCGATCCCGACCTCCTCCCGGTCGAGTCGGCGATCTCGGCGTTGTCGATGGCCGAGCTGGCGGCCGGCCCGCATGCCAGCCGGGACACCGTCGAGCGGGCTCGCCGGCAGGATCGCCTGCAGAGGGCCGAGGTCGTGTTCGATCCGATCCGGTTCGACGCCGATGCCGCTCGCGCCTGCGGTCTTGGTGTACGCACCCGTCGTTGCCAGCGGACGCAAGGCGCGAGGACCACGCGCAGTCGACCTTCTCATCGCGGCGACCGCCGTCGCCCATCGGATGGCGCCGTACACGCGCAGTGCCGACGACGTGCGCTTCCTCGACGGGCTCGTCGAGGTCGTCGATGTCTGATCGTCAGAGGTCGGCGCCGCGCTGGGCGATCGTGTCAGTGGCGGTGCGAACCGACTCGAGGTCTGCCAGCCGGCACCGCAGCCAGACAGGAGGACCGGTTCAGCGTCGCACCGGCGGGCAGCTGGTAGTCGGAGTCTCGTGGTCGGACGGTGCCCTGCCGTTCGTGAAGCAGCTTTGCGACGGTGTCGGCTGGGATCCCGGTGTCGCGCTCGACCGTCCGTGCTGCCTTCGCGGTCGGCGCCACCGCGAACACGACACGAAGGTCGCCTGCAGATCTTCGCCGGCGGTGGTGAGCATGCGGGTCTTGCCAGCGCCGGCCGGGCCGACCACCCACACCAGTCGGTCGTTACGGGCAACGCTCGCGGCGGCGTCGGCCTGCAACGGATCGAGACCGTCCCAGTCGATGGTGGGAGATGGGGTGGCGAGATCGGCTTGGGCGGCCATCGCCCACGTCAGGATCGCCTCCTCCTGGGCGAGGACGTCCTCCGACGTGAAGCGGGGTGCGGTCGGTTCAATCCACACCGACCGACCATCCGATACGCGGCGGGTGGCGTTGCCTGGCGGGTCCAGGTCGACGAACTGGGCGAGGACATGGTCGGTCGCCCGCTCGAGCGTGGCCGCCCAGCGGAGTCCCGCCTGTTGCGACACGGCGGGCTGCACGTCGCAGATCGCCTGCAGCACGTCGGCCCGGGTCCACGACGACCGCTGATCGGACACCGCACCGATGACATCGGCGACGAGCAACGGCTCGGCCAGACCCCGGTCAGCGGCGATCGTCCAGCCGGCGTCGGCGGCTTCGGTCCGCCACCGTGTCGCCAGATCGACGGCACCGTTGCCGGACTTGCCGGACCGTGTGCCGGCCGATGCCTCGCGCGTGAGGGCGGCGCGTTCCCACCGTGACGCTTCCCGGCCTTCGCGTTGACGGAAGTCGTCGAGCTCGTCGGCGTGCGCTTCGTTGATGTCGGCGGTCCGCTTCGAGAACACGCCGAGGAGCTCGTCCGGGACGCCGGCGATCTCGGCCTGACCATTGACGATCGGCCGCCAGTCGACATCGAGACGGTCCGCACGCTCAGCGCGGAGGACCGACTGGAAGAGGCCGCCGAGCATTCGCTAGTGCCGCTTCAAGTAGCGGGCGTCCACGCCCCAGCCAGCGACCGTCCGCCGTCTGCACCTTGGCGGAGATGACGGCGTGGGTATGGATCTGTGGGGCGTCGGCTCGGAGGTGGTCTGGCGGAACGTCGCCATCGTCAGCCCGTTCGTGTCCGGGTGCAGGCGGGCGCCATTCGAGCGGATGCGAGTCGTTGACCGAACCGCTCGAGGTGCTCGAGCGCTGCGCTCGCCGCCGTGTCGTGCGCTTCGAAGTGTCGGTGGTCGCCGGTCAGCGCCCACCACACCGACAGCGACTTCAGCGCCGAGAACGTCGCGTCGAACCCGGACACCGCCCGCACCACTCCCCCGTACGTTGTGAAGCGGTCGACGAGCTCGCGGCCCAACAGCGTCCCGGTCACGGGATCTCGCCCAGACAAGAGCGCCTCGAGCTGCTGGACCGTGACGTCTCCAGCAAGGCCGAGCCCGCCGGCCTGGCGCCCTGCCCACACGCCCGGGACCTCCCCCGACGCAGCCGTGAGGTACTCGGCGTACTACTTCGCCGTGGCCGCGGCGGAGGAGGCGTGGAGGGTGGTCACCCGCAGCATCGGTGTTCCCGACCGCTCGCGGGTACTTATCTGCTCTGACTTGGACGATCGGTTGTCGGACTCGGAGACTGGAACACGGGGGACTCGCTCAGGAGGGGGAGCAGATGGAGCTGCTCCCGGAGTGGGGACGGTCATCGCGACCTACGCGTGCTCGTCCACTGTGTTGAACGATGCGGGGAGCGTTCGGCTCGGGATCGGGATCGGCTTGGCGACCGAGTTGGTTGATGCGCGTGAGCTCGGCGTCGAGCGCGTGGCGGGCGTCGCTGCCGCCGGGCGTGAGCTCGCCGAGCGGGACGGTGCGACCGTTCAGCGCGAACTCGAGGAGCGCCCATGGAGGCACGCGCAGGCAGTTGCCGAGCCGGATGACGGGGAGGCCTTCGAGGCCGCCGGTCTCCTCGTGCAGACGAGCGAGGGCGTAGGCGAGCGTGCGCCCGACTCTCAGCACCTCGCCGGCTTCTTCGATCGTGTGCAGGAGCGGCGGCTCGTGCGCGGACGACGCTTCGAACTTCCCAACAGCGCTCATGGAGCTAGTTACATCCGTGTGATGCACCTGCGCAACGGCCACTTCGCTGACGCATCTGAACGACGCGTAACCAGCGGTACACAGCGGACACCAACGGACACCAGCGGACAGATCGGCTCACTAATGTGACGCCTTTCATATTGCTGGTGAGCCGCAGAGCGAGCCGTCCTCGGCCCACAGACCGGATCAGCTTGCGGAGGCGACGGGCTGTCAGTCACACCCGGGTGATCGTCGCCGACGGCTCGCCACCGCGCAACAACCTCATGTCGTGACCGTCGCTCACGGCGGCCTCGACGTCGGCCCATCGCCCAGCCAGCTCGGTGACCTCGAGCCGCAGGCCCGTGGCGTGTCCGACCGATTCGAGCGCGCTCGAGGCACCTGCGACCCTAGTCGCCCGCGCCGCTGCAGCGCTGGCCGGCGACCCTCCAGTGCCCGTTGGAGGAGATCGGCGGCGCGACGGTCGCCGACCGCCGATGCGTAGGTGGCCATGTCGTCATACGCGGCGCGAGCTCCGTGCGACTCGATGAGCACCAGGCCACGGTCCTCCGGCTCGTCATGGTCGCCGAACTCGGCGGCCATCGAGTCGGCGACCCCGGCTCGACCTGGCCGGTCGCGAGGTCGTACCACCACCTCGTGTCCCGGTCGCCGTCGTCCAGCGCCTCGGCCACGCTGCGAACGTCGACAGCGTCGATGGGGCGTCGCCTGGGCCGTGCCTCCATCTGCTCATGATGGCGCTCGGCGGCATGCCACCCTTACGCGCACTTGCCGGACGCCTGGGGACCATGAAGGAAATCGGCGTTTCCTTTCGGGGTGATCGAGCGTTGTAGCACGAGTGCTACGCTGGCGTCATGAGCCGCACGATCTCGCAGCGAGAGCTGCGCAACGACAGCGGCGAGATCATGCGCCGGCTCGACGAGGGCGAGACATTCGTGGTAACCCGCCGTGGCGTGCCGGTCGGTGAGCTGGTGCCGATCCGGCGGCGCCGCTTCGCAACCCGCAGCGAGATCGCCGCTGCGTTCGGCGGCGCGCCGCCCATCGACCTCGATCAGCTGCGGAGCGACCTCGACCGAGTCGTGGATCAGGACATCAGCCCGCGTGGCTGAGCAGCGACCTCGAGGGTTGCTCGACACGTCCGTACTGATCGACCTCGACTCGATCGATCCCGATCTCCTGCCGGTGGAGTCGGCGATCTCGGCGCTGTCGATGGCCGAGCTCGCCGCCGGGCCGCACGCCAGCACGGACACCGTCGAGCGGGCTCGCCGGCAAGATCGCCTCCAGCGAGCAGAGGTTCTGTTCGACCCGCTCCCGTTCGACGCCGATGCCGCTCGCGCCTACGGACTGGTGTACGCAGCGGTGCTCACAGGTGGACGCAAGGCGCGAGGGCCGCGAGCCGTCGACTTGCTCATCGCAGCGACCGCCGTCGCCAACGGGATCCCGCTCTACACCCGCAACGCCGACGACGTCCGCTTCCTCGACGGGCTGGTCGAGGTCGTCGAGGTCTGATCGTCAGAAGTCGGCGCCGCGCTGGGCGATCTTGTCCGTGACCGTGCGCACGGACTCGGGGAGCGCGTGGGCGTAGGTGCCGCATGAGCATGTCGGGGCTGTGGCCGAGGAGGTCGGCGGCGGCGCGGATCTCGCCGA
This sequence comes from Ilumatobacteraceae bacterium, assembly GCA_044867195.1. Taxonomy (GTDB): domain Bacteria; phylum Actinomycetota; class Acidimicrobiia; order Acidimicrobiales; family Ilumatobacteraceae; genus JALZMG01. Next base: position 5,513 of record JBIOUO010000029.1, read on the forward strand.
TGTCGCTGGCGTGACGGACCATGTGGGTGGCCGCCGTGTGACGGAGGCCGTGCGAGGTCAGCCGGGGCACGCCGGCTCGAGCCACCAGCCGCTCCAGCGTTTGGTCGAAGTTCCCCGGCGACACGACGGTGCCGTGCGGCTGGCCACGAGGAGGTCGTTGTCAACCCACGTGCTGCGGGCCGCGAGCCGTTCCTCAGCTTGGCGGCGGCGGTGGGCGCCGAGGTGCTGGGCAGTGGTCGGGTCGATCGGGATCGTCCGGCGAGACCGGGCGTTCTTGCCGTCGGTCCACGTCGGCACACCGCCCACCTCGGTCAGGCCGCGCTCGACCCGGACGGTGCCGGCCTTGAGTTCGACGTCGCCCCACTTGAGGCCGAGAAGATCGGAGCGGCGCAGCCGTAGAGCACGTCGAGGCGGATCGGGCCGTACCAACGGTGGTCTTTGGTGGCGGCGAGGAACTTGCGGACGTCGTCCTCGGTCCACGCCGGGACCTCCCGCACCCGGTCGCCCTTCACCACGACCCGCGGCATGCCGACCCGAGCTGCCTGCGAGCGGCGGAGTCGGCCCTCGGCCACGGCTTCGTCGAGCGCGGCGCGCAGCACCACCCGGAAGATCTGGATGAAGCGGCGGGCGTACACGCCGTCGGCGGCCATGCCGTCGATCCACGTCGAGACGTCGTCGCGGGTCAGCCGGTCGAGCGGGATGCCGCCGAGACCCTTGCGGATGGCTTCGCGGCCCACTCGTACTGCTGGCGGCTCTTCGGCGACACGTCGACCTTTGGCTGCGGCCCACGCGTCGACGTACTCGCCGACGGTCCCCTTGTCGGCCCGCACCGCCGACTCGGCGTCGCCCCGCTCGAGGAGCTCGGCCAGTGCACGACGAGGAGCGCGCTGCGACGGGTACGTGCCAAGCTGGCGCGGGCGGTCCTTGCCGGACTCGGTGTCGATGCCGTCGATCCGCACCACCCACTTGTCACGCTGCTGCCGGACCGTCGGCCGGCCGGTGGACTTCCACGCCATGTGACCCTCGATACCGATCTGATACATCGGGCCGAAAACGGCCGGAGGCCCCGCCGATCTGGCGGGGCCTCCGGCCGCTATCACACCTGGTAGATCGCCATTTCTGGCTGGCGCGCTCGGAGGGAGTCGAACCCCCAACGTTCTGATCCGTAGTTGACTCCCCGGGGGTATCGGGGGGTGACCGAGGTTGACCGTTGTTGACCGCATGCTGGGATTTCGAGCGCTTCCCAGTGACCGCGGTTGACCGCCGTTGACCGCCTTTGACACGGTTTGCTTCTCACGCTGCTTCTCACGCCACTCCACGTGACGGACTGTGGAACACGTGACATGAGGAGACCAGCCGTGGCCAAACGCAACCGCACCGTACAGCTCGACGACGACGTCATCCACCGTGCCAAGGTCACCGCCGCCAAACACGGGAACCCCGTCAGCGGGCTCGTCACCCAGGAACTCGAACGGCTCGCCGAGGCCGACGTCCGCTACGAGGACGCCCAGCGCCGCGCCGAGCGAGCGCTCGGCCGAGCCGCACCCCGCGGCGGGAGGCGGTGGATCCGCGACGACCTCCACCAACGGTGACCGACCCATCGACGGAGGTTGTGTTCGTCGACACCAACATCCTGGTCTACGCCCACGACGCCTCCGAGACCGCCCGCCAACCCGTCGCCCAAGCCGTGCTCGCCGAGCTATGGCGCAGCCGCTCCGGCGCGCTCAGCACCCAGGTCCTCCAAGAGTTCCACGTCGTCGCGACCCGCAAGTTCGACCCGCCCGTGTCACGCCGCGAGGCGCGTGACCTCGTTGATGCCTGCCACTGGCAGCTCGTGCAGATCGATGTTCCCCTCATCCTCGCCGCCTC
>JBIOUO010000030.1:0-14625 GCA_044867195.1 Ilumatobacteraceae bacterium
CGCTCGAGGAACTCGATGCTCGGCGTCCCGTTGCTCCGCAGCTCGTCGGCCAGTGACTGCTCTCCCGCCACGGCGGTGACGAGCACCGGGCGCCCGGCGAGCTCCAGCTCGCCGTAGCAGCGCACGATGTTCGGGTGGGCCAGCTCCCGCAAGACCCGCGCTTCGTTGCGCAGCCGGCTGTCGGCGTCGCCACCGAGCGCGACCTTGTAGACGACCTCCGCTGGATCGCGGTCGGGCCCTCGGTCGACACGCAGGGCGAGCGCCGTCGACCCCCGGCCCAGCCGGCGCAACACCTTCGACCCGTCGCCGAGCACGTTGCTCACCCGGGCGTCCAGGGGGTCGATGTCCACTGCCGGCGAAGGCTCGGGCTCCAGGGTCGTGGCGACGGGGGCCGTCAGCTCGTCCTCCACCATGTCGAGGTAGACGGCCACGTCGTCGAACGAGGCGAGGCGATCGGACACGAGCGGCTGGGTAGTGTCGAGCACGAGGTCGTGCAGCGAGCGCACGACACCGGGCACGGCCGCGGCGAGCTGCAGGCCGCCGCCGGCGTGCAACGCCTCGCGGACCGCCTCCCGCGTGTCGCCCGCCGGCCGCCCGGCGACGACGTGGAAGGCGAGCGCACCGTAGGAGAAGACGTCGAGGGCGACGCCGTCGGGGTCATCGTCGGTCAGCGCCTCGGGTGCCTGGTAGAGCAGCGCGGCGTCGTCGGCGAGCAGCTCGACGTCGCCCGGCGCGGCCGACGGCAGGCCGAGGCGGCTGGCACGAGTGCTCGTCGCGCCGGAGTGGTCGCGGCCGGCGAGGGAGAAGTCGGTGACCACCACGACCCACGCCGGCTCGCCGCCCCGCCCGGGGCGCACGAGCACACTGCCTGGCGACAGCGCCCGGTGCGTCACCCGCCGGCCGTGGACGGCCTGCAGCGTCTCGGCGAGCTGGCGCAGCACCGCCATCCGGTCGTCGAGGGTGAGGCTGGGGTGGGCGGCGAGCCACTGGTCGAGTCGCACCGCGTCCGGCTCGTACGCGAACACGAGCGCCGAGCCGAGCTCGGTGTCGATCTGCTCGAACGCCCGCACCACGTTCGGGTGAGCCAGGCGCTCGGTGGCGAGGAACTCGCGCTGGGCGGCGCGGCGCAACGACTCGGCCTGCTCGTCGGACATCAGCGGCTGACGGGAGTAAATGCGCACCCGCCGCTGGACGCCGGTGGCCCGTTCATGGTCGGCGACGAAGTCCTGGATGCCGGGGCGCTCGACCACGCTGTCGAGACGGAGCACCCACGACCCGACGCGGCGGGTGTGGTCGGACTCCTTGATCCCGATCGCGTCGAGCGCCGCGGCTACCGCGTCCGACGTCGGCGTGTTGAGCTGGCGGAAGCGGGGATCGGCGGCCTCGGCCGCGCCGAGCTCGACCACCGTGTGGCGGATCCCCCGCAGCGCGCCGCCCTCGACGACGGGCGACCCGTCGCGCCCGCACACACCGAGCCGGGCATCCGCGGTCAGGTTGATGGTCAAGTTCCTGTCGGACAGGAAGACCAGCGGCTGCACGAACGGCGGCTGCGGCGCGGCGTTGCGGCCGGCGACCTGGCGCCACTTGTACCCGAGCAGCGACCGCAGCCGGCGGGCCTTGCGGTTGGCGCCGAGCAACGGGTTCTCGATCGAGTGGCGGCCGCCGTCGGGGCGGTGGAACGTCCAGCGCTGCTGGTCGCCGACGAGCCTCCCGGGCACCGACTTGATCTCGATCAGGAACGCACCCTTGCGCGTGAGCAGGAACACGTCGACCTCGGAGATCACTCCGCCGGAGATGAACTCGAAGTTCGACCACGCCCGGATCGGGTCAGCGTCGGGGAGCTGGGCGCGCAAGAACTCGATCGCCTCGTTCTCCCACGGGAACGTCGAGGGCGTCACGCGCCGCCACCGAGCCGAGTTGGCATCCACCGCGTCCCATCCTCCCACCTCGACGACCGGAGGCCGTGATGGTAGTCACGGCGACCCGCGGCGATGTGGGACCCGGATCGGGGTGGTCACCGTCTCATCCAGCCTTCTGGGTGGCAACAGTCCTCGAATTCGAGATGGCCCACCCGGAAGGAGGTCCGATTCAGTGAAACATGCTCGCCAGGTGACGATCGAACGTCCTGATCCGCGCCACTCCCCGGCGCTCGCAGCAGGCAAGATGAACGAGATCGCGGGCGCTCAACCCAGAATGCCGCGTGAGAAGCGCCCGAGCGTGGGTCACATCCGCGGGCTCGAGCGACCACAGCTCGGCCATCGATCGGGTGAGCGTCAGCGCTGCGTCCAGCGTCGCCAGTCGGCCGACGGGAAGGTAGGCATGCATCAGCTCCTGCTGCACCTGCGCCGAGGTAACCAGCACCTCGCCTCGCCTGGCACTCGACACGAAGAAGTCCTGCGCGTCGGAGCGCAGCGGATGCGGTCGCCCGACGGCGTACATGAAGACGTTCGTGTCGACGAAGATCACGTCGACGACAGACCGCGCCGGCGGGATTGTGCGATCACGGCCAGGTGTGCATCCCAGTCCGGCTCGGCCCCGTCCTGATCGGATAACGACTCGAAGAACCGGCGCAGATCGTCCGGGGTACGAAGCGGGCGTTGGCCGGCGTCGGCGAGGCATCTGCGGCCGGCATCGCGTAGCCAGCGGCTCAGCGACTTGTGTTCCACCGCGGCCTGCCTGCGGAACGCCTCTCGCTCTTCCGCAGTCAAAATGACCTGCACGCGGCTACTCATGTGTCGCGAGGCTACACACAGCGGCGGGAACGCCGGACGCCTGAACGCAGGACATGAGTAGCGGCGTAGGCACGCAGGTGCTCATCGACGGATGTTCCCGATCCCCTGCACGAGGTTCACGAGGTTCACGAGGTCCACCAGGACCTGATCGCGGCCGTCGAACCTCCCTCCCGCCGACGTCCTGGCCGACTACAAGGCTGCACGACCGCACGCACGAGGCTCTGCGCCCCGCGGTTCAGGCGGCCCTCGCCCTGATGGGTCAGCCCGTACCGCTCGAGTGGTCTCGGGACGGGTGACGGTACGATCCGAATGCGCGGTGTCGACGAAGATCATGTCGGCGACGTACTACGCCGGCCGGATGGTGCGATACGGCCGGGTGCACGGAGGCTGCGCATGCCTCACGACACGAAATGCCGCTATCGCCGGCCCCAATCCCCGAGGAGTGCATCCGTGACCACCGTGTCGGTTCGCGGTGCCCAGTTCCTGGTCGACGGTGAGGTCGCCAACGCCGGCCGCACGCTCGACGGGATCCCGCTCGACGGCCTGCTGCTCAACGCCCGGATGATCAACGGTGCGTTCGACGACGCCAACCCCGACACCGTCGGCCGGTGGGCGTACCCGGACACTGGACGCTGGGATGCGGAACGCAACAATCGAGAATTCCGAGCCGCGATGCCGCAGTGGAAGGCCGACGGGCTCGACGCGTTCACCCTCGGCATCCAGGGCGGCAGCCCGCAGGGCTACAGCACCGAGCAGCCGTGGGACAACGCCGGCTTCACCCCTGACGGCCACCTGCTGGACGACTACCGAGGGCGGGTCGGCGCCATCCTCGACGACGCCGACCGCCTGGGGCTCGTCGTGATCCTCGACCTCTTCTACCACGGGCAGGCGAACCGACTCGGCGACGAAGTCGCGATCCGCACCGCCGTCGTCGAGGTCTGCACATGGGTCCTCGAGTCCGGCTGGCAGCATGTCCTCGTCGAGATCGCCAACGAGGTCAACTGGCCCGAGCACTACGAGCACCCGATCTTGAAGTCCGCGCGCGTCCACGAGCTGATCGCCCTCGCCCGCGCTGTCACGATCGAGGGCCGCCGCCTCCTCGCCAGCACGTCGTTCCTGGCCTGGCCGCCGTATGTCACGCCGGAGGTGTTGGCCGAGGCCGACTTCGTCCTCCTGCACGGGAACGGGACGCCCGAGCCGGACACCCTGCGCACGATGGTCGAGGAGGTGCGCGCCACCGCCGGCTGGTCCGACAAGGCCGATCATGTTCAACGAGGACGACCACACCGACCTCAGCGGACCCGATACCCATCTGGCCGCCGCTCTCCGCGCCGGCGCCTCGTGGGGATTCTTCGACCCGGGCTCGGTCACCACCTTCCCCCCGCAGCCGACGGTCGGTGACTACTCGCGGGGTTACCAGGCGATTCCGGTCGACTGGCAAGCGACGACGCCCACCAAGCGCGGGTTCTTCGAGACGTAACGCCGGAAGACCTGAGCGCACGGCGGCGCCACCCGGCCGGTTCCGGGTCGGCCAGTGCGGCTCGGGCGGTTCGGTCGTCTCGACGTCCGGGTGGCCGTGGTCTCATACCGCTTTCTTGGTGCGACCGTTGGATCCCCGAGTGCCGCGAGCTCGTCGCCCCGATCGTCGAAAGCGTCCAGCCACCGGCTGAGACCTATGCGAGTCGTGCGCCGCGTCCACAGTGGCCGCACCGACATCGCCGATCGGCGCCATCGTCTCGGAGCGCGCGGTACCAACGCGGTCACGGGCCGAGCCACGGGTTGGCGATCGTGATCCCCGTATCTGCGAAGTCGTCGACGTTGCGCGTGGCGAGTAGCGCGCCATGGCTTCGACAGGTCGCTGCGATCTGGGCGTCGGCTGCGCTGATCGTTCGGCCGTTGCGCTCCCGCACGACGACGATGTCTGCGTAGTGCGCCGCCGCCGGCTCGTCGAACGCCGCAATGCGGTGATCGAAGTCCTCGGAGATCATCGCGTGGAGCGCGCTAGCCAGGTCCGCCTTGCGCCGCCCGTCGGGAAGCCGACCGATGCCGTACAGCAACTCGGCGAGCGTGACCGCCGTCAACCACGCTTCGTCAGCGCCTTGTTGGTCGACCCACGCCACCACGGCATCGGCAGGCTTGCGTCGCATGAGCTCAGAGACGACGTTCGTGTCGAGGACGATCACTCCGGGAACGGCATCGGGCGCGGTCGTTCGGTCCGCTCCGGTTGCGCTACCTCCACACCCCCTATCGCCGCGAATCGTTGGTGGATCCGTCGGCCGAGACCATCCGGACTCGCTGGTTTCGCGAGCGCGTCGTGCAGGATCGCCCGCACCTCGGCCTCCATCGAGCGGCCATGGCGGGCGGCGCGCACGCGTAGCTTCGCGCGCAGGTCGTCGTCCACGTCCCTGATCGTCAACGTCGCCATACCAGCGATGCTAGCAATGCTGTCAACGGTGATGGCCGGCCTGCTCAGGGCGATGACGACATGGAGCGGACGACGGGATTCGAACCCGCGACCCTCACCTTGGCAAGGTGATGCTCTACCAGCTGAGCCACGTCCGCGTGGGACTCACAGGTTAGCAGCGGGCCTCTCTGCACGCTACGAGCCCAGCTTGGCTACCAGCTTCTGGAGCAGGTTGACGTTGCGGCTGGTGATGGCGTGCCGCCCGACCAGCTGATCCCACGTCCTGGTCGGGATCCTGGTGTCCACGGATCGTCCCCGCATCCGCCAGTGCACGTCCCGCCCGCGCACGACCAGTGTGTCGAAGTCGCCGGACGCCGCTTCCAGTACCCGCGCCGACTCCGTCGACGCTGGCCGCTTGAGGAACGTGATGAAGTACGTGTCCCCGGAGGCCAGCTCGAACGGGCGCAATTGCACCGCCTTGCGCAGCTCGGCGGCGCTGCGCACGAACGTCGTCACCTCGAAGCCGAGCTCCGCCTCCAGCGCCTGCTCCATCGCCCGCTCGATGGCGCCTCGGGTACCGGCGGCGTCGAACACGGCGTTTCCGCTGTTGGCGTGAGTCCACACGTCCCGGTAGCCGAGCCGGTCGCTGACGTTCACGAGCTGGGCCATCGGCACCTTGCGCTGGCCGAGGTTGACTGCTCGGAGGAACGCGACACGAGTCGTCACGACCGCACGGTGTACCCAGCGCGACGGCCACCGCCACCTAGGGTGCGGACGCGTGCGGCCGTTCCGGTTCGGGTACCAGTTCGGCGAGTGCTCGGCCGGCGAACTGCGTGCGACGGCTCGTCGCGCCGAGGAGGCTGGCTTCGACGTGGTCAGCTCGTGGGATCACGTCAGCGGTTCGTGGACGCCGTTGCTGCCACTGCTCGCCGTCGCCGAGGCCACCGAACGGGTTCGCGTCTGCCCGCTCGTCGTCAACAACGACTTCCACCACCCGGTCCACCTCGCGGCCGAGATCGCCAACCTCGACCACCTCAGTCGCGGGCGCGTCGAGCTCGGCATCGGCGCCGGCCACACGTTCACCGAGTACACCATGCTCGGCCAGCCGTTCGATCCGCCCGCGCTGCGCAAGCGGAGGCTGGTGGAGGCAGTCGGGATCATCCGCCGGTTGCTGGACGGTAACGAGCTCACGATCGACGGAGAGCACTACCGCCTGACCACTGCGCGCACGATGCGCAGCCACCAGCAGCACCTGCCGATCCTCGTCGGCGTCAACGGTCGGAGCGCCCTCGCCGGCGCGGTCCGCGTGGCGGACACGATCGGTCTGACCATGCTCGGGCGCACGTTGGCGGACGGCCATCACCACGAGGTGCGCTGGCAGCCCGAGCGCATCGACGCCACCGTGGGCTGGATTCGGGAGCAGCCTGGCGGCGGGTCGATCGAGCTCAACGCGCTCGTGCAGGTCGTGCAGATCACCGCCGACCGCCGGGGCGCGGTCGAGCAGCTGGCGGCCGGGGTTGACGGGCTCACCACGGACGACGCGCTCGCCGCCCCGTTCGTCGCCGTCGGAACCCACGAGGAGATCACCGCCCACCTCCTCGACTGCCGGCGCCGGTGGGGGATCTCGTACTTCACGGTGCGCAGCATCGACGACTTCCAACCCGTCATCGAGCGGTTGCGACGGTCCGACCAGGATTGAGCCGCTATGACGCGACCCGCAGCGAACGGGCGACGATCGTCTGCCAGCGGGCCACGTCGTCGATGCCCTCACCGGGGCGCATCGCGATGAGTGTGTCGAAGTGCATCACCGTGCGGGCGAACACGTGCTGCGCGGCCAGCGATTCCCGCGTGTGGTGCGGCAGGTCGGCGCGGTACAGCAGGCTCACATGGGGCTGGAATGCGTCGCCGTCGAACGGCACCTCCAGCTCGTTGCACAATGCGCGGGCGAGGTCGTGGATACGGCTGTCGTCGAACTCGACGAACAGCGCCTTGAAACGATCGACGCCATGCCCGGTGGCGCCGGCGACAAGATCCATCCTCACGTGGGTCGTGGCGATCGACGCCACCGCGGCGCGCGCCGCGAGGTCGTCCACCTCGGCTGAGACGAGCGTGATGTGCGGCTCGAAGCACGGCCCATCGTGCGTCAGCGCCAGCTGATCGATGTACGTGCGCAGCAGCGCCCGGGTCGGCTCCGCCGGCACCAGCCACAGCGAGACACTGGCGTCGGGTGATCCCATGTCGCGACGGTTACCCGCGCCGGCCCGCTTCGATGCCAAGCGGGCGCCGGCCCATCATGGACGGGTGAGCCAGATCGACGACGAGACCGCGGTGGTGGCCGCCGGCGACGGCAGGTACCTCACCGAGCTGCGGGCGGACTGGAACATTGGTGAAAACCCCAACGGCGGATACGCCATGATGCCGGTGCTGCGGGCCGTGACGGACGCCGCCGGGCGGCCCGACCCGATGTCGGTCACGGTGCACTACCTGCGCCCGTCGGTGGGCGAGATGCCTGGCGAGATCGCCACCCAGGTCGTGCGCGCCGGACGTGCAGCGACGTTCGTCACCGGCTCGCTGATCCAGGAGGGCGTCCCGCGCCTCACCCTGGCCGCGATCCTCGGCGACCTCACGACACCGGCGAGCGACGCGCCCGACCCAGTGCTCACCGTGCCCGCGCCGGCGATCCCCTCGGCCGAGGAGTGCGTCGACCGCGCCACGCTCGGCCAAGGCGTCACCCTGCCGCTGCTGTCGCGCGTCGAGGTCCGGGTGCGGCCCGATCCGTCCCCAGGCGCAGCCGTGGTCGACGGGTGGATCCGCTTTCGCGACGGGACCCCGCCCGCCGCTTGCTGGCTGCCGCTGTTCGCCGACGCCTTCCCGCCGGCGCTGCACCAGCGCGTCGAGCAGATCGGGTGGGTGCCGACGCTGGAGCTGACGGTGCACGTCCGCCGCCGGCCCGTCGCCGGATGGGTGCAGGCGCACATCGAGTGCGACGACGTGGCCGGTGGGCGGATGATCGAGACCGCGACGCTGTGGGACTCCAGCGGGGCGCTGGTCGCCCGCGCCCGCCAACTCGGCCTCCAGCTCACACGGCCGCCGTGACCACCCGAGTGTTTCGTGCACCCGAGTGTTTCGTGCGGGGCGTCCCCGCGCCACGTACTCCGGTGGGGCCAAACACTCGGGTGCCGGGACGCTGGAGCGGGGGATGAGCATCACGGTGATCGTGCTCGGGGTGGCCGCGCTGGCTGGGATCGTTGCCTTCGCCGTGTCGGCGTCGCGCGCTGTCGTCCTCGACCCGACCGGACCGATCGAGCGCCACCCGCGACTGAGCCGTTTCGTGAGCGAGCGCGTCGATCGCCAGTCGTGGCGCGGCCTGCTGCTCACCGGCGCCTTCGCCGTCGTGCTCGTGGTGGCGCTCGCACTCGGGCTGCTGCTGGACATGGTGCGCACCGGGTCCGGGCTCGCCGAGCTCGACGACGGTGTGGCCGAATGGGGCTCGCACCACGCCTCCTCGACGACGGTCGACGTGCTGCAGGCGATCACCCAGCTCGGCAGCAGCCTCGCGGTGGCCGCCGCGCTCGCCGCCGCGGCGCTCGTCGACTGGTTGCGCCGGCGCAGCGTGGAGGTGCTGGTGTTCGTCGGCGTGATCGGTGTCGGCCAGTACGTGCTGAGCAACCTGCTCAAGCTGATCGTCGATCGCCAGCGACCGGACGTCCTGCGGCTGGTCGAGGTCAGCGGACCGTCGTTCCCGTCCGGCCACTCGACGGCTGCGGGCGCGTGCTGGGCGGCGGTGGCGCTCGTGCTGGCGAGGGGCCGCCCACGCGGCACCCGGGCGCTGCTCGCCGGCGGCGCGGTGGTCGTGGCGGTTGCCGTGGCCGCCAGCCGGGCCCTGCTCGGCGTCCACTGGCTGACCGACATCCTCGCCGGCTTGGCCCTCGGGTGGGGCTGGTTCGCGCTGGTCGTGCTGGCCTTCCGGACGCGCGCCGTGTCGCCGCCGCCGAACCCTCGGGTCAGCGCGAGCCCTGGCCGTCGTCGACCCTGATCGTCGTGCCGGTGACCGCGTCGGAGGCGGGGGAGACCAGGTACAGCAGCGTCGAGTCGAGCTGCGCCGGGTCGCCGAGCCGTTGGCGCGGGAAGTGCGCCGTGATGTCGCCCATCCGCGACAGCATCCCGTCCATCATCTCCGAGGCGAAGGCGCCCGGTGCGATGCAGTTGACGTTGATGTTGAAGCGCGCCCACTCGACGGCGAGGACCTCGGTCATGCGGTGGATCGCGGCCTTCGTGATCGAGTACAGGGCGGCGCCGTTGCCGCCGTAGTTGAACGCCCCCATCGACGAGACGTTGACGATCCAGCCCGGCTGCTTGGCGGCGAGCAGCCCGCGGACGACCTCGTTGGCGAGCAGCCACGGGCCGCGCAGGTTGGTGTCGAGCACCGCGTCGGTGAGCTCGAGCGACATCTTGTGCGCCCGCTGGGCGTCGGGGATGCCGGCGTTGTTGACCAGGATGTCGACCAGCCCGAGCGAATCGTTGGCCGCGGCCACGGCATGGTAGATCGACCCTGCGTCGGTGACGTCGAGGGCGATCGGCTCGCACACCCCGCCGTTAGCCCGGATCTCGGCGGCGACCTCCTCCAGCCGGTCGACCCGTCGCGCCGTCGCCGCGACCTTGGCGCCCGCGGCGGCGAGCACGAGCGCGAACCGCCGCCCGAGCCCCGAGCTGGCGCCGGTGACGAAGGCGACCCGGCCCGAAAGGTCGGTCGAGGTGTACGGCAGCGGGTAGTCATCGCTCATCCGGGGCACGTGTAGCAGCTCGGCCCCCAATCCACGTAGTTGTACGCTCGCTCGCCGTGCGGGTCGGGATCCTCACCAGGGAGTACCCGCCTTACGTCTATGGCGGCGCCGGCGTCCACGTCGACTTCCTCACCCGTGAGCTGTCCCGGCTCGTGGACGTCGAGGTGCACTGCCTCGGGCCGCCGCGCCCTGGCGCCATTGCCCACAGCGAGGACGACCCGCGGCTGGAGAGCGCCAACCAGGCACTGCGGATCTTCGCCGGCGACCTGGAGATGGCTGCGTCTGTCGGCGACTGCACGCTCGTCCATTCCCACACCTGGTACGCCAACCTCGCCGGCCACCTCGCCAAGCTGCTGTACGGCATCCCCCACGTCGTCACGTCGCATTCGCTGGAGCCGTCGCGCCCGTGGAAGGAGGAGCAGCTCGGGGGCGGGTACCGCCTGTCGTCGTGGGCGGAGCGCACGGCGTACGAAGCCGCCGACGCGGTGATCGCGGTCAGCGCGGCGTCGATGGTCGACGTCCTCGCCGCCTACCCGGCGCTCGATCCCGCCGTCGTCCATGTCGTCCACAACGGCATCGACGCCGACTACTACCACCCGGTCGCCGAGACCGACGTCCTCGGCCGGCTGGGTGTCGATGCCACCCGACCGATCGTCGCGTTCGTCGGACGGATCACCCGCCAGAAGGGCGTGCCGCACCTGCTGCGCGCCGCCCTCGGCTTCGACGAGCGGGCGCAGGTGGTCCTCCTCGCGGGGGCAGCCGATACGCCGGAGCTGCAGGCGGAGACGGACGCCGCCGTGGCCCGGCTGCGGGCGACGCGTGAGGGCGTGGTGCTGGTCAGCGAGCAGCTCGAGCGTTCCGACGTGCGACAGGTGCTGAGCCACGCCACGGTCTTCGTCTGCCCGTCGATCTACGAGCCGCTCGGGATCGTCAACCTCGAGGCAATGGCGTGCGCGACAGCAGTCGTGGCCAGCGACGTGGGCGGCATCCCCGAGGTTGTCGTCGACGGCGAGACCGGGCTGCTCGCCCACTACGACGAGGCGGACGCTGACGGGTTCGAGCGCAGCCTGGCTGCGGCGGTCAACGAGCTCGTCGCCGATCCGCAGCGGGCCGCGGCGATGGGATCGGCCGGGCGGGAGCGGGCGGTGCGCGAGTTCGGCTGGGACGCCGCGGCGCGCAAGACCGTGGCGATCTACGACTCCGTCTTCTGTGGGAGGGAATAGACGCGATTCGGGTCTGTTCCCTCCCACAGAACGGCGGACGCGAGGGGCCAGGTCAGGTGTCGACGCCGGGGCGGCGCTGGTACTCCTTGGTCGGGTCGCCCTTGTAGCCGGGCGGGAACGTCGCCAGCAGCTCCGCCTCGGTCGGCGAGCGACGGATGCGCGCCTCCGGCGGGAGCTGCTCGACCAGCGCGGCCATGATCCGCTTGGTGTCGGCATCCAGGCTGCGGTGGCGCAGCGGGACCGGGTCGCCGACGCGGACCCGGATCGTCGGGCGTTCGGCGAAGTCGAACCGCGGCAGCCGGCGGCTGCGCGGCCACACCACCTCGGTGCCCCACAAGCCGACGGGGATCACCGGTGCCCCGGTCGCCTGGGCCAGGCGGGCCGCGCCCCAGCGTCCCTTCAGCTCGGGCTCGAAGAACGCCGGGCCGCGCGGGATCGTTCCCTCCGGGGCAAGGGCGACAGCGTCTCCCGCCTTCAGCGCCCGAATCGCATGCTCGAGCGGTTCTGATGACCCCGACGCCCGGTTGACGCGGATCCCACCACCGAGCTTGGCGAGGTATCCGACGACGGGGACGTCGAACACCTCTTTCTTGCCGAGGAAGCGGAACGAGCGACCGGTGCGCCCGAGGACGGATCCAACCACGGTTCCGTCGAAGTAGCTGCGATGGTTGAACACCACGATGACCGCCCCCGTCGCGGGGATCTTCTCGATCCCCTCGAGGTCGACGTTCACGATGGGCAGCAGCTCCGGTCGCTGCAACGGGCGGAACCAGTCCTGCAGCTCGCGCCCGGCGATCTTCAGCACGCCGTCGGGCAGATCGAAGTGACGGATGTGCCATCCCTTGAGCCGGGCCAGGCCGACGAGGCGGACGTCGGCGTTGACGGCGACCGCGTGGCCGACTGCGTCGAGCAGCGGCGCGTCGTAGTAGCTGTCGCTGTAGGCCCACGACTGGCTGAGGTCGACGTCGTTCTCGGCGGCCCAGTCCTTGACCGCCTCCAGCTTGCCTCGACCCCACACCAACGGTCCGTCGACCGATCCGGTGTAGGCATCTCCGTCGACGGCCCACCGGGTGGCGACGACGTCGTCGAGCCCGAGCCGGTCCGCAAACGGCGAGACGAGCGGTTCCGGGCTGGTGGTCGCCATCACCGTGAGCAGGCCGGCGTCCTTGTGCTCGGCGATGACACCCGGCGCGTACGGCTCGACCATTTCGATCAGCTCGTCCGCTGCCCCCTCTGCCGCCTTGCGCACGGCGTCGACCGGCCACCCGGCCGTGGCCCGTGCGGCCAGGCGGGCGCCCGGCGCGGTGAGCGCCGTCTCACCGATCAGGCGGTATGCAGCGGCGACCGCCTCGACGCCGCGCTGCGCGCGCTGGGCGATGCCGGCGTCATGGAGGTGGCGGGAGAAGACAGGACCGGACGCGACGGAGATCAGTGTCCGGTCGAGGTCGAAGAAGGCGGCGGCACGAGGGGCACGGCGAGGGCTCATCGCTCACACCACCGTGAGCGTGACGGGGATGTTGCCCCGTGTCGCGTTGGAGTACGGGCACACCTCGTGGGCCCTGGCGACGAGCGCCTCGGCCGTCTGCTGGTCGAGTGCCGGGGTGTGCACATCGAGATCCACCCGCAGCCCGAACCCGCCACTGGGCTGCATGCCGATCCCGACCGACGCCGAGACCTCCGAGCCGGTGACGTCGAGCTTGTCGGCGGCGGCGAGGTACTTGAGCGCCGAGTGGAAGCAGGCGGCGTAGCCCGTGGCGAATAGTTGCTCGGGGTTGGTCGCCCCGCCCGGCCCCCCCATCTCCTTGGGCACTCGCAGGTCGAGGTCGATCAGGCCGTCGTCGCTCTGGGCATGGCCGTTGCGGCCGTCTCCCGTGGCGTGGGCGGTCGCCGTGTACAGAACGTCCATCGCCGGCATCCTAGGAGGTCGTGGCGGGTCACCTGTCCGCCGGGTCGGCCGGCGCCGGCGGGTTCGCGACGCCAGCCGGACCGAACGTCACGGTCACGTCCTCGAAGCCCTTGTGCCGCTGCGCCCGCGCGGCGTCGGTATAGCTGCGCCGGTCGGCACTCGTCAGGTCGACGTTGTCGGTGAACGGAGTGAGCAGCGCACGGGGATACAGGCGCTTGCCGTGCACGGCGTTGATCTCGGCACTGACGACGATGCCGAGGGCGACGAGGAAGAGCCATGCCAGCAGTCCGAGGACGACGGCGAAGATGCCGTAGGCCAACCCGGCGTCGCGCACGATGCCGTTGACGTACGCGGTCCCGAAGACCTGCAGCAACTGCCACACCACGGACGCCACCGCGGCGCCCGGCAGGACGTTGCCGATCCTCAGCCGTGTCGCGGTGGCGATCTTGAACATGACGGCGAAGATGGCCGTGTTGACGACGATCGTGGCGCCGTTGACGGCGAGCGCGCCCGTGCTCCCCAGCGGGCCGCCGTCGGCGCCCGAGCCGCCGGCGAGCTTCGACAGCACGGTCGTTGCCAGCACGGCGAGACCGGCGGTGGCGATCAGCAGCAGGCTGCGCCCCCGCCCGGCGAGCGGGTTCGGCCGGCGGTGGCGGGGGACCGCCCAGATCACGTTCATCGCGTTCTGCAGCGCCTGGGCGACACCCAGCGCGCCGTAGATGGCGACGAGGGCGCCGATGACGAGGGCGACACCGCTGCCCTGCATCGTCTGCGGGTCGCGTAGCTGCTCGCCGACGACGGGGAACCGGCTGACCGTCGAGTCGAGGATCCGCCGCTGCAGCTCGGGGTCGCCGTCGAGCAGGAAGCCGAGCACGGACGCCAGCAAGAGCAGGAGCGGGAACAGCGACAGGAATCCGTAGTAGGTGATCAGGGCGGCCAGGTAGATGCCCTGGTCATCGAAGAACTTGTACACGACGGCGATCGGGAACCCGAGCGCGGGGTGGCGGCGTTGGAAGGCGTCGATGCGCCCGACCGTGCTCACCGCACCGCACCGTAGGGCACGTCACGGCCATCGCGCCGGACCACCGGTCGGGTCGAGCTCGGTGCAGTGGCGGTCAGCCGGAGCCGATGGGGTCGGGGACGGGGCTCCGCGACGGCGGCGGGTTGAGGTACTTGACGAGCCCGCCGAGGCGGCGCGCGCCGGCCGCGCGCCGGGCCGGATCGCAGCGGCCGGTGGCGTGGAACCAGCGGTCGCGGCCGGCTCTGGTCGGGCAGCGGAACGTCACGGCGTACGGCTCGCCGGTCGCCAGCGCCCGCTCGATCGCCCGATGCACGAGCTGGCGATCGTCCTCGAGCACGCTGGCCAGGAACGCCGCGCACGACACCGGCGGGCCGACGCGCACGTCGACCATGTCGAGCAGCTCCGGCGACCACGAAACGACGTCGGCGTCGACATCCCACAGCCACGTCCCGACCGGTGGGGCGACGTCGCCGCAGGTGTGGAGGATGTCGACGCCGACAGCGACGACGCCTGGGCCGCCGAGCGGGCGAACGTCCCACCGGGTCCACCAGTAGC
>JBIOUO010000031.1:0-16441 GCA_044867195.1 Ilumatobacteraceae bacterium
CTCAGCGGCCGCTCAACTGGACGAGGCAGGCCTGGAGCATCGATCCCTGCAGCTCAAGGCGCTCGACGTCAGCTCGGTCTGACCGCCGACGAACACGAGCTGCCAGGGAGCGCCGCGCTGCACCTGCGCCCGCAGATGGCCGCTGGTGATCGAACCACCGTCGCTGCCGACTTCGACGTCGCCTGCGCCGGGCACCTCGGCGATTGCGAAGCGCAACGGCTCTGGACCGCCGCCGTGGTGCGTGATTCGCACTCGTAGCACGTTCTCCAGCGGGGAGGAGATGGCCACCGTCAGCACCGGCACGTTCAGCGTGTCCCCGCGGCCGCCGATGTGCCTCGTCGGCGCCGTGACGACGAGCCGATCGGCCTCATCGGCGAGGTCGTACGCCTCGGCTGCGTAGCACGCGTCGACGCCGGGTCGGGTCTGCCAGAAGCCGTCGGAGAACCTCATTCGGGTCCGTTCATAGTCGGTGACTGCCTTCGGTGCGGGCGTGCCGGGCCTGGGATCATGCGGGCGTGACCATGCTCGCTCCGTACCGTGTCCTCGACCTGACCGACGGTCGCGCCGAGCTGGGGGCGTTCGTGCTCGCCGGCTTCGGCGCCGACGTCGTAAAGGTCGAGCCGCCAGGGGGCAGCTCCTCGCGGGGCGAGGACCCGCGGGTCGAGGACCCGCGGGTCGAGGGCGAGCCGGCGTCGCTGTCCAGCCTGCGCTTCCACGCCTACAACCGCGGCAAGCGCAGCGTGGTGCTCGACTTCGACCAGCCTGCTGAGCGGCGTGACTTCCTCGCCCTCGTGGCGCGCGCCGACTTCCTGTTCGAGAACGCCGGGCCCGGTGTGATGGACGCTCGCGGCATCGGGTTCGACGCGCTGCGCGCGGTGCGGCCCGACCTGGTGTACGTCGCCATCTCGCCGTTCGGGCAAACCGGGCCGTACGCCCACCACGTTGCGACGGACCTCACGCTGTCGGCGATGGGTGGGTCGATGGCGCTCAACGGCGACGCCGACCGCAGGCCGGTGCGCATCACCGTGCCCCAGACGTGGCACCACGCCGCCGCCGAGAGCGCGGTGGGCGCGCTGGTCGCCCACGAGCGGCGACGGCTCACCGGCGAGGCACAGTTCGTCGACGTGTCGGTGCAGGCGGCGGTGTTCTGGACCGGGCTGCAGGCGATGATCGCCTCCGCCATCGACGGCCGCAACATCGAGCGCAACGGCACCGTGCTGCAGCTGAGCACGCTCGTCACCCCGCTCGTCTACCCGTGCGCCGACGGCGAGGTGTGCCTCGTCGCGACGACCGCCACGCTCGGCGGGCTGATCCCGTGGATGGTCGAGAGCGGTGCGGTGACCGAGGAATGGGCGGCGCACGAGGACTGGCGCAGCTACGAGGCGCGGATGCTGACGGCCGAGGCGCTGATCCACTCGCTGGCCGACGTGCGGGCGGCGATCACCGACTTCACGCTCGCCCACAGCAAGATGGAGTTGTTCGAGGGCGGCATCGCGCGGGGTGTCACGATCGCCCCGGTCAACACCGTCGCCGACGTGCTGCAGCTCGAGCACCTGGCGGCGCGCGGGTACTGGGATGACGTACCGCTGCCGAGCGGTCGGGTGGTGCGGGCGCCCGGCGCGTTCGTCAAGGCGTCAGGGACGCCGATCGCGTGGACCCGGCCGGCGCCGGACATCGGCGAGCACACGGGAGAGGTGCTCGGCTCGTTGGGCAAACGAACACCGACCGTGCGCGTCCGCGACGCCGCCGTGCCCGAGCCCCGGCTCCCGCTGCAGGGCGTCAAAGTCGCCGACTTCTCGTGGATCGGCGTCGGGCCGATCACCGCCAAGGCGCTCGGCGACCACGGGGCCACGGTCGTCCACGTCGAGCACGACCGCCCGGCCGACCGGCTGCGGCTCGTCGGCCCGTTCAAGGACGACATCCCGGGCATCAACCGCTGCCACTTCTTCGGTGCCTTCAACACGTCCAAGCTCTCGCTGCAGCTCGACCTCAAGCACCCCGAGGGCAACGAGATCGCCCGCCGGCTGCTGGGCTGGTGCGACGTCGCGCTCGACTCGTTCACGGCCGGCACGATGCGCGAGCTGGGTCTCGGCTACGACGTCGCCACGATGTTGAATCCCGGCATCATCATGGCCACGACGTGCCTGATGGGTCAGTACGGCCCGGCCGCCGAGCTGGCTGGCTACGGCTACCACGCCGCCGCCGTGAGCGGCTTCTACGAGGTCACCGGGTGGGACGACCGCCCACCGGGCGGGCCGTTCAACGCCTACACCGACACCGTCGCCCCGAGGTTCTTGACCGCCACTTTGCTGGCCGCGCTCGACCACCGCCGCCGGACGGGCGAGGGCCAGTTCATCGACCAGGCGCAGATGGAGTCGGCGTTGCATTTCCTCGCCCCCGAGCTGCTCGACGTCCAAGTGTCGGGCGTCAGCGCGCGGCGCGCCGGCAACCTGCACCTGTCGCAGGCGCCGCACGACGCCTACCCGTGCGCCGGCGTCGACCAGTGGTGCGCGATCGCGGTCGAGACCGACGCGCAGTGGCGGGAGCTGCGCGCCGTGCTCGGCGAGCCGGCGTGGGCGAAGGACCCGGCGCTCGACACGGCGGCCGGGCGGGTCGCCCAGCGTGAGCTGATCGACCGCCAGCTCGGCGCGTTCACCGCGCAGCACGAGGCGCGCCCGCTGATGCTGACGTTGCAGTCCGCCGGCGTGCCGGCCGGCATGGTCCAGCGCTCGAGCGACCATCTGCAGGATCCGCAGCTGGCGCACCGCCGGTTCTTCCGCCCGCTCGAGCACCCGGAGATGGGCGAGGTCCCCTACGAGGGCCACCAGTTCACGATCGCCGGCTACGACAACGGACCGCGCTTCCCGGCGCCATGCCTCGGCGAGCACACCTACCAGGTGCTCACAGAGGTGCTCGGCCTCGACGACGGCGAGGTCGCCGACCTCCTCGCCAGCGGCGCCTGCGGCTGAAGGTCGCCTCGCAACCTCCGGCTCGGCACAGCGGGGCCGCCGGTAGCCTCACCGGCCGTGCCCGAGTTCCAGACCAGCCCCGGGATGCGCGACATCCTGGTGCCGGAGTCGGATCGCTGGCGGCGCTTCGTGAGCGTGTTCGCCGATGTCGTCGAGGCCGCCGGCTACCGCCTGATCGTGCCGCCGCTGCTCGAGGACGCGGCGGTGTTCAAGCGGCTGGGTACGGCGACCGAGATCGTGACCAAGGAGATGTACGAGCTCACCGACCTCGGCGGCCGCCACGTCGCGCTGCGCCCCGAGCAGACGGCGAGCGTGTGCCGGGCGTTCGTCCAGCACCGGCCGTCCACGCCGTGGAAGACGTGGTATGCCGGGCCCAACTTTCGCTACGAGAAGCCCCAGCGCGGCCGCTACCGCCAGTTCGACCAGGTCGGCGTCGAGGTGCTCGGCGCTGACGACCCGTACCTCGACGCCGAGGTGATCGCCCTCGCCTGGCGGTTCTTCGAGGCGCTCGGTCTGCGCCGGGTGACACTGCTGCTGAACTCGCTCGGCGAGCCGGACGACCGGGCCCGCTACATCGACGCCCTGCGCCGTCACTTCGAGGCCCACCGCGACGCGCTCAGCGCCGACAGCCGCCAGACGCTCGACCGCAACCCGCTGCGCGTGCTCGACTCCAAGCGCCATGCGGACAGTCCGCTGATCGAGGCCGCCCCGCCGTTCGCCGATTTCTGGAGCAAGGAGGCCGGCGCCCACTTCGAAACCGTCTGCGAGGGCCTCGACAGGCTCGGGGTCCCGTATCGCGTCGACCCGCGCCTGGTGCGCGGCATCGACTACTACCTGCGGACGACGTTCGAGTACATCGGTGGCACGCTCGGATCGGCGCAGAACGCGCTCGGCGGCGGCGGCCGCTACGACGGACTCGTCGAGGCGCTCGGCGGACCGCCGACAGCGGGGGTCGGTTTCGCCCTCGGACTCGACCGCACGCTGCTGGCGTGCGACGACGAGGGCGTGTTCGCCGCCGAGGATCGTCCGGTCGACGTGTTCGTCGTCGACACGACGGGTGGGCTGGAGGCGCTGGCCATCACCGAGCAGCTCCGCGTCGCCGGACGCTCGGCCGACCGGGCCTACGAAGGCCGCAGCATGAAGGCGCAGATGAAGGCCGCCGATCGCAGCGGCGCGGCGGTTGCGGTGATCGTCGGCTCCGACGAACTGGCGGAGGGGACGGCGGTCGTGCGCCCGCTGCGCGGCGCATCCGGTGAGCAGGCAGTCGTCCAGCGCAACGATCTCGTCGCCCACGTGGAGGCTCTGCTGTCATGATCGACGCCACCGGGATCACCGCCACGGCGATGCGCACCCACCTCTGCGGCGAGCTGCGGACCGCGCACGTCGGCCAGCAGGTGCACGTGTGCGGCTGGGTCGCCAGACGGCGTGAGCACGGCGAGCACCTCGCGTTCGTCGACGTCCGCGACCACGCCGGCGTCGTGCAGTGCGTGGTCGACAACTCGATCGACGTGCGCAGCGAGTACGTCGTGCGGATCAGTGGGGTCGTGCGTGAGCGCCCACCCGGTACGGCGAACCCGAACCTCGCCACCGGCGACGTCGAGATCGGTGAGTGCGAGGTGCAGATCCTCCGCGCGGCCCTGCCGCCGCCGTTCCCGATCGACGCCCGCGCCGACGACGTCGACGAGATCACTCGCCTGCAGTACCGCTACCTCGACCTGCGGCGCGATCGGATGCAGCGCAACCTGCGGGTGCGGGCGGCGGTCAACTCGGCGATCCGCCGGTCGATGGAGGCGCAGGGCTTCGTCGAGGTCGAGACGCCGATGCTCGTGCCGTCGACGCCCGAGGGTGCCCGCGAGTTCCTCGTCCCGTCGCGCAAGGAGCCCGGCTCGTTCTACGCCCTGCCGCAGTCACCGCAGCTGTTCAAGCAGTTGCTGATGGTCGCCGGCATCGACCGCTACTACCAGATCGCCCGCTGCCTGCGCGACGAGGATCTACGCGCCGACCGCCAGTGGGAGTTCATGCAGCTCGACGCCGAGATGAGCTTCGTGTTCCAGGACGACGTGATCGCCGCGATCAGCGAGGCGGTGCTGGCCGCGGCCGAGGCGGTGACGGGGGAGCGGCCGCCGTCGATCGAGCGGATGACGTGGTTCGAGGCGATGGACCGCTTCGGTGTCGACAAGCCGGACCTGCGCTTCGGCCTCGAGCTGGTCGAGCTGACGGACGTGTTCGCCTCGACGTCGTTCAAGGCGTTCGCCGGCCCGGCGGCGATCAAGGCGATCCGCGTGCCGGGCGCAGCCGGCAGCTACGGGCGCAACCAGCTCGACAAGCTCACCGACCGGGCCAAGTCGCTGGGCGCCAAGGGTCTCGTGTGGCTGAAGATCGCCGCCGACGGTTCGTTCGACTCACCCGTCGCCAAGTTCCTGTCCGGCGAGGAGTCCTCGGTGGTCAGCGGCCGCGTCGGTGCGGAGCCTGGCGACCTCGTGCTGATCGTGGCCGACGAGTGGATGACCACGGTCGAGGTGCTGGGGCAGCTGCGCAACGACCTCGCACGGCCGCCGGTCCACGAGGGCCCGTACTGCTACGTGTGGGTCGTCGACTTCCCGATGTTCGTCGGCACCGACGAGCGCGGACGCCCCAAGCCGGCCCACCATGCGTTCACGCTCCCGCACGCCGACGACCTGCAGTACCTGGAGACGGACCCGATGCGGGTCCGGTCGCAGGCCTACGACCTCGTGCTCAACGGCTGGGAGCTGGGTTCGGGATCGATCCGGATCACCGACCCGGCGCTCCAGAGGCGGGTGTTCGCCGTGCTCGGCATCACCGACGAGGAGGCCGACCGCAAGTTCGCCTTCTTCCTCCACCCGTTCGACTACGGCGCCCCGCCGCACGGCGGGTTCGCGTTCGGCATCGACCGCCTGACGGCGATCCTCGCCGGCGAGGAGAACATCCGCGAGATCATCGCCTTCCCCAAGACGCAGTCGGGGACCGACCCGATGACCGGCTCACCGCTCCCGGTCGATCCCGCCCAGTTGACCGAGCTCGGGATCCGGATCGTGCCCCGGGGCTGAGCGCACCTGGGTCGCGGCGCACGGTTCGCCGTCACAGACGTCGGCCGGCTGGCGCGAGGCTGGAGGCATGTTCACTGCCGTCCACACCCTCGTCTACGCCGACGATGCCGATCGGGCCCGGACGTTCTTCCGTGACGTGCTGCGCTGGCCGCACGTCGACGCGGGCGGTGGCTGGCTGATCTTCGCAACCGGGCCGAGCGAGCTCGGCGTCCACCCGACCGACCACGGCGCCCCGCAGCATCACCAGATCTCGCTGATGTGCGACGACATCGAGGCCACGGTCGCCGAGCTGCGCGACCGCGGCGTGACGTTCACCCAGGGCGTCCGCGACGACGGCTTCGGACTGACCGCGATCTTCACCGTGCCCGGCGCCGGCGAGATGATGGTGTACCAGCCCCGCCACCCGTCGGCCTACGAATCTTGACCACGCGCGCGCCGGAGTTCCGCAGTTGATCGGCTGGTGTAGGCATTGTGGTGGCTGAAGGTGCTGGTCAGGGGCTTGTGGCGGTCTTCGGGAGGTGGAAACCTGTAGGCATACGATCAGTCGTGTGATCCGCGTTCTGAAAGGTGGGCTGGTTTATCCTGTGGGCATATGTACTTGCGGACGATCACCCGTCGCAACAAGGACGGGACCGTCGTCCGCTACGTCCAGCTGGCGCACAACGTGCGCCACCCCGACTCGGGCAACCCTGTCGCCGAGGTGGTCCACAGCTTCGGCCGGGAGGACCAGCTGGACCGTGACGCGTTGGGCCGTCTGGTGCGCTCGATCGCCCGCTATCTGGGTCCCGGGGCGGAGCTGGAAGCGGCCGCCGCCAGCGGTGGCGACGGGTCGGCACCGTTGCGGTTCGTGTCCTCGAAGGCGTTGGGAGGGGCGTGGGCGCTCGATGGGTTGTGGCGGCGGGTGGGGATCGACGAGGTGCTGTTCAAGCTGTTGGCCGGCCGCCGTCTCGATGCCCGCGCCGAGCGGGTGCTGTTCGCGCTCGTCGCCAACCGGGCGTTGGAGCCGCTGTCGAAGCTGGCCGCCACCCGCTGGGTGGCCGAACGGGCGGTCATCGCCGGGCTCGACGAGGTCGACGACGGCGCCTGCTACCGGGCGATGGACTGGCTGTTGGAGATCGAAGACGACTTGGCCGAGGCGGTCTACTTCGCCGTCGCGGACCTGTTGAACCTGGAAGTCGACCTGCTGTTCTTCGACACCACCTCGACCTATTTCGAGATCGAGCAGCCCGACGCGCCCGGCGAGGGTGAGACGGTCGGGTTCCGCACCCACGGCCATTCCAAGGACCATCGCCCCGACCTGCCCCAGGTGATCGTCGGGATGGCCGTCACGCGCACCGGGATCCCGATCCGGGTGTGGTGCTGGCCCGGCAACACCAGCGATCAGGCGTTGATCCGTCAGGTCAAAGACGACCTGCGGGCGTGGCGCCTGGCGCGCGTGGTGTGGGTCGCTGACCGCGGGTTCGCCTCGGCGCAGAACCGCCGCTACCTGCAGCGCGCCGGCGGGCACTACATCATCGGCGAGAAGCTGCGCGGTGCCTCCCACGAGGCGGCCGCCGCGTTGGCCCGCCAGGGCCGCTACCACACCGTGGCCGGCAACCTGCGCGTCAAGCAGGTCGTCATCGACGACGGCACGATGCGTGACCGCTTCGTGGTCTGCCACAACCCCGACGAGGCAGCCCGCGACCAGGCCGTGCGCGACCGGCTCGTCGCCCAGCTCACCGACGCCATCGCCGGCTCCGACACACTGTCGCCCACGGCCAGAGCGGCACTGGCCGCCGAGCTGTCGGCCCACCCCGGCTACCGCCGCTTCCTGCGCACCACCCCCAGCGGGCTGCTGCGCATCGACCGCGCAGCCGTGCGCGCCCAAGCCCACCTCGACGGCAAGTTCCTGCTCCGCACCAGCGACCCCACCCTCAGCGCCGAAGACGTCGCGTTGGCCTACAAACAACTCCTCGAAGTCGAACGCGGCTGGCGCGACATGAAGTCGACACTCCAGCTACGCCCCGTCTACCACCGCCTCCACGACCGCATCCGCGCCCACGTCCTGCTGTGCTGGCTCGCCCTGCTGCTCATCCGCCTCGCCGAGACCGCCACCGGCGACACCTGGCGCAACCTGCGCCACGAGCTCGACCGCATGCACCTCGGCCATTTCGTCGGCTCCGCCGGACACGTCCTCCAACGCACCGAGACCACCCCCGGCCAAGCCGCCATCTTCCGCGCCATCGGTGTCCCCGAACCCAAACGGTTCCTCGCGATCAGCCCCACAGCCAGCGCGTAGGCACTACACGCCTCCCACGGCCACGCCCGTTTCCCCTCGTCAACGCCCACATCCATGCCTACACGCCGACATCAACTGCGGAACTCCGGGCGCGCACCCCCTCGCTATGGTCGAGCGCACCGACATCCCCCTCACGCACTTCAGGTGAAGGGATTCCACCATGTCCGAGCACAATCTCGTCGTCCTGCGCGGCGTCGTCACCGCCGAGCCCCGGTCGCGGGAGCTGCCCTCCGGCAGCGCGCTGCGGCAGTTCGACGTCACCACGCGCGACGGCGCGGGCACCCAATCGGTGCCTGTCGCCTGGTTCGACCCGCCGGCGGGCACCGACGAGCCGGCGGCGGGCGCCGAGGTGGTCGTCGTCGGCAGCGTCCGGCGGCGGTTCTTCCGCGCCGGCGGCGCCACGCAGTCACGCACCGAGGTCGTCGCCGAGCGCGTCGTCGCCGTGCGCCGGGGCCGCGACGTGCGGCGCGCCCTCGACGCCGCCTGCCGGCTGCTGCAGCACGATCCGGGAGAGGGGGCGCCATCGGGGTGAGCGATGACTACTACCATGCCGGCGCATGAGCGAGCGAAGCGAGCGAATCATCGAAACGGTCCTGTTCGCCGCGAAGCGGCGAACCGCTCACTGGTGCCTGCAACGATCCGCAGCAGTGAACGCATCACATTCGTTGGGGAGGCACCAGTGAGCGACACGCGCACTGACTTCACTCCTGGCGTGATCACGGGCGCCGACGTGAAGGATGTCTTCGCCTTGGCCAAGGCGAAGGGGTTCGCCATCCCCGCGGTCAACTGCACCGGCTCGAACACGATGAACGCCGTGATGGAGGCCGCGGCCACCATCAACTCACCGGTGATCATCCAGTTCTCCCACAGCGGGTCGGCGTTCATCGCCGGCAAGGGGGTGGGCAAAGTGGCCACGGGCGACCAGGCGTCGATCCTCGGCTCGCTCGCCGGGGCGGCCCACGTCAACACGCTCGCCGCGGCCTACGGGGCGCGGGTGATCCTGCACACCGACCACTGTGCCAAGGGCAAGTTGGGCTGGGTCGACGGCCTGCTCGACATCGGGGAGAAGCACTTCGCCGAGCACGGGCGCCCGCTGTTCAGCTCGCACATGCTCGATCTCTCCGAGGAGCCGCTCGAGGAGAACGTGCAGACGTGCAAGGAGTACCTCAAGCGAACGTCGGCGATCGGCATGACGCTCGAGGTCGAGCTTGGCATCACCGGCGGCGAGGAGGACGGCGTCGACAACACGGCCGCCGACCAGGCCGACCTGTACTCCAAGCCGGAGGAGGTCGCCTACGCCTACGAGGAGTTCATGGAGGTGAGCGACCGCTTCACGATCGCCGCCGCGTTCGGCAACGTGCACGGGGTCTACAAGCCCGGCAACGTGCAGCTGCGCCCGGAAATCCTGCGTGCCAGCCAGGACTACATCGCCGAGAGGTTCGGCACCGGACCGAAGCCGGTCGACTTCGTGTTCCACGGCGGCTCGGGCTCCGAGGCCGAAAAGATCGCCGAGGCCGTGTCGTACGGCGTGGTGAAGATGAATATCGACACCGATCTCCAGTGGGCGCTGTGGGACGGCATCCGCCAGTACGAGGCCGAGTACCACGACTACCTGCAGGGCCAGATCGGCAACCCCAAGGGCGCCGACCAGCCGAACAAGAAGCAGTACGACCCGCGGGTCTGGCTGCGCCGTGGCGAGGAGTCGATGATCGAGCGCCTGAAGCAGGCGTTCGCCGAGCTGAACAACGTCGGCACGCTGGGATAGCCCCTGCCGCCTGCTCAGCGCGCACCGAGCTCGCGGATCACCAGCCCGGTGCGCAGCTTGGGCGTGAAGAACGTCGACTTCGGCGGCATCAGCAGACCCTCGCGGGCGGTGCGCTCGATCTCGGCGATGCCGACCGGCCGGATCAGCACGGCTGCCGTCGCCTCACGGCGATCGATCGAGGCCAGCACCTCGGCGAGACCGTGCTGGTACGTCACGTCCGCGGTCGTGCCGGCGAGGGCGTGCTCGAGCCACGCCCCATCGATCGCCCGCACGCCGTGGAACGCGCCGCGGCGCGGCGTCAGCCACTCGGCACCGTCGCGGCCGACCAGCACCAGCCGGCCGTCGCGCTCCATCGTCGCCAGTGTGGCCGGGGCCGGGCGCTCGGCGGGCGCCAGCTCGAAGCAGCGGGCGAGCGCACGGCGCAGCTCGTCGAAGTCGATCCCCGAGTACAGGCGGTGGATCGCCTCGATGCTCAGCTGCTCGGCGACCAGCTCGCCGACGTACGCCAGTGTTTCCTCGGCCGGCGTGTCGGCGCGGCCGGTCGCCGCACGAACGTCATCGCGGTGGATGCGCGCCACGCCGTAGCGGTGGTGGCCGTCGGCGATCAGCACGTCGTCGCCGCCGACGTGCTCGCGGATGGCGGCGATCCGGGCGCCGTCCGTCACCCGTTCCACGACGTGCTCGACGCCGCCGACGCAGACCGCGCCGACTCGCTCGGCCGGCTCGCTGAGCAGCGCGGTCAGACCCGTAGCGAGCGACAGCCCCCAGACCGGCGAGAGGTTGGCGTTCGTCGCCCGCGTCAGCTCGAGGCGGTCGGTCGACGCCTTCGGTGTCGTCCGCTCGTGGGGCAGCACGCCGCCGGCGCCGTCGTCGACGACCTCCATCGCACCGAGCACGCCGACGAGGTCGCGGCGCGTGCCCGCGGCGTCCGTGAAGCGCATCCGGTAGAGCGTGAACGTCGGATCGTCGTCGCGCCGCAGTGTCCCGCGGCCGATCCATGATCGCAACAGTCGCCCGGCGATCTCGTAGCGGTCGGGGCCCCCGCGCGGGACGTCGACGTGGACGATGTTGCGTGGATCGCGTGCCGCCAGGGCATCGACGTCGGCGTCGGAGAGGACGTCGTACGGCGGGGCGACGACCGCCGCGAGATCGACGTCCGGCGTGTAGCGCACGGCGCGGAACGGGTCGAATCGCGGCACCGTCCCATTCTGGCCGCGGATACTCGGATGCGCCTGGCGCCGGTACGGTGCGGCGGTGGACCCACTCGCGGTGCTGTGCGACCTCGACGGCGTGATCTGGCTCGCCCACGTGCCGATACCCGGCTCGGTCGAGGCGGTCGCCCGCCTGCGAGCGTCCGGGCGGCGGATGCTGTTCGTGACCAACAACTCCTCGGCCGTGATCGCCGATCAGGAGGCGGCGCTGGCCGCGATCGACGTCCCCGCGGCCGGGGACGTCCTCACGTCGGCGGTCGCCGCGGCGGCGCTGATCGAGGAGGGCGAGCGTGTGCTGGTGTGCGGCGGACCGGGGATCACGGAGGCGGTGCTCGGGCGCGGTGCCGTGCCAATCGCCGGCGACGATCCTCCCGGCGTCGACGCCGACGCCGTGCTCGTCGGGTTCCACCGCAACTTCGACTATGAGCGGATGCGGATCGCGGCGACCGCGGCTCGTCGCGGCGCGCGCCTGATCGGCACCAATGACGACGCGACGTTCCCGACGCCGGCCGGCCCGATCCCCGGCGGCGGAGCGATCCTCGCCGCCGTCAGCACGGCCAGCGGCCGCCAGCCGGTCGTCGCCGGCAAGCCGTATCCGCCGATGGCGGCAGCCGTGCGCCGGGTGCTCGGTGACGTGCCAGCCGAGCGTCTGCTCGTCGTCGGCGACCGCGGGAGCACCGACGGCGCGTTCGCGATGACGCTGGGGTGCCCGTTCGCGCTCGTGCGCTCGGGCGTCACGCTGCCCGGCGACGACGTAGCTGTGCCGGTGGCGGTGGATGCCGACGACCTGGCGGCGGTGGTCGACGGCATCTTGGGCGTCAGCGCGCGCTGATACCGTTGCCCGATGGCCAAGAACGCGTTGCAGCGACTGCTGGATGTGGGTGTCCAGTTCACCGAGATGTCCCGTAAGCAGGCCGAGGCAGCGGTCAAGCAATGGGTGAAGGCGGGGGAGGTGCGGCGCTCGGACGCGGAAGCGACCGTGCAGACGCTGCTCGAGCGCGGCCGGTCGACGGCGACGGCGATCGCCGAGGCGGTGCAGACCGAGGTGGCCAGGCAGCTGGCGTGGCTGTCCCAGCGGATCGAGGAGCTCGAGGGTCAGCTGGCGCCGGCCAAGAAGGCAGCGGCGAAGAAGACGCCGGCGAAGAAGGCAGCGGCGAAGAAGGCGTCAGCGAAGAAGGCGTCAGCCAAGAAGGCGGCCGGGAAGGCGACTCGCAAGACGCCCGCCAAGACGGCGACCAAGAAAGCGACCAAGGCGCGGGCCAAGAAGGTGACGTCGCGCAAGACGGCAACGCCGGCGGCCGCTACCGGGAGCTGAATGGCGACCCGCCGGCGACTCGACGCCGAGCTCGTCCGGCGGGGGCTGGCGCCCACCCGCACAGAGGCGCAGGCGACGCTCGCCGCCGGGCGCGTCCTCGTCAATGGAGCAGTGGCTGAGAAGCCGGCCCGGCTCGTGGCTGCTGGGGATGCGGTGGTGGTGGCCGGACCGGCGCCGCGCTTCGTCAGTCGAGGCGGGGACAAGCTCGACGCCGCCCTCGACGCGTTCGGGATCGACGTCCGCGGCCTCGCCGCGCTCGACGTCGGCGCCTCGACGGGTGGGTTCACCGACTGCCTGCTGTCCCGCGGCGCGACTCGCGTGGTCGCCCTCGACGTCGGCCACGGTCAGCTGCACCCGCGGATCCGAGGTGACGATCGTGTCGTGGTGCTGGAGCGGACGAACGTCCGTGACGCGACGCCGGACACGATCAGCGAGGCCGTCAATCTCGTCAATCCCGTCAACCCCCTCCGCCTCGTCGACATCGTCGTCGCCGACGTCTCGTTCATCTCGCTGCGCGTCGTCATCCCGGTGCTCGTCACGCTGTGCCAGCCTGGGTCCCCGATGGTGCTGCTCGTGAAGCCGCAGTTCGAGGCCGGACGCGCCGAGGCCGCTCGCGGGCGGGGGATCATCACCGACGTTGCGATCCATGATCGGGTCCGTGACGAGATCACCACCGCGCTCCAGGGGGCCAGCTGCCGGGTTGTGGCGTGGACCGATTCGCCGATTCGCGGCGGAGCGGGCAACCGCGAGCTGTTCGTCCACGCCGTCACGGGAGCTCACCGATGACCGCCGTGGCCGTCGTCGTCCACCACGAGCGCGACAGCGCGGTGGCGCTCGCCCGCTCGACGGTCGAGTTCCTTGTCGCGCGCGGCCACGAGGGGTGGATCATCCCCGACGACGCGACCGTGCTCGGCCTCGACGAGCTGGTCAGCGAGCGACCGATCGAACAGGCGGACCTTCTCGTGTGCCTTGGCGGCGACGGCACGATGCTGCGCGCGGTCGGCCTCCTCGACGGGGCTCCCGTCCCGCTGCTCGGCGTCAACGTCGGCGTGCTTGGCTACCTCACCGAGATCGAGCCGCCCGCCCTGACCGTCTCGCTCGAGCGCTTCCTCTCCGGCAGCTCGGCGGGCCAGTGGTACCTGGACGAGCGGATGATGCTGGCGGTCTCGGCCACCGGGACGCACGCCGGCACGTGGCGGGCGCTCAACGAAGCAGTCGTCCAGAAGCACGAGCCGGGGCACACCGTCCGGTTGGTGGCACGCATCGCCGGCGAGACGTTCACCAGCTACGCCGCCGACGGGCTGATCGTGTCCACGCCCACGGGGTCGACGGCCTACTCGCTGTCGGCCCGCGGCCCGGTCGCCTCGCCGCAGCTGCGGGCGATGCTGTTGACGGCGGTGTCGCCGCACATGCTGTTCGACCGCACGCTCGTGCTCGACCCATCGGAGACGGTCGAGATCGAGGTCGCCGGGTTCCGCACGGCCGAGCTCGCCGTCGACGGTCAGATGGTCGCCGGCCTTGCCGAGGGCGACGTCGTGACGTGCCGCCCGGCGGGGCAGACGGCGCGGTTCGTGCGCTTGTCGCCGCACCACTTCCACCAGATTCTGAAGTCCAAGTTCGGGCTCGCCGATCGTTGATGCTGAGCGAGCTGCACATCGAGAACCTCGGTGTCATCGAGCGCCTCGATCTCGCGCTCGGGACGGGGATGACGGCGGTGACCGGGGAGACGGGCGCTGGCAAGACGATGCTCGTCGAGGCGGTCGAGCTGCTCGTCGGGGGGCGGGCCGATGCGACGATCGTGCGCCCGGGTGCCGCCGAGGCCCGTGTCGACGGGCGCTTCGTGATCGGCGAGACGGAGCTCGTGCTGTCACGCGTCGTGCCCGCCGATGGGCGGTCGCGGGCCTACGTCGACGGCCGGCCGTCAACGGTCGGAGCGCTCGGCGAGACTGCGGCCGGACTCGTCGACCTCCACGGCCAGCACGACCACCAGAGCCTGCTCGCCGGGCCGACCCAGCGCGCCGCGCTCGACCGCTTCGGCGGCGTCGACGTCGCTCCGCTGCAACAAGCGCGCGCTCGGCTCACGGTCCTCGACGCCGAGCTGGCCGCGCTGGGAGGGGTGGCGCGCGAGCGAGCGCGGGAGATCGACCTGCTGCGCTACCAGGTCGACGAGCTGATGGCCGCACGGCTGGACGACGTCAATGAGGAGGCGCGGCTGGCGGACGTCGAAGATGCGCTCGCCGACGCCGCCGGCCACCGCGAGGCAGGCGCGGCCGCCCACGCCGAGTTGGCCGACGACGGCGGTGCGCGGGACTCGCTCGGCGCGGCGCTGGCGCGGCTCGCCGGGAGAGCGCCGTTCCGCGCCGTGACCGACCGACTGGCCGGCATGCTCGCCGAGCTCGACGATATCGTCGCCGAGATCCGCGCCGTGGCGGAGGGGATCGACGAGGACCCGGTGCGGCTGGCCGAGGTGCGCGAGCGCCGCCAGCTGCTGCGCGACCTGTGCCGCAAGTACGGCGACGACCTCGCCGAGGTGCTGCGTTACGGCGAGGAGGCGGCCCGCCGCCTGGCCGAGCTGGAGGCGCACGACGAGCGAGCCGCGGCGATCGACGACGAGCGGCGCGATGCTGCGGCGGCCGAAGCCGTGGCCGCCGGCGCCGTCGGCGCGGCCCGCCGGACGGCGGCGGGGGCGCTCGGGACGGCCGTCACGGAACGGCTGCGGGAGCTGGCGCTGCCGCACGCCACGATCACCGTCGCCGTCGACGAACCCGCCAGCGACCCCGCTGGCGAGCACGTGCAGTTCCGGCTCACCGCCAACCCGGGATCGCCGCCGCTACCGCTGACCAAGGTCGCCTCCGGCGGCGAGCTCGCCCGCTCGATGCTCGCCCTCCGTCTCGTGCTCACCGACGATGACGAGACGCCGCGCACGCTGGTGTTCGACGAGGTCGACGCCGGGATCGGGGGGACCGCGGCCACGGCGGTCGGACGGGCGCTCGCCGAAGTCGGCCGCACGCACCAGGTCCTGGTCGTCACCCACCTCGCCCAGGTCGCGGCGCAGGCCACCACGCAGGTCGCCGTCGTCAAGGAAGTGGTCGGCGACGTCACCGTCGCCACCGCCACCGTCGTCGACGGCGAGGCACGCGTCGAGGAACTGGCGCGGATGCTTTCGGGCACCGAGGGTGGCACGGCTGCCCGCCGCCACGCGGTCGAGCTGCTGTCCGGCACCGGCTCCAAGCGGTGATGACCGCCCCGGCGGTCACGTCATCGTGACGCGCACGATCGGGATGATCAACGCGATCACGCCAAGCGCGATTCCGGTGTAGGCGAGGCGGATGCCAGGACGGCCCGTCAACTCGATCTGGCGGCGGGCGAGCAGGCCGAGCACCACGGCCGTCGGACCGAGCACGATGCCGAAGCCGATCAGCCCGGCCACCGCCAGCAGCACCGACGCCACGGCGTTGCCGTTGCGCTGGAAGATCCACGCCGTCGCCCGGGGCACGGTCCCAGACTCTCCCACGTCCCGTGAGGTAGGCTGAGATCCCGTTGTTCGACCGTCCATCCCGGGCGATCCAGCTGCGGAGGTCCCCGACATGCCGAAGCACATCTTCGTGACAGGTGGGGTGGCCAGCTCGCTCGGCAAAGGCCTCACGGCGTCGTCGCTCGGGCGGCTGCTGAAGTCGCGAGGCCTGCGGGTGACGTTGCAGAAGCTCGACCCGTACATCAACGTCGACCCCGGCACGATGAACCCGTACGAGCACGGTGAGGTGTTCGTCACCGACGACGGCGGCGAGACCGACCTCGACCTCGGCCACTACGAGCGCTTCATCGACGAGAACCT
>JBIOUO010000032.1:0-9805 GCA_044867195.1 Ilumatobacteraceae bacterium
CGCACCTCGTCGAGCAGCATCCTGACCATCGTGCCGATCCGCATCACCTTGGCCGGAGATGTCACGGCGTCGCCCTGCTCCTCCGCGACGTCCGGATGCACCTCGTCCGGACGGACCTCGTCGGGCACGACGTGCTCGGCCTGCTCGGGGTCGGGGGGCGCGGGGTCGGTCATGGGGAGAGTCCTTTCCGGGGAGCCGCGGCGTCAACCGCCGCGTGCGAGCAGCGGCACCAGAGCCTCGGCAGGCGTCAGCGACCCGTGCCGGCAGACCAGCCTGAACGGCCCCAGGTCGGTGGGATCGTGGAAGCTGACCGGAGCGTACGGGACGAGCGCGACGTCACCCAGGCGGGCGATCATCGGCGGGGCGATGGTCGGGCCGAACCAATGCTCGTCGACGACCTGCTCGCGCGTGACGACCCAGGCGATGTCCTCGTAGCGCTGCAACGTCGCCTTGGCCAGCTCGTCGGCGCTGCCGTGGCGAGCGTGCCACCAGCGGAAGCGGCCTTCGCCGGACTGGGCGACGACCATCTCGAGCAGGTCCGGATCGGGCTCGATGATCCGGTCACCGACTTGGACCTGGCCGTGGTCTGCGGTCACGAGCAGCACGGCGCCCGGCGTCAAGGCCCCGACGAGGTCGCCGACGAGGCGGTCGGCGGCGCGCAGCTCGGAGTCGTAGTACTCGCCGAAGCCACGCTCGTGGGCGGTCTTGTCGATCCCCCCGTAGTAGGCGTAGACGAGGCGCTCGCCGGCCGCCAGCTGGCGGTGGACCTCGACTGGGATCGCTGACGCCATCCGGTACCCGACGGGACGCGAGCCGCGCAGATGACCTTCGGTGAACGCCGAGCTCTCCAGCTCGGCCGGCGAGATCACCGGGACGTCGTGGCCGAGGAAGGCGGCGAAGGGCTGGATGTCGCGGGGCGGGTGAGCGTGCCGGCGGTCGCCGTCGACGGCCGTCCAGCGCAGCACATTGAGCACCTCGCCGCCGAGCATCATGCGGTACCCGAGCAAGCCATGCTCGGCTGGCGTGAGGCCCGTGGCGATCGAGCTGAGGGCGGTCGCGGTGGTGGTCGGAGCGACGGTCATCACGGCGCCCCCGGCCATTGACGCCAATGTGGGAAGCAGGGATCGATGGTCCTCGAGCTGCTCCCAGCCCAGGCCGTCGAGCACGAGCAGGACGAGCTGACGGGCGCCGGTCACCGGCGCCGGCATCCACGACGGCAGCGAGGTCGCCCACGAGCCGGGCCCGAGCAGCGCCGGGACGATCCCGCGCACGTTGGCACCGCCGTAGTCCGGGATCAGCGGGCCGTCCTCCGGCACCCACCCTGCTGTCGGTTCGGGGCTCACCGCTGCAGAGTCCACCACCTCCGCCCGCCGAGGTAAAGCCGATCAGGGCGGACCGAGCGTCATCGCCGCGCCGGACGCCCCGTACCATGAGTCCGTGCGCGTCTCGACACGAGGTGACTACGCCTGCCGTGCGTTGCTGTCCCTCGCCCTGCACGCCGACACCGACGGCCCGACGTCGGTGCGCGACATCGCCGAGCGCACCGGGCTCCCCCAGCCCTACCTCGAGCAGATCCTGCTGGCCCTGAAGGGGGCCGGGCTCGTGCGCTCGAAGCGCGGCGTAGGTGGGGGCTACGTGCTGGCGCGCGATCCCGAGGACATCCTCCTCAGCGAGGTGGTCTCCGCCGTCGACGGGCCGATCACGCTCGGCGACTTCGGCCAGCCGCACCAGGACGGGGCATGCGACCACGAGGGCCAGTGCGTGCTGATCGCGGTCTGGAACCTCGCCGGCGAGTACATGCGCCAGCACCTCGACAGCTACACGCTGGCAACGGTCGCCCGGATGGCCAAGGGCGACGCCACTTGGCCGACGGCCGCCCCCGAGGCCGTCGTCCCGACCGGCTGACGCACCAGCCGTTGGAGTGTTTGCGCCGTTGGAGTGTTTGCGGCGGGTCCCCCCCGGCGGAAACCCTCCGACGGGCGAAACACTCCAACGGGAACGGGCCGGATCAACGCGGTGCGGGCTCGAGTGTCGTCAGGAATGTCGCCAGGTCGGCGGGCAGGGGGCTGGTGAACGTCAGGCGCTCGCCCGTCGTCGGATGGTCGAACGACAGCTCGGCGGCGTGCAGGAACGGCCGCGTCAGGCCGAGCGTGGTCCGCCGCTCGCCGTACGCTGGGTCGCCGACGAGCGGGTGGCCGACGGCCGCCAGGTGGACCCGGATCTGGTGCGTGCGCCCCGTCTGCAGCGTGCACGACAGGCGCGCCAGCCGGCCTGGTGCCACGAAGCGCTCGATCACCTGGTACTCCGTGCGCGCCGGCTTGCCGTCGACGACCACCGCCATTCGCAGCGGATCGGCCGGATCGCGCCCGATCGGGGCGTCGATGATCCCGTGCGGCGCCTCGGGATGGCCCCAGACCACGGCGTCGTAGCGGCGCCCGGCGCGGCGGGAGGCGAACTGCCCGACCAGGGCGTCGTGGGCGGCGCCCGTGCGGGCGACGACCAGCAGCCCGGAGCTTCCGGCGTCGAGTCGGTGGACGATCCCCGGGCGCAGCGGATCGCCGACGCCGGTGAGTTCGGGGAAGCGGTGGAGCAACCCGTTGACCAGCGTGCCGGTGGCGCGCCCTGCGCCGGGATGGACGACGAGTCCGGCCGGCTTGTCGACCACGATGACGCCGGCGTCAGCGTGGACGACGCCGAAGCGCACGCCGGCCTCGCCGACAGGCAGCGCGGTGCGGGGGAACGCCGCCGGGTCGATCTCGACCACTGCGCCGGTGTCGAGGCGCACCTTCCCCGACGTGGCCACCTCGCCGTCGACGCGCACGGCGCCGGCGCGGACCGCGGTCGCCGCGGCCGTACGGCTGACGTCGGCGATGAGGGCGACGACACGGTCGAGGCGCTCACCCGCGAGGGCCGCCGGCAGCCGCTCGGCGATCACCGCTCGTCGCCGCCGGCCGACCCTGCGGCGGCACCCTCATCGCCGCCGGCCGACCCTTCGGCGGCGTCCTCGTCGCCGGCGCTCGGCGCGGGCTTGACCGCCGCGCCGGCGTCGGCGTGGTGCGGGGCGCGCACCGTGCTCAGCAGCAACAGCACGCCCCCGACCGTGACGGCGATGTCGGCGACGTTGAAGATCGGCCACCACTGCACGTCGATGAAGTCGACGACCCCGCCGCGGAACCAGCCGGGGTCACGGAACAGGCGATCGAGGAGGTTGCCGATCGCGCCCCCGATGATCAGACCGACTGCCGGGACGTAGAGCCGGCTCGACTCGCGCCCGATCGAGACGAGCAGGGCGACGATCACGAGCAGGGCGACGATGCCGATGACCGGTCCGAGCCCGGTGCCCTTGGAGAACGCCATCCCGGTGTTGTAGGCGAGGTTGAGGCGCAGCGACCCGACGACGTCGATCGTGCGCTCGGGATCGGTCAGCGCGCTGAGCGCCCACTGCTTGGTGAGCTGGTCGAGCACGACGACCACCGCGGCGATCAGCAGCGCCGGACGCAGGCGACGGATCGAAGTCATCGCGCCGCCGTGCTGAGGGCGATCGGCTGGTCGGACGGCGAGGCGCCGGGGCGCCTACCGGCGGCCGATGCCGCCGACCTTCTCCTCGACGAGCACCGTCGCCCACGGGATCGCTTCCAGTCGCTCGCGTGGGATCGGCAGGCCCGACACGAGCGAGTAGCCGTATGTGCCAGCAGCCATCCGCTCGAGTGCGGCGTCGATGTCGGCGATCGTCGGGCGGGCCTGCGCCGACAGGGCCAGGTCGCGCTCTCGCTCGACGACCATCGTGTCGCCCTCGCCGCTCTCGTCGTCGAACTGCACGTCGCCCATCTCGCCGTCCTCGATCAGCGAGTTGGCTTCGTCCTCCAGCCGGTTGGCTTGCCCGAGCAGTGCCTGGCGCTCTGCCATCAGCGCGTCGTGCTGGGCTTTGAGGAACTTGACGTCAAAGTCCTTGGTGTAGGCGATGCCTTCCTTCGTCGTCCCGCGCGGGGCGGGAATGCCGTCGGGCTGGCGCGCTTCGGCGGCGTCCGCCGACGTCCTCGCCGCCGGCCTGACGGTCGCCCTGGCGGTCTTCTTCGCCGTGGCGGCCGGCTTCGGAGCCGGCTGCTTGGTGGTGGTCTTCTTCGTCGCCGCCATGCCGTCCGGACCTCCCAGGCGTGTGATCGAACGGCGGACTCTATCGTCGCCGCCGGCCGCAGATGCGGCCCCGACCACGCCGCGCGCGAGTCGTCACCCAGCCCGGCGCACCGTGATCTCGGGCATGTCGGTCCCGGCGGAGTCGAGCTCGACGGCGACGGCCAACGTCTCGGCCGCGATCAGCTGGCCATGGGCCTCGGCGGCGTCGATCCAGTCGGCGTCGGCGGTGATCCGCAGCTCGATCCGGTCGGTCACGGCCAGGTCGGCGTCGCGCCGAGCCTGCTGGATCAGCCGGATCAGATCGCGCGCCCGGCCCTCCTGCTCGAGCTCGGGCGTGAGGTTGACGTCGAGCACGATGACGCCGGTGCCTCCACCGACCGTGGTGCTCGGGCGCTCCCCGTCGGCGACCATCGTCAACGTGAACTCGCCCGGCTCTAGCCAGTGCCCGCCGGCGACCACACGTTCGCCGACCAGCTCCCACTCCCCCGCCTTCACCGCGCGGATGACGTCCTGCGTGTGCTTGCCGAGGCGCGGCCCGATCGACGCCGGCACGACCTGCAGCACCTGCCCGGCGACGGACGCGACGTCATCGGTCAGCGCGACGTCGCGCACGTTGACCTCGTCGGCGATGATGTCGGCGAACGGCGCCAGCCGGCTGGCGTCGGGCACGGCGACGGTCAGCGAGGCCAGCGGCTGGCGGACCCGGCGGCCGTGGGCCTTGCGTACCGACAGCGTCGCCGAGCAGACGTCGCGGACCTCGTCCATCGCTTCCACCAGCTCGTCGTCGGCAGGGAGCTCGCCAGGCAGCGGCCAGTCGCGCAGGTGGACGCTGCCGGCCCGCCGCCCGGCGTGGAGCCCGTCGTGGATCTCCTCGCTGACGTACGGCAGCAGCGGGGCGGCGACACGCGCGACGACGTCGAGCACGGTGTGCAGCGTGTCGATGGCGTCGACGTCGCCGTCCCAGAAGCGCTGCCGGCTGCGGCGGATGTACCAGTTCGTGAGCGCGTCGGTGAACGCCCGGATCGTGGCGCACGCGCCGAACAGGTCGTAGGCGTCCATCGCCGCCGTCATGTGAGTGACCAGCCGGTGCGTCTTGGCCAGCACATAGCGGTCGAGGAGGTGCGTCGACGCGTCGGCGGGCGGGCGCACGACGCCCTGGTGGCCGGCCACGTTGGCGTAGAGGGCGAGGAAGTACCACGCGTTCCACAGCGGCAGCAGCACCTGGCGGGCCGTGTCACGCAGGCCGCTCGCGGTGACCGAGAAGTCGCTGCCGCGCAACAGCGGTGATGACAGCAGGTACCAGCGCATCGCGTCGGCGCCGTGGACGTCGAAGACCTCCATCGGGTCGGGGTAGTTGCGCAGGCTCTTGGACATCTTCAGCCCGTCGGAGCCGAGGACGATGCCGTGGGTGACGCACGTCTGGAACGCCGGGCGGTCGAACAGCGCCGTGGCCAGCACGTGGAGCGTGTAGAACCAGCCGCGGGTCTGACCGGTGTACTCGACGATGAAATCGCCCGGGTAGTGATCCTCGAACCACTGCTCGTTCTCGAACGGGTAGTGCACCTGGGCGAACGGCATCGAGCCGGACTCGAACCAGCAGTCGAGGACCTCCGGGACCCGCCGCATCATCGAGCGCCCAGTGGGGTCGTCGGGGTTGGGGCGCACCAGCTCGTCGACGGCCGGGCGATGGAGGTCGGTGACCGTCACGCCGAAGTCGCGCTCCAGCTCGGCCAGCGAACCGTAGACGTCGACTCGGGGATACGCCGGATCGTCGCTGCGCCAGACCGGGATCGGCGAGCCCCAGTAGCGGTTGCGGCTGATCGACCAATCGCGGGCGTTCTGCAGCCACTTGCCGAAGCTGCCGTGCTTGAGATGCTCCGGCACCCACGTGATCTGCTCGTTGAGCTCGACCATCCGGTCGCGGAACTTCGTCACCTCGACGAACCACGACGAGATGGCGCGATAGACGAGCGGCTGGCTGCAGCGCCAGCAGTGCGGGTACGGATGGTCGTACGTCTCGTGGCGCACGACGGCGCCGGCCTCCTTGAGGGCGCGGGTGACGTGCGGGTTGGCGTCGAAGACGTGCTCGCCGGCCCACGGGCCGATCTCGGACGTGTAGCGGCCGTGCTCGTCCATCGGCACCAGCGTCGGGATCCCGACCGCGTTGCACGCCACCTGGTCGTCCTCGCCGAAGCCGGGGGCGAGGTGGACGATGCCGGTGCCCTCCTCGGTCGACACGAAGTCGGCGCCGAGCACCTGGAACGCGTCGCCGGTGCCGAACCGGGCGGCGTCGGTGAAGAACTCGAACAGCGGGCGGTAGCGCGCGCCCACCAGCGCTCGTCCCTGGACCGTCGCCGCCGGCACGGGCGGCTCGCGGCCGGTCCCCAGCTCGGCTGCGTAGGCGGCGAGGCGATCGGCAGCGACGATCACGCGCCCCTCGCCATGCTCGACCACCGCGTAGTCGATCTCCGGCCCGACGGCGAGGGCGAGGTTGGCCGGCAGCGTCCACGGCGTGGTCGTCCACGCCAGCAGCCGCGACCCCGCCCATGGACCGTCGAGCAGCTCGAAGCCGACCGTCAGGGCGGGATCTTGGCGGTCCCGGTAGACGTCGTCCATGCGCGTCTCGGTGTTGCTGAGCGGCGTCTCGCAGCGCCAGCAGTAGGCGAGGACGCGGAATCCCTCGTAGATCAGGCCCTTGTCCCACAGCGACCTGAAGGCCCACATCACGCTCTCCATGTACGTGAGGTCGAGGGTCTTGTAGTCGTTGTCGAAGTCGACCCACCGCGCCTG
This sequence comes from Ilumatobacteraceae bacterium, assembly GCA_044867195.1. Taxonomy (GTDB): domain Bacteria; phylum Actinomycetota; class Acidimicrobiia; order Acidimicrobiales; family Ilumatobacteraceae; genus JALZMG01. The sequence goes on from JBIOUO010000032.1 coordinate 6,925, forward strand.
CCGGGTCACGTACCGCCGCCACTCGTCGGTGTAGCGCAGCACGCTGGCGCGGCACACCTCGTTGAACCGGGCGATGCCGAACGCGGTGATCTCGGGATGCCCGGCGATGCCCAGCTCGCGCTCGGCCTCCACCTCGGCGGGCAGGCCGTGGCAGTCCCAGCCGAAGCGGCGGTGGACGACGTCGCCGCGCATCGTGCGATAGCGAGGCACGGCGTCCTTGACGAAGCCGGTCAGCAGGTGCCCGTAGTGCGGCAGCCCGTTGGCGAACGGCGGCCCGTCGTAGAACACGAACTCGGTGGCGCCGGGACGGTCCTCGCGCTGGGCGATCGACAGGAAGAACGTGCCGTCGTCCTCCCATCGCTGGAGGATCCGCTCCTCGATGCGCGGGAAGTCCGGCTGCGGGTCCACATTCGGGTAGCTACCGGCGGGGGGCGGCGGGCGGTCGGTCATCTCGGGCTCGGCGGGGCGAAACGCCGATCCAGCGTACCGGTCAGCCGCGGCCGGCGTCCTGGGGGTTCATCGTGCTGAGCTGCTGCGTCGGCTCACTGCTGGCGATGCGGGTGATCTCGGCGATCTCGTCGTCCTCGTCGACGACCAGCTCGTCGACGACGAGCTCGGGCTCGGTGGCCGGTTCCTCGCTGACCTCGTCGTCCGCCACCAGCTCGGCGTCGACGACGACATCGTCTGGCGCCGGCTCGATGCCCTCGCCCTCCCGGTCGCCGTCGCTGTCGTCGACACTGTCGGCACCGGCGCGTGCCAGCGGCGGGTCGGCCGCCGCCGACAGCAGCGGCCGGCGCATGTCGGCCAACCCGTCGGGGATGCGGTGGACGATGTCGTTCAGCGCGCCGACCGCCTCGACGATGCGCTCGCGCTGGGCGATGAGGTACTGCTCGAGGTGGTCGACGTCGGACTCCAGGAAGTCGCGCCGGGCGAGCAGAGCCTGCACCTCACCCTCGACCTGGACGCGCTCGGACTCACCGGCGCGCCGGGCCTCGGCCTTGGCGTCGTCGACGAGATGGACCGCCTGCTCGCGTGCCGCGTCGAGACTGACGTTGGCGTCGTCTCGCGCCGCGGCGAGCAGGCGGTCGGCCTCCTCCTGGGCCTCGGCGACGGTCGTGTCCGCGGTGCGCTGAGCGAGCAGCAGCGTGCGGCTGATCGTCTCGCTCTCGTCGACGCCTGCATGCACCGCCGCCGGCGACCCACCGGCGTCACCGCCGGACTGCTGCGACAGTTCCTGCAGCCGGGCGACGGCGGCACGGGCGCGGGCTTCCATCGCCGTCGCCTCGTGCTGCGCGGCCTCCAGGGCCGTCGCCGCCTCGCGCAGGAACGCGTTCACCTCGCCGGGGTCGTAGCCCTTGCGGCTCGTCTTGAACGTCGTCTGGCGGATCGCTTGGGGGCTCAGAGCCATTGGCCTCAACTCTCGTAGTCGTCGAATCGGTGGACCCGCCCAGGTGCCGGCTTGAGCAGGTAGACCCCCGTCGCCACCTTCTCCATCGAGCCGTCGAGCGAGTAGCAGACGCCGCTGGCGAAGTCGATCAGGCGGCGGGCGACATCGCGCTCGGCCGACTCCAGGTTGAGGATGACCGGCAGCCCCTCCTTGAACTTGTCGGCCAGCTCCTGCGCCTGATCGAAGCGCCGTGGTTTCACGGTCGCCGGCTCGGCGCCGCTCGGCGAGGTCGTCACCCGCGGCGACGAGCGCGGCGCGGTGCGGCTGTGGGCGCCGGAATCGTCACCCGTGCCGGGCGTCCGGCGGGTCGACGACTCGAAGTCGCGCGACGGGTAGCTCGGGCGCGCGGGCACGGCGCGGATCACTGTCTCGTCGGACTCGGCGGGCCAGTTGCGTCCGCTCGAGTTGCCACCGCGGGTGCCACGGGATGCGCTGTCAGAGGACCGCGACGTCCGCGCCGGAGGCTCGGGCTCGGCCTGATCGTCGTAGTCCTCGTACGCGTCGTCAGGACCAAGACCCAGGTAGTCCATGGTCTTCTTCCAGAATGACATCCGGTTCCTCCTGCGCCGCGCAGGCTATCTCATGCGTTCCCGCAGATGGCCGATGGGCCGTTGGGATACGCCGTTGGAGTGTTTCCGCCGTTGGAGTGTTTCCGCCGGGGAAGCCCCCGCCGTAACCCTCCATCGGGGCAAACACTCCAACGGATCAGGGGTGTGGGCGGGGGCCGAACAGGGCGGTGCCGACCCGGACGCGTGTCGAGCCCTCTTCGACGGCGACCTCGAGGTCGGCGCTCATGCCCATCGAGCAGGTGCGCAGGCCGAGCTCGTCGACCAGTCGGCGGGTCGTGCGGAACCCGGGTCGTGCCGCTTCGGGGCCGCCCACCGTCGGCCCGACGGTCATCAGGCCGTCGACGACGAGCCCGGCTCCGGCGGCCGCCTGCACGAGCGCGGCGACCTCGCCGGGCGGGCACCCGCCCTTGCCGGGCTCGTCGGTGGCGTCGACCTGGACCAGGACCGTCGCGCCGGGCGCGCGGCGGGCGAGCTCGTCGACCAGGCGCCGGCGATCGACCGTCTCCCAGACGTCGACGATCCCCGCCAGCGAGCGCACCTTGTTCGACTGCAGCTGGCCGATGAAATGCACGGCGACGCGGCACTCAGCGGCAGCCGGCGCCTTGGACAGCAGTTCCTGGGCGTAGTTCTCGCCGATCGACCGGCACCCTCCCGCCGCGGCCGCGCGCACGGCGTCGGGGCCGAAGCCCTTGGTCACGGCGACGATCTCAACACCGTCGCCCACGCGCGCCCGCACGACGGCGAGGTTCGCCGCGAGGTCGGGGAACGGCGCCGGGTCGGTCAGCGCAGGAACGACGGGACGTCGAAGTCGTCGTCGTCGTCGGTGTCGAGCGGGTCGCGCTCGTCCTCGGCGAACAGCTCCGAG
>JBIOUO010000033.1:0-8902 GCA_044867195.1 Ilumatobacteraceae bacterium
ACGTTCAACGCGGCGAGCAGGTACAGCATCCCGATGATGCCATCGCTCTCGCCGACCGCGCCGCTGACCTGGGTGATGCCGACGACCGTCGTCGGCCGTGTGGTCACGTCGGTGGACTCGCCGGTCAGGTGGTCGACGATGTTCACCGGGTTGAGTACCTTGACGACGCCCTGGGCGCTCTCCCACGCCATCGGGAACAGGTCGGTGACGCTCGACACAGCGGCGTCACCGATCGGCATCGAGCGCCACTCGCCGGCGGTCTCACTCGAGACGCCCAGCAGCGCCTGGCCGAAGTTGGGGTCGGCCTGGTCGGTGTTAGCGCCCAACCCGACCTCGATGGTGCGGGTCACGCCGTCACGCTCGACTTCGATCGTGACGCTGTCGCCCGGCTCATGGCTGCGCACGGCGCGGCCCAGCTCGTCGGGGTCGTTCACGGCGACGCCGTCGACGGACACGATCACGTCGCCGGCCCGGATGCCCGCCGCCGCGGCGGGCCCGTTGAGCAACGCCGCCCGCACCGACGCCCCCGGCAGCTCGGTGAACTGACCGCGGATGGCGAACACGGTGAACAGCAGGACGATCGCGATCAGCAGATGCATCAACGAGCCCGCCGAGATCACGAGCATCCGGCGCGGGTAGCTCTGCTGGCGGTACGTGCGGGCCTCGTCGTCCGGGGGCACCTCGTCGAGGCTGCTCATGCCGATGATCCGCACGAACGCACCGAGGGGGAGGGCGCGCACGCCGTACTCGGTCTCGCCACGGCGGAAGCTCCACAGCCGGGGCCCGAAGCCGAGGAAGAACTGCGTCGCCTTCATCCCCGTCATGCGAGCAGTGACGAAGTGTCCCGTCTCGTGGAGGAACACCGACACGAGGATGCCCATCGCGAACACGAACATCCAGATGTTGACGACGGCCAGCCAGGCCAGCAGGGCGACGATGACCAGGCCGCTCACCACGCCGACCCAGCGGTCGGCCGGCTCGTCGGCAGCGCCGGGCGGCTCGGCCACCGACCCGCCGCTCACCACCTCATGGCGGAAGCGGTCGAAGCGACCCGACACCGCGGTGCCCGGCTCGGGCGGCGGCAGCTGCTGCTCTGCGTGCCCTGCTCGCTCTGCTTGGTCCTGAGTCATCGCGCCGCCTCCACTACGCGCCGCGCGACCTCCCGGGCGGCCCGATCGGCCGCGATCACCTCATCCACCGTCGACGGCACTCCTAGATCATGCCGGTCCAGAGCGGCTTTGCACACGTCAGCGATCTGCAACCACGTGATGGCACCGGCGAGGAACGCCTCGACGGCGATTTCGTTGGCCGCGCTGAGCCACGCCGGCGCGCTGCCGCCGGTGCGTCCGGCCTGGTAGGCGAGGTCGAGGCAGCGGAACGTCGTCCGGTCGGGCCGCTCGAACTCGAGCGTCCCGAGCGTCGTCCAGTCGATGCGCCCGAACGGCGTGACGATGCGCGCCGGCCAGCCCAGCGCGTAGCCGATCGGGAGCCGCATGTCCGGCATGCTCAGCTGGGCGATCGTCGAGCCGTCGGTGTACTCGACCATCGAGTGGACCACCGACTGCGGATGGACGACGACCTCGATGCGGTCGTAGGGCACCCCGAACAGCTCGTGCGCCTCGATCACCTCGAGGCCCTTGTTCATCAGCGTGCTGGAGTCCACCGTGATCTTCGGGCCCATCTGCCAGGTCGGATGGGCGAGCGCCTCGTCGACGCCGACGCCGGCCAGATCGCCGGTCGTGCGGCCGCGGAACGGCCCACCGCTCGCCGTGAGCAGCAGGCGGGCGACTTCGCGGTCGGGCGCCGTCGACGCGCGCAGGCACTGATGGAGGGCGCAGTGCTCGCTGTCCACGGGGATCAGCTCGGCGCCCGGCGTCGCCCGCAACGGCTGGACGACCGGGCCAGCGGCGATCAGGCTCTCCTTGTTGGCGAGCGCCAGGCGCCGGCCGTGGCGCAGGGCGGCGACCGTCACCGGCAGCCCGGCGAAGCCGACCACGGCGTTGACCGCGACGTCGGCACCGTCGACCAGGTCGGCGAGGTCGTCGACGACAGTCGCGAAGGGCAACGCAGCTGCCAGCTCGGCGCGACGGGAGGGGTCGCCGATGGCGACGAACTGGGGCCGGAACTCGCGCGCCTGGGTGACCAGCACATCGAGGGCCGACCCGACGCCGAGCGCGACCACCTCGTAGCGCGGCGCCTCGGCGCGCACGACGTCGAGCGTCTGCGTCCCGATCGAGCCGGACGAGCCGGCGACGGCGACGCGAATGGGCGTCAGCTCGCCCAGGGCTCGAGGACTCGCGTGACGTAGTACGCCACGGGCAGGACGAACAAGAAGGCGTCGAAGCGGTCGAGGACGCCGCCGTGGCCGCTGACAAGGGCCCCGAAGTCCTTGACGTCGAGGTTGCGCTTGAACATGCTCTCGGTGAGGTCGCCCAATGGAGCGAACACGGCGATGACCACCGCCAGGATCAGCAGGTCGCCAGTGGACCAAGTCGTGCTGCGGTCAGTGAGGCCGACGACGAACAGCACGAGCAGCGTGAGCAGGGTGCCGCCGATCAGCCCCTCGAGGGTCTTGCCGGGGCTGATCCACGATCGCAGTGGCGTCTTGCCGAGCGACGAGCCGACGAGCAGTGCCCCGATGTCGTTGGCGACGACGCCGAGCACGATCACGAACAGCGTGTCGGTGCCGATGTCGTTGGCGCCGCCCACGTTCGACCAGCGCAGGATCAGCGCGGCGAACGAGCCGAGGACGCCGATCCACACCACCCCCATCGTGGTGACGGCCATGTTCGGCAACGGCCCGGACTCGACGCCCCTGGCGCCGATGAACCCGATCGCCCCGGCGATGAACGCGAACGCCACGACCAGCGGCAGCGCGCCCTCGCCGACCCAATAGGCGGCCAGCGGCGCGGCGACGCAGGCGGCGAGCCCTGGGGCGACGGCGGGGCGGTAGCCCTTCTCGGTGACCTTGCCGAAGTACTCGAAGGCGGCGATCGCAAGGACGATCGTGACCAGCACGAGAACGGCCATCGGCCGCCAGAGCGTGGCGATCACGAACAACGCGGCCAGGATCAGGCCGGCACCGATCGCCGCGGGAAGGTTGCGCGGTGGCGGCGCGTGCACGGCCGACGTGCGCGCCGGACCGGCGGGCCGTCCGGCTCGGGTCTGCGCCCCGCTCCCCCGCCGGCGGCTGCCGGGCGGGCGGCGCGGCACGCCGGACGGATCGGTGCCGATCGTGATCCGCCCCGGCTCCCGACGTGGCGGCGGCTCGAGCTCGACGTCGTCGGTGGGCGGGCGCGACAGCGGCTCCGACAGGGCGTCGGCGCGCACCTCGCCGGTGAGATCGCGGTCGACCCCGCCGCTCGGCGTCCCAGACGGGTCGCCGGTGATGTCGTCACGCCAGATCGGGGACTCGGTCGTGAACGACGACCACACGTCGACTTCCTCCTCGCCCGTGTCATCGGACGATGCGGCCGGCTCAAGACGCGGGACCTCGCCGGTCGGAGGGTCGGTCCAGTGCGGGAGCGGGCCGGTGTCGTTGGGGTTGAAGCGCAGCCGGCGCTCTCCCGTGTCGTCGGAACGATCCGTGGTGGAGGCCTCGGGGTCCTCGTCCGGAAACAGCGGACCGCCGAACTCCTCGGACGGCTCGCGCTGCTCGCGCTCCTGCCGTCGCCACGTCTCGTCACTCATCTGCGCTCCCTTGTCGTCCTCCGCTCACGAGCCACGTCCAACCGGATGCCGAGGTCAGACCTCGAGCAGCTCCGACTCCTTGCGGCCGAGCGCGGCGTCGATCGCCTCGACATGGTCGTGGGTGATCTTCTCCAGCTCCTTCTCCGCCCGCTCCAACTCGTCAGCAGAGATCTCACCGGCACGCTCGGCGGCTTCGAGGTGCTTGCGCGCATCACGCCGCAGGTTGCGCACGGCAACCCGCCCGTCCTCGGCCATGTGCTTGACGACTTTGACGTATTCTCGGCGCCGCTCCTCCGTGAGCGGCGGGAACGAGAGCCGGATGACGGTGCCGTCGTTGCTCGGGTTGACGCCGAGGTCGGAGTCGCGGATCGCCTTCTCGATGGCATTGAGCGTCGTGCGGTCGTGCGGCCGGACCAGCAGCTGCCGTGCCTCCGGGACCTGGATGCCGGCGAGCTGCTGGAGTGGCACGGGCGAGCCGTAGTACTCGACGTGCAGCTTCTCGATCAGCGCGGGCGCGGCGCGGCCGGTCCGAACGGTCTGGAAGTGCGACTGCACGTGTCCGACCGCCTTGTCCATCTTGTCGATGGTCTCCAGCAGCGTCTCCTCGATCACAAGCAACGAGCGTAACCGTCACGGCGTCGCGGCAGGGTTATAGGGGCCACAGCGAGACACGCGGGCCGGCGGCCGTGACCTCACTGGATGATGGTGCCCACCTTCTCGCCCTCGAGGATGGCGCGGAGGCTCCCAGGTCGAGACATGTCGAACACGACGATCGGGATCCCGTGGTCGCGGCAGAACGCGATCGCGGTGGCGTCCATCACGCGCAGGTCCTTGGTCATCACGTCCATGTAGCCGATCTCGTCGTACCTGACGGGATTGTCGCTGGTGCGCGGATCGGCGTCGTACACGCCGTCGACGCCGGAGTGGGTGCCTTTGATCACGACCTCGGCGTCGATCTCGGCGGCACGCAGCGCGGCCGCGGTGTCGGTGGTGAAGAACGGGTTGCCGGTGCCGGCAGCGAAGATCACGACGCGGCCCTTCTCGAGGTGCCGCATGGCCCGGCGGCGGATGTACGGCTCGGCGATCCGCGGCATCTCGATCGCCGACTGCACGCGCGCGAACTGGCCGAGGCGCTCGAGCGCGTCCTGCAACGCGAGCGCGTTCATCACCGTGCCGAGCATGCCGATGTGGTCGGACTGCGTGGCGTCCATGCCAGCCATCGTCCCGATCCGCCCGCGCCAGAAGTTGCCGCCACCGACCACGACGGCGACGTCGACGCCGAGGCCCTGGCGCAGATCGATGATGTCCTTCGCCGTCGCCTCGACCGTCGCCCCATCGAGACCGACGCCGGACTTGCCGGCGAGCGCCTCACCTGACGGCTTGAAGACGATCCGCTTCCAGCGCGACGTCGCCCGTTGCCCCCGGTCGACGGGCGCCAGCTCGGCCATGCGCTCAGCCGATCTCGACCTGGGCGAACTCGACGATCGTCGACGATCCGATCAGCTGGGCGATCGTGTGCTTGTCGTCTTTGGCATAGGGCTGGTCGAGCAGGACGATCGTCTTGAAGAACCCGCCGAGGCGGCCCTCGACGATCTTCGGCAGGGCCTGCTCCGGCTTGCCCTCGTTGCGGGTGATCGTCTCCAGCGTCCGTCGCTCGGCCTCGACGACTTCTGCCGGCACATCCTCGCGCGACAGGTATTTCGGGCGGGCGAACGCGACGTGCACGGCGACGTCGTGGGCCAGTGCCGGCGTGGCGTCGGACATCACGACGAGCACGCCGTTGACGCCGCGGCCGCCCTGCACATGCAGGTAGCTGTCGATCACGTCGCCCGGCTCGGCCTCGAGCCGGACCACGCGCCCCACCTCGATCTTCTCCTTGAGCGTGATCCTGAGGTCCTCGAGGCGGTCCTGGCGCTCGGAGACCGCTTCCGGACCCTTCGCCGCCACGAGCCGCGCCAGCTCCTGCGCCTCCAGCTTGAAGTGCTCGCTGCCGGCGACGAAATCGGTCTCGCACTTCAGCTCGACGAGCGCGCCGACCTGGTCGGCGACGACGAGCGAGACCACGCCCTGGGTGTTCTCGCGGTCGTCGCGCTTGGCGCTGGCCGCAAGCCCCTGCTCGCGCAACCACTGCTTCGCCGCCTCGAAGTCACCCTCGGTGGCCTCCAGCGCCTTCTTCGCATCCATCATCCCGGCGCCGGTGCTCTGACGCAGCGCCTGGACGTCCTTTGCCGTGAACGCCATGCCGGTCAGCTCTCCTCGTGCGGCTCAGGTGCCGCGTCGACGGCCGACAGCGCGGGCTCGGGAGGTTGCTCCTCCGCCGGCACCTCCACGGGTATCTCTGCCGGCACCTCCACGGGCATCTCGGCGCTCGCCACCGGATCGGCTGCGCGTACGTCGGGCGCCAGGGGCGCCTGATCCTGGCCCGCGCTGTCGGGCTCGACGGAACCGGTGTCGGTCTCGGCGGACCGCTCCTCGGCGGGCGCCTCGGCCGGTTCGGCGACCGGAGTCGCGGCGCGGGCCGCCGCCAGGCGGGCATCGCGCTCGGCCTGGGCACGCGCCGCCTCGGCGCGCGCCTCGGCCTGGCGAGCGGTGAAGGCCGCCTCCTCCTCGGCAGAGCGCACCACGGGGGCGTGGCCCGGATCGCGCTTGGCGGCGATGAAGCGACCTTCCTCGACGCCATCGGCGATGACCCGGGCGAGCAGGGAGTTGGCGCGGATGGCGTCGTCATTCCCCGGGATCGGGTACTGCACGAGCTCGGGATCGACGTTCGTGTCGACGACAGCGACGACCGGGATGCCGAGCTTGTTGGCCTCGGTGACAGCGATGTGCTCCTTCTTCGTGTCGAGCACGAAGATCGCGTCCGGGCGGCGGTTCAAGCCGCGTAGCCCGCCGAGGTTGCGCTGCAGCTTCTCCATCTCGCGCGTCAGCAGCAACGCCTCCTTCTTCGGCATCGCCTCGAACTCGCCCGAATCGCGCATCCGCTCGTACTCCAGCATCTTGCCGACGCGCTTGGAGATGGTGTCGAAGTTGGTGAGCATCCCGCCCAGCCAGCGCTCGTTGACGTAGGGCATGCCGCACTTCTCGGCGTAGCTGCGGATCGGATCCTGGGCCTGCTTCTTGGTGCCGACGAACAGGATGACGCCGCCGCTGGCGACGAGATCGCGGACGAACGCGTAGGCGTTCTCGACGCGGCTGAGCGTCTGCTGGAGGTCGATGATGTAGATGCCGTTGCGCTCGCCGAAGATGAAGCGCTTCATCTTCGGGTTCCAGCGCCGGGTCTGGTGCCCGAAATGGACGCCGGCCTCGAGCATCTGCCGCATCGTGATGACAGCCATGGGGAGCTCCTTCGCGGTTGACAGACCGGCCACCGGCGCCAGAGCGACCGCAGGTTGGTGGCAGGTGGGTGATCGTCGACCCGCCGGGCGGTGGGCCGGTCGAGAACTCTACCGGCGCTGGCGGGCCGGAGCCGACGCCGCGCCAGGCCCGCCCCGCCGACGCCGCGCCAGGCCGCCCTGCCGAGGCTGGCGTCACGGCTCACTGGTCGACCCGGCACCGCAGGACGGGCGGTGGGGCAGCACGGCGCGCCGTCCCGTCCGTCGGCACGAGGCGCGGCCGGTCGACGAGCCGCCCGAGCATCGGCGCCGGATCGACGTACGTCTCTCCGCGCCGGAGCCCGAAGTGCAGTTCCGGACCGGCGCGCCCGACGATGGCGCCGGCGGCCACGACGTCGCCGGCACTCAGCGCCGTCGATGCCAGCCCGCCGTATGTCGCCCGCAGCCCGCCGGCGGCGTGTTCGACGACGACGTAGCGGGTGCCGGCGACGACGCCACTGAAGGTAACGGTCCCCGCCGCCGCTGCTCGCACCGCGGACCCCACTGCCAGGGCGTAGGTCAGCCCGCGGTTGCCCGGACACCACTCGCACGCAGGCTCCCGGAACGGGTCGACGATCGGCGCCGTTACCGGCGGCAGCAAGCACCCCGGGGCCAGCGACGGCGGCACCGGCGACCCAGCCAGCGACAGCACGACCGCCAACGACGACCACATCGCCTACCTCCTAGACCTTCGGACCGGGCGAGCACACGGCTCGCGAGCGACAACGCTGACGCTCAGGCGACGCCGGCCGCCGCCATCCGCGCCCGCAGGTAGAGCACCGACTTGGTGTGGATCTGGGGCACCCGGCTCTCACTCACACCGAGCACCCGGCTGATCTGGGCGAGCGTGAGACCCTCGTCGTAGTACAGCGACAGGACGAGCTTCTCACGATCGGGCAGCTTGTCGATCTCGGCCCGCATCACCTCGCGGACCTCGCGATCCTCGATGACCGTCGACGGCACGGTCGGCACCTCGCCGCTCAACGCACGCGGCTCGGCCCCGAGGTCCAACGCCCGCTCGAGCGGACCAACGGTCGTCGACGCGATCGACGACAGCCACTGGCGCAGCTGGTCGCGGCTGAGGCCGAGGTGCTCGGACAGCTCGTCGTCGCTGGGCGAGCGACCCAGGCGCGACTCGAGCTCGGCGATCGCCCGCTCGACGTCCCGTGCCCGTGCCCGCACCGAGCGGGGAACCCAGTCCAGCGCGCGCAACCCGTCGTAGATCGCACCTCGGATGCGCGGCGTGGCGAACGTCTCGAACTTGACCCCACGCTGGGGGTCGTAGCGCTCGATGGCGTCGATCAGCCCGATCACGCCGGAGCTGACGAGGTCGCCGGGGTCGACGCTGGCCGGCAGCCCCGCTCCGACGCGACCGGCGATGAACTTCACCAGCGGCGCGTACGAGACGATCAGGTGGTCGCGGGCCGACGAGCTACGGCGCTTGAGCCAGCGCTCCCACTGCATCGCGAGGTACGGATCGACATCGACGATTGCCATACGCCTCGTTCACCTCAGGCGCGCGGGTGGGCGTCGGCGTACGCCGCCCGCAGTCGCTCGCGGCTGACGTGGGTGTAGCGCTGCGTCGTGGCCACATCGGCATGGCCGAGCAGCTCTTGGACGGCCCGGAGGTCCGCGCCCCCGTCGAGCAGGTGGGTGGCGAAGCTGTGCCGCAGGGCGTGCGGATGGGTGGGCGACGGCGAGCGGCGATCGAGGATCCGGCGCACGTCGCGAGGCGAGAGCCGACCACCGCGCTCGTTCCCGAACAGGAACACGGCATTCGGCGACGCATCGGGCAGGTCGACGACCACGTCGCCGCGGACGCGGAGCCAGGCTCGGAGCGC
>JBIOUO010000034.1:0-7465 GCA_044867195.1 Ilumatobacteraceae bacterium
CGCCGGGGGCCCTCCCCGAGCAAACACTCCGATGGCGGAAACACTCCAACGGGGTGCGGCGTCAGGGGGCGATGACGGCGAGCTCGCCGGCGAGCGTGGCGCCGTTGGCCAGCTCGAGCCGGTCGCCGCTCCAGAACTTCCCGGGGTCGTACCAGTTCGCCGGCTTGCGGGGGTCGAGCAGGCCCATGTGGCGGAACGTGATCGCCAGCAGCTGGGCGCAGTACACCGCCTCGCCGGTCGCCTCCCGGCGCAGCCGCCCTTTCAGCCACCACGCGGCGAGGCGGGACGTCCTGGGGAACGGCTTGCCGACGTGGGCGGCGATCACCCGGAGCAGCTCGTCCTCCATCGCCCGCGTGACCTCGCCCCGGAACTGGCGCACGTAAGCCTGCTGCTGGTACTTGCCGGTCCAGACCCGGTAGGCGTCGGCGAGCCGGTTGAGCTGGGCCCCACGGTGGTGCGTCCCCGTCCACACGTCCTCCAGCGTGCGGCCCATCTCGGTGTGCCACAGCAGCGGCGGCAGGTCCTCGATGGCGACGACCATGGCGACGTGGTTGACCGGCGAGTTCGTCGCCACCCGGATCGCCCGGTCGGCCACGGAGCGCCCCCGGAACAGCCAGACGTCGCCGGTCGTCGCCTCGTCGATGGCCTCGTCGGCGGGGATCGTCGCCTCGGGCGCCACGGCCGTACTGTACGGCGGCATGCGGTTGTGGAAGGTCCTCGGCGTGGCGACGCTGGCCGGTGTGGTCGCCGCGGGCGTGGCGGTCGAGCGCCGGCGCCGGACCTACCGCGCCTACGACACCGACGAGCTGCGATCCCGCCTCCACGCCCGGCTCGAGGCGGCCGGCCCGGGCGATTCTCCGGAGACCGGATCGCGCTGAGCGCGACCCAGTGTCGTCAGAATCGGTGCGGTGGGGAAGACTCGGCGCATGGAGCGCCACTACATCCGCTACGAGGTCACCGACCCCGCCGCCGTCATCACGCTGGCTCGCCCGGAGGTGCTCAACGCCTTCCACTACCCGATGCTGGCGGAGATCCGCGCGGCCGTCGACGAGGCCGTCGCCGACTCCGCCGTCGTCGGGATCGTCATCACCGGCGAGGGACGCGGGTTCTGCGCCGGGCTCGACGCCAGCGTGCTCGCCGCCACGACACAGGGAACAGCGGGCGAGGCACCGGTCATCCCCGAGGACGAGTTGCCGGGGTTGTTCAACTACCTCATCCAGCAACCCAAGCCGATCATCGCCGCCGTCAACGGCGTTGCTGCCGGCGGCGGGTTCCTGCTCGCCGCGATGTGCGACCTCCGTTTCGCATCGACAGAGGCGACGTTGATCTCGATCTTCACCAAGCGCGGCCTGATCGCCGAGCACGGCCTGACCTGGCTGCTGCCCCGCCAGATCGGCACCGCCGCGGCCCTCGACGTGCTGTGGTCGTCGCGCCGGATCGGCGCCGACGAGGCGCTCCGGCTCGGGCTCGTGCAACAGGTCGTCGCGCCTGACGGGCTACTCGACACGGCGCGCGGCTACATCGCCGACCTGGCGGCGAACGTGGCACCGAAGGCGCTCGCCGACACGAAGCGGCTCGTCTACGCGCATGGCGGCGAAGCGATGCGCCCGGCGCTGGTGGAAGCGTCGCAGGCGACGTTCGCCGCCGTCGGGCGTCCAGACGCTCGCGAGGGGGCGACCGCGCTGGTCGAGAAGCGCGCACCCAGGTTCGAGCGCGTCGGCTCCTGACGCGCGCTACGAGCGGCGGCGGTCGATGAGCCCGCGCAGATAGCACGCCTGGCCGGCGTGCTGGATCTCGTCGTCGACGATGCTGACGAGGCGCACGCCGAGCGTGACCGGCGGGTCCCAGCGGCGGTCGACGATGCGATCGAGGTCGTCGGGTCCCAGGCCGCCGAGAAACGCCGACGTCCGCTCGCGCACCGCGGCGTAGTAGCCGAGCAGCGCATCGGGGCCGTCGGGCCGCACGGCGGCGACCTCCTCGGGTGCATGGCCGTAGCCCGAGTTCTCCGGATCGGGCGGGAGGCCGAAGCGAGCGGCCCACGGTCCCGTCACCCACAGCTGGTCGCCCTCGAGCAGCTCACCGACGTGGGAGTCCTCGACCCGGATCAGGTGCCACACCAGCCAGCCGATCGTGTTGCTCCCCGGCTCCGGCACGACGACGAGATCGCCGGCCGAGAGCCCGTCGACGGCCTCGTGCACGTGCTCGTCCACACGCCCGAACAGATCGATGAGCACTTCGGCGACGTCCATCGGCCGGCGAGCCTAGTGTTGCCACCGCGCCAGGCAGTCGTCCGCCCGGCGCGTCAGCCGGTCCGGGACGTGGGGAGGTGCACATGCGGCGCGTGCTGGTAGTCGCCAACCGCACGGTCGGCGGCGACGAGCTGGCCGCGGTCGTCGCCACACGGCTGGCGGCGGAGCCGTGCGAGTTCCACCTCCTGGTGCCGGTGCCGCCGGCGCCGCCGATCGGCATCGCGGCGGGGTTCTCGGCGATGGAGGTCGGGGTCGTGCCGGCGCTGCAGGGTCCCGACGAGCGCGAGGTCGCCGGCGAGCGCCTGCGGTATGGCCTGGAGTGGATGCGCGGGCTCGGGGCGACGGTGACGGTGACGGGCGAGGTCGGTGAGTCCGACGCCGTGCGGGCGGTGCTTGCCGTGCTCGCCAGCCGGCCGATCGACGAGATCATCATCTCCACGCTGCCGAGTCCGATCTCACGCTGGCTGCGCCAGGATCTGCCGCACCGCATCGAGCGCAAGACCTCGCTGCCGGTGACCGTGGTGACCGCGACGCGAGCACCCGCCGACCGCTGACCCGGCAGGCTCGCGACGTAGGCTTGCCGTGTGGGTCAGGGGCTGGACGTCGAGCCGCTGGACGCGACGTTCGGAGCAGTCGTGCGCGGCGTCGAGCTGGCGACGCTCGACGACGACACTTGGCACGAGGTCCGCGCGGCGTGGATCGAGCACGCGCTGCTGATCTTCCCCGGCCAGTCCGTCACGCGGGATGAGCAGAACGCGTTCGCCCGGCGCTTCGGCGACCTCGAGTTCGAGGCCGCGCCGATCTCCAACGTCGGCCGCGACGGCCGGGTGCGCGCCGATCCGTCCGACGACGTCGTCAAGTCACTGCGTGGCAACGAGGGCTGGCACCACGACAGCACGTACATGCCGCTGCAGGCGAAGGGCGCTGTGTTCTCCGCCGAGATCGTGCCCAGCGCCGGTGCGGCCACCGGCTGGGCGGACATGCGCGCCGCCTACGACGCCCTCGACGACGACACTCGCGCCCTGCTCGGCAGGCTGTCGGCCTACCACTCGCTGTTCTACAGCCAGGGTCGGGCCGGCTACCTGCCGTCCACCCGCGACGAGCGCGGCGGCTACGCGATGTACGGCTACCACGACAAGGAGCCGTCGCTGCGCCCGCTCGTCAAGATCCACCCGGACACCGGTCGCCCGAACCTGCTGATCGGTCGCCACGCCTACGGGATCGTGGGGATGGACCCCGACGAGTCCGAGCGGTTCCTCGACCACCTCAACGAGTGGGCGTGCCAGCCGCCGCGGGTGCACTTCCACCAGTGGGAGGCCGGCGACGTGGTGGTCTGGGACAACCGGCGGCTGATGCACTGCGCCACGCCGTTCGACATGACCGAGCCGCGCCGGATGTGGCACACCCGCATCGCCGGCGACCCGGCCACCGAGCTGGCGGCCAATCACAGCTGATCCAGCGAACTGGGTGGCGACAGTCTCGATTTCGAGACCGTGACGCCCCAGATCGTGCAATGAGACCGGGGCCACCCAGATGCACGCGGGCGCGACGCCGGGCTACGGTCGGGCGGCGTGATCGCACGTGCCGTCGGGATCGGGGCCACCGTCATCGCCGCCCTCGTGCCGGGGTGTGAGCCGACGTGCGGTCCGCCGCCGCCGTCGGCGTGCCTCCCCCCGGCCGGGGTGCCCGATACCGCCGGCCAGGTCGTGGTCGTCACGTCGTCGGGGTCGCGGGCCGACGTCGACCTCCTGGTGCGCGACACCGGCGGCTGGCAGTGCGCGGCGATGGACCTCCCCGGCCGCGTGGGCGTCAACGGCGTGCGCGCCCTGGCCGACCGCCGTTCGGGCGACGGCACGACGCCGGGCGGGGTGTTCGGGCTCGGCACGATGACCGCCCCCGACGGCCAGACGTTCCAGTTCTTCGGCAACGGCGCCAACCCCGGCGTTTCGGGCGCCTGGCGCCAGGTGCGGGCCGGCGATTGCTGGGGCGCGACGCCCGGAACGGCGGACTACAACCAGCTGGTGTCGCGCTCCCCGGCGTCGTGCAGGAGCCCCGACGAGTACCTGCCGGCGATCACCGGCGCCTACTCGGCGGCCGCGCTGATCGACGCCAACATGGGCCCCAACCGCTCGGGTGACGCTCCTGACGAGCCGGCGCTGGCCGCGGCGATCTTCCTCCACCGGCACTCCTACGACGCCGCCGGCAACAGCAAGCCGACGTCGGGCTGTGTGTCGCTGAACGCCTCCAACCTGGCGGCGGTGCTGACCCGGCTCGTCCCGGGCGAGGCCTACTTCGTCATCCGCTGACCCACGGGCCGGCGCCTGTCACCCGCTCGACGGAGATGTGCACGACGCGCCCGGGCGGCGGGTCGTCCATCGGCGGGAACCTCACTCCAGGGCCGAGGAAGCGCGGCGCCAGCTGCTGCAAGAGCTCCGGCCCACCGCCCTCGGTGATCCGTGCGGTGCCGTGCAACACGGCGTAGCGAGCCAGGCCTGGACCGGCCGTACCCGGCAGCTGGAAGCTGATCGCCACGCGCGGGTCACGCTCGATGTTGCGCATCTTGCGTCCGGCGCCGAGGTGGGCGACGACGATCTCGTCGCCGTCACGCCCTGCCCAGATCATGCTGACCTGCGGCCGGCCGTCCGGGTCGATCGTGACGAGGTGGCCGTGGACTCCGGCGTCGATGGCCTCGCGCAGTTCCCGATGCAGCTCCATCGGCGAGAGGTTATGGGCGGGTCAGGCGCGAGCGGCGACCACCTGGGTGACGAACGGCGCCTCCAGCCGCCCGTCACTGGTGGTGAACGGCGCCAGCACCTCGCGGGCCCCGGCGGCGATCTGGGCGTGGACCGCCGGCGTGATCCGGCTGGCGAGCGGCGTGCTGTCGACCTCGGTGGCGACGAGCGCGTCCACCGAGGGGAACCGCGCCGTCCCGTGCTCGGTCTGCACGCCCGACACGCGCAGGGCCGCTCGCTCGAACTGGGCGACCAGCTCGTCGACGACGCCACACGCGAAGTACGAGCTGAGCAGCGAGCGCGCCTCGGGTCCGGCGTATCGGGCTGCCATCTCGACGAACGGACCGTACGCCGGTTGCTCGCCAAGGTCGCCGGGCACGGCGATCACCACCGCCCCGCCAGGGCGGCAGACGCGGCCCATCTCGGCGATCGCCGCTGCCCGATCGGGGAAGAACATCAGCGCCATCTGGCACAGCACGGCGTCGAACGAGGCATCAGCGAACGGCAGCGACGCGACGTCGCCCTGGCGGTAGTCGATGTCCGGGCGCACCCGCCGGGCGACGATGAGCATCGCCTCGTTGAGGTCGACACCCGTGACGTTCGCGGCACCGACGATGCCGGCCGCAGTGCGGGCGACGATGCCGGTGCCGCAGGCGACGTCGAGCACGCGGAGCCCGGCCCGCAGGCCACCGGCGGCGCACAGCGCCGGCGCCCACTGGGCGAAGAAGGCCGGCACGAACGCCTCCTCGTACGCCTCGGCGGCCTCGATCGGGATCTGGAATGTCTCAGAGGTGGTGGAGTCGGTCATCGCGGCGATCATGCGCCGTTCGGGCAGCAGGGAGCATCGGGCGACTGACCCATCTGCGATGTCAACGTGGCGGCGCGGGCGGGCCCAGCGTGGCGACGGCGTGGGCGGCGGCCTCAGCCCGGTTGCGCAGGTGGAGCTTGCTCAGCACGCTGCTCACATGGTGGGCCGCGGTCTTGCGGCTGACGTGGAGGCGGGCGGCGATCTCCGGGTTCGACAGGCCGGCGCCGAGCAGCCGCAACACCTGCTGCTCGCGCTCGGTGAGCACGCCAGCCCCCTTGGCTCCGGTGCGGGCGACGACACCGAGGGCGCGGAGGTGGGCGGCGACGCGGTCGGCGTCGACGGGGGCGCCGAGCTGCTCGAACGCGCCCAGCGCTCGCCGAGCGTGGTCCACTCCGGCGTCGCGCTCGACGGCGGCGAGCGCTCGGCCGAGCTCGAAGCGGGTCCGTGCGACCTCGTAGGGCAGGTCGATGTCGATCCACATCGCCAGCGCGGCCTCGAGCTCGGCGATGGCGCGCCGGCCCTCGCCGGTGGCCATCGCGACGCGCCCCGCTGCTCGCCGGGCGAGGGCGTCGAGGTGCTCGCTGCTCGCCTCGCCGGCCGTCTGGGCGAGGCGCCCGGCGGCCGATGCGGCTGTCTCCAGATCACCGGAGGCGAGCGAGGCGTCGACCAGCACGTCGAGCGCCGAGCACCGGTGGAGGCGGTGGGCGGCAAGGTCCTGCACTCGCCGCGACAGCAGCCGGCTGGCGCCGGCGGAGTCGCCACGCGCAAGCAGCAGCGCCGCCCGCGAGAGAGCGGCCTCGGCGTCGGCCTCGACGCTGCGGCCGACATCGGCGAGCAGGCGCTCGGCGTCCTCCAGGCGGCCCTGGCGGACGCGTAGACCGGCGAGACGGATCAGGGCCCGGTCGTGCAGCGCCGGGCACGCTCCCTCGGTGATCCGCAGGCCGGTGTCGAGCTCGTGCTCGGCCTCGGCCCAGCGCCCCTTGGCGGTCAGCACGCTGCCGTAGAAGATGCGACATTCGGCGTAGAGGAACGGGCAGCCGTATGTGCTGACGAACTCATCGGCGGCCTGGCACCACTGGGCGGCGCGCTCGATGTCCGACGCCAGCTCGCACGCGTTGAGCATGTCGCAGCACGTGTAGACGACCGTCTCCAAGCGCGAGCGCTCGCCGCCCAGCGCGGCGGCCATGGCCTCGTCGATCATCGCCAGGCCGGCGGCGGTGTCGCCGCGGCCGACGCGGATCAGGCCGAGCTGGGAGAGCGCCTCGAGCTCGAGGTCGACGTCGTCCCCGCGGCGGGCGACGGCGATCGCCTGGCGGGTGAGGTCCTCGGCCTGCGCCAGGTCCGCCATCCGGTACGCGCGCGCCACCCACGCGTAGCCGTGGAGCGGGCCCGGTTGGACGGTCTGCAGCAGCCGCTCGGCGCGGCCGATCCACCCGCTCGCCGCGGCGACGTTGGCGAAGTTGGCCTTGTACGTGATCGCCAGCCACAGCGCGCACTGCACGGCGTGCGCAACGTCGCCGCGGCGGCGGAACAGCGCGTAGGCCCGCGTGCACTCGGTGATGCTGCGGATGTTGTCGCCGAGCCACCACGATGTCGAGGCCAGGCCGAAGCGGGCCTCCGCCGACTCACCGCCGGCCACTGCGGCCTCGTACGCGATACGGGCGTCCTCCCACCTC
>JBIOUO010000035.1:0-11404 GCA_044867195.1 Ilumatobacteraceae bacterium
CCCGCCCAGAAGGGGGTTCTTGGATCTGGGCGGGGCCCCTCAGGCCGGGGCTGGGGCGGCGCGGACCCACTCTCGCCGGGCAGCGACGGTGCTGGCGAGCGTCAGCACGGCGAGGCCGGCGACGATCGCCCACTCCAGGGCGCCGCTGCCGCCGTCGGGATCGACGCCGAAGATGATCTCGATCCACTCGCGGGTGATGATCGTGAGCACAAGCAGCGCCCCCGTCACGATCGCCAGCCCCACCTCGACCCAGTACCTGCGGCGCACCGCCCGACTCATGGCATCCCTCCGTCGCCGGCGACGCTGCCACGGTAGCCACTCCGGCACGCTCGGTCAGCCGAGATGGGGCAGGCCGCGTGGTGCAGGGAGTCCGACTGGCGGCAGATACTCGCCCAGCAGCTCGCGGCGCCACCACTCTCCGGTCGCCCGTCGCTCCCCGGCTGACGTGAAGTGGTAGCGATACAGCAGCGCCCGCACGAACGCCGGCGGCCGCTCGGGGAACGGGTTGCGGCCGAGGAGCCGCAACGCTGTGCCGTCGCCGTCGAGCAGCTTGGCGATCAGCTCGGGGAACCAGCGCTGGGCGTACCTGGGTGACAGCGCGGCGAACCACATCAGCCAATCGAGCCGTAAGTGGTACGGCGCCACCTGCCGCGGCCGGCGCTGTGGATCGCCTGGCTTGGCCTTGAACTCATAGGGCCGCCAGGACGTCGCCGGTCCGGGCGCTGTGTCGTCGGTGCCCTCGACGACGATCTCCACCCGCTCTCGGGTCATGCGGCCGAACAGGCCGTACGTGTTGCCAAGGTGCACCCGGTTGTAGCTGGCGTTCATGACCTGATGGCGCGATGCCATGTTGCGCACCGGCCGCCAGCTGAGGACGAGCATCCCGGCGGCCATCGTCAGCACGGTGGCGGTGAACCAGGCCGGCGGCGTCGACAGGTCCGGCCGATCGAGCGGGACCAGGCGCCCGAGGAACCCGGAGCCGAAGGCGGACATGGCCAGCGTGATCGTGAGCAGGTTGAGCCAGGCGAAGTTGCCACTGGCCATCAGCCAGAGCTGGGTCGCGACCACCACCACGCCAGCCCCCGTTGCCCACGGCTGCGGCGCCAGCAGCCCGAACGGCACGATCAGCTGGGCGGCGAGGTTGCCGGCGACCTCGATCCGATGCACCGCGTTCGGGAGATGGTGGAATCGCCAGCTCAACCGGTTGGGGATCGGCTGGGTCTCGTAGTGGTACTGGAGCGCGGTGAGGTGGCGCCACGCCGGATCGCTGCGCACCTTGATCAGCCCGGCACCCAGCTCGAGGCGCACCAGCAGCCAACGCAGCGCCAGCACCGCCGGCCACAGCGGCGCGACCTGGGCGTTGCCGACGAACGTGGCCAGGAAGCCGGCCTCCAGCAGGAGCGTCTCCCACGCGAACCCGAAGAACGTCTGACCGGCGTTGACGAACGACAGGTACATCACCCACAGGGCGAGCCAGACCGCCATCCCGGCGGCGAGCGGGAGCTGCTCCACGAGACCGATTACGACGGCTCCTGACAGCACGATCCCGGCGGCAGCGACGACCCGCGCCAGCCGGTCCGAGTAGCGCATGTGGAACAGACTCGGTGCTCGCCGGAAGCCGGCCGCGCGCAGGTACGGGGGCGCCGGCTGCAGCCCGCGCTCGCCGCACAGCGCGGGGAACTGGTTGAAGACCGACAGGAACGCGACCAGGTAGACGAGGCCGAGCAGGCGAACGAAGACGAGCCGGGCAAGCCAACACTCGGGGGCCATCAGCCAGTCCATAGCGATCGCCGAGGGGTCTGAAGCGGCGATGCCGCTCGAGCTGGCAGCCTAATCGTGCCCGATCGGGTGCGAAACGGCTGACAGTTCCCGGCTCAGCGGCTCGGCCGCCCGCCGTGGACATCAGGTCACGGCAGCCGGCCCTTCTTCATCTGCACCGTCGCCTCGACGTACCCGGTCGAGCACAGGTCGGTGCCGCATCCGAAGGACACCGCGACTGTCGCTGCCTTGCCACCGGCGAACTTGCCGTTGTCGGCCACGGCGAGCGCCGACCACTGCGTCGTCGTCCCGTCGCACGGGATGCCGAGACTGCTGAAGAAGAATCCGTTGATGAAGATGCGACCGACGCGCTGGCGGACGGAGCCATCGACCCCGAGCACGACGCCTTGGCCATCGGGTGCGGTGCACGTGACGGTGCCGGTGATGGTCGCGGCCCCCGAGCGGTCGACGGTCGCCACCGGGTCGACGGTGACCTCGATCGCTGGCGGGGGCACTGCCTCGCGTACCACGACGGCCAGTTCCCCGGACGTGGCCACCGACCCGCCGTCGCCGAACACCATGAAGTACACCGTCTGGCCGGCCGTGAACGGGCCGCTGACGATCCCTGGACCACAGGCAATCGGCTGCAACCCGTCATCCGTCGCCAGGAGCACGACGATGCCCGCCGAGTAGTTCGACGCGGTGACGTCGATGATGCCGGTGCCGGAGCCGACCGGAGTCGCGGTGTACCACACGCCGTGCTCCATGGCCGGCGCGCCGCAGTAGTCGTTCAACTGCGCCTCGTCGGGCGTGATCGTGGCCTCGGTCGTGTCGACGGTGTCCGTGAACGGCAACGCGTTGACGACGGTGGCATTGGCGATGTCGTCGTTCGGTGGTGGCGCAGCCTGCGCGACGCTGGCGGTGGCCAGCGAGCCAGTCAGCAGTAGCGCCGCAACGGCGGCCGCGCGCGTGGACTTCGACATGCTGATCCTCCCTCCACGACCGCACGGATGCGGCCCGATCACCGCACTGTGCGCCCCGGTGGCCCGCTGAGTCAAGCGGGTGCTTCGGTCGCCAGTGCGTCGACCGTCAACTGGTCGCGCTCCTGCAAGACGACGCCGGCGAGCACCAAGGCGATGCCCACGGCGTCGAGGCCGGACGGTCGCTGGTCGAGCACCAGCCAACCCATCGCCACGGCGGTCACCGGGAGTAGGGCGAGCAGCAGTGAGAACCGCCGGACCGGGATCCGCCGCAGCACGTGCTGGTCGATGCCGTAACCGATGGCGTTGGAGAACACGCCCACCAGGAGGCACGCGGCGAGCAGGCGCGGCGACGTCCACACGACGCTGCTGCCCGGTGCGCCGAACGGGGCGATGGCGACGGCGCCGATCGCCAGCCCGACGCCGAGCCCGCTCACGCCGGGGCGGTCCTGGGCGACCCTCGACCCGACGACGATGTATGCCGCCCAGCACGCCGAGGCCGCCAGCAGCCACGCCATCCCGACGGTGTTCCCGTCCAGCTCGACGCCGCCGAGGACCACGACACCGGCGGCGGCGAGCACGAGCGCGGCGGCGTTGCGGCGGGTCCGCGTCATCACCGCGGCGACGACGATCGGTCCGATGAACTCGATCGCCACGCTCTTGCCGAGGTCGGTGCGGTCGATCGCCATGTAGAAGCACGTGTTCATCACCGCGGTCGCGATCCCGAAGATCGCCGCCGCGGCGAGCTGGCGCCGGGTCCAGCCGCGCCAGAATGCCCGTGAGACGGCGAGCACGGCGATCGCCGCGCCGATGACCCGGATCCACGCGACGGTCTGCGGCGCGACGCGGTCGAACAGCAGCACGGCGATCGTCGCCCCGACGTACTGGGCGACGGCGGAGAGGACGAACAGGCCCTCGGGCGACGCGGTGTCGAGGAACCGCGAGACGGGGCCGGTGGGGGAGGCGCCCGGCGCGGCCGGGCGCGTTGGACGTGCCCGGGCGGGCGCGTCCGTCACTCGAACAGCTCGGGATCCGTCCGGCAGACCTCCTGCCAGAGCGGCTGGAAGCTGAACCAGCCGGCGAGCGGGAACCCGGTCTGCGCCGCCGTGTAGGAGGCGTACTCGGGCCGGATCTCCTGCGGCTCGCCGGCCGCCATCGCCATCAGCTGCGCCTGGCACGACCGGTCCATCGACACGAACCAGAAGACCGCCTCGTCGACGGTCTCGCCGACCGTGAACAGGCCGTGGTTCTTGTGGATCGCCGCCTTGCCCGTGGGGAACGCGGCGGCCAGCTGCTTGCCCGCCTCGACCTCGAACACGACCGCGCCGCCCTGCTCGGCGATCACGACGTGGTCCTCGTAGAACATGCATGCGTCCTGGGTCAGCGGGGCGAGCGGGATGCCGAGCGATGCGAACGACTTGCCGAACGGCGAGTGGGCGTGGGCGGCGGCGACGACGTCCGGGCGGGCCTGGTGGATGGCGCTGTGGATCACGAACGCAGCGCGGTTGACCGGCTGCGAGCCGTACACGACGTCGCCGTTGTGGTTGACGAGGATCAGGTCGCTGACGCGCATGTGGCGGAAGCTGCGCCCGAACGGGTTGACCCAGAAGTGGTCGGGGAACTCCGGATCGCGCACCGTGATGTGCCCGGCCACGCCCTCGCCGAACCCGAACCGGCCGAAGATGCGCAGCGCGCCGGCGAGCTTCTGCTTGCGGTGCTGGCGCTCCTCCTCGACCGTCTCGAACGACGGTGGCCCGACGAGTTGGACGGCCTTGGGGGTCAGCGACACGCCGTCGATCTTCGGGGCGTCGACGACGTCGGCCTCCGCCTCGCCGTGGCTGGGCGTGAAGTGCTCGATCAGGGTCATGGGCGAAGGCTAACGCTGTGCGGGAGGATGGCCAGCCGTGAACCGCATCGTGACACCGACGACCATCGCCCCGCCCGCCGCCCGCTATGCCCACGCCGTGCTCGTCGAATCGACGGCCGCGGTCCTCCACACCTCGGGCGTCGTGCCGACCGCGCCGGACGGCTCGGTGCCCGCGTCGCTCGCCGAGCAGGCGGAGGTCGTGTGGGAGAACGTCACGGCCATCCTCGCCGAAGCGGAGATGTCGATCACTGACGTCGTGGCGATGACGACGTACGTCGTCGCCGGCAACGACCTGGGTCCGGTGATGGCGGCGCGCGACCGGGCGTTCGGTGACCACATCGCGGCGTCGACACTGGTGACCGTGCCGGCACTGGCCCGCCCCGCATGGCTGATCGAGGTGGCCGTCATCGCCGCCCGATAGGCCCACGTCGCCCCGGGTGCGATCCTCGCCGCCGGTAGGCGCATCCAACTGGGCGCGATCAGTGCCAATTCGGCTTCTGGGCGCGTTGGCTGCCAGGTGCCGTCAGTCTGCGCGCCCAGATCGTCCAGCACGGCCTCCCTGACGCCGGCGCTCGCTACCGTCGCCGGCCGTGCCGACCCGAGCCGCACTGTTCGCCCGCTCGGGAACTCGCTCGGCTCCCATGGCCGTGCTCGCGGCGGCCATCCTGTTCGGCACGACCGGCACGTCGCAGGCGCTGGGTCCCGATGACACGACCCCGCTCGGCGTGGGCTCGCTGCGCATCGCCATCGGCGCGCTCACGCTGTGCCTGCTCGCCCGCTCGTTGCCCCGCCCGCGCTGGCGGCGCCACACGCTCCCGCTGCTCGTTGCGGGCATCGGCGTGGCCGCGTACCAGCCGACGTTCTTCACGGGCACCGACCGCGCGGGCGTGGCGCTGGCGACGATCGTCGCCCTCGGCTCGGGACCGGTCTTCGCCGGCCTGCTGGAGCTGTTGTTCCTTCGTCGGCGCCCGACGTACGTATGGCTGCGGGCGACTGCCATCGCGGTGACCGGCGGCGTCCTCCTCGTCGCCGCCCAGGGCGGCGAGGCGACGCTCGACTGGTTCGGGGTGCTGTGCGCGGCGGGCGCCGGGCTCAGCTATGCGGTGTACGCCATCGCGATCAAGGTGATGATCGACCGCGGCGTCGCCTCGACGATGGCCATGGCGGGGGCCTTCACCGTCGGTGCGCTGATGCTGGCGCCGCTCGGCGCCACGCAACCGCTCGGTTGGGTCCTGACGCCGAGTGGGCTGGCGATGGTGCTGTGGCTCGGCGTGGCGACCGTCGGCGTCGCCTACGCGCTGTACGGCTACGGCCTGCGCACGCTCCCGACGTCGAGCGCCGTGACGCTCACCCTCGCCGAGCCGGTGACGGCGGCCGTGCTCGGCGTCGTCGTGCTCGACGAGCGGCTGCCGGCGCTCGGCTGGATCGGTGCCGGCCTGGTGTGCGTCGGCCTCGCCCTCACCGGCCGCCGACCCGTGGTGCCGGAGGCGTGACGATCAGCTCACCAGGGGAGGTCGCCCGCACGGAGCGCACCGCTCGACAGGTAGCGGCGTCCGGTCGCGAGCGAGCGTCTCGAGTAGATCGAGAGCGTGATCCAGCCCGGCCCGTCGCGCCGCGTCGCTGGCGACGCGTTGGGCGGCCCGCCGGTACCGCGGATCGGTGAGCACATCGACAATGGCGGCTCGAATGTGGTCGGGCGTGCGTTCGTCCGCCGCGAGCGTCCTGCTCACGCCGAGCTCGTGGCAGCGCGCCGCGTTGAGCGGCTGATCTGCCGAGATCGGCACGATCACCAGCGGCAGCCCGTTGCGCAGGGCGGCGCTGACGGTGCCGTAGCCGCCGTGGGTGATGACGGCGTCACAGTGGGGGAGCACGGCGTCCTGGGGGAGCCATCGGGTCACGTGCACGTTGGGCGGTTGCGGGCCGAGCAGCTCGGGGTCCGATGCAGCGCCGGCGGTGACGACCAGATCGACCGGCTCGGCGGCGAGGGCACCGATGATCGTCGCCAGCAAGGCCGGCGCGTTGTACACGGTCCCGAGGGTCACGTACACCTTCGGGCGCTCGGCCGGCGCCGTGAGCCAAGAGGGGAATCCTTCCTCGCTGGCCGGTCGCGCCTCGATCGGCCGCAGGTCGTGGCGCACTGGGCTGCTGAGGTGCTGCGGCTCGTCGAGGCCGCGTGGCGCGAACGACAGCTGCAGGTAGCGGAACGGCATCTCGACATCCGGGTCGGGCACCAGCTCCAGGCGGCGGCGCCAGGCGGCCAGCGAGTCGCCGACGACATGGCGATCGGAGTATGACGAGCTGCCCGAATCGGTGCGCACGACGGCGTGCGGGAGACCCAGCAACTCGGCGGCGAGGCACCCGCCGTACTCCGCCGCGTCGCGGACGACAAGGTCGGGTTGCCAACCATCGGCGATGGCGACGAGGTCGGCGACGGCCTCGATCGCGGTCCTGCCGGCGAACATCGCGCGCCGGCCGAACGCATACCGCTCAGGTCCCGGGGGGACCGCGGCGACCTCGGGAAACACGCGCGGGATGTCGGACGTCAGCCAGTCCAGGCCGGCGGCGACGTGCTTGTGGCCGGCGGCGGTGACGTCGGTCGCGAACGATGACGATGTCGCGAAGACCACGTCGTGGCCGCGGTGGCGCAGCCCGTCGGCAACCGGAAGCAGCGGGAACAGGTGGCCGAGGCCCGGCTGGGTGGTGAACAGGACGCGCAGCGCCATCGCGCCATCGTCTCGCGCCATCGTCTCGCTCCAGGTCAGGTCTGCGCCTGCCGCGTCGCCTCACGCTTGCGTGCCCGGCGTGTGGCGAGCGCTGCCTTGAGCAGGAACCACGGCGAGGGTGGCACCCAGCCCAGCTGGACGGCCATGCCCTGGTCGTCGCGGTTGGCCCAGTGCTCGATGACCAGCCCGTCGTAGAGGCGGAACCAGTGGGTCTGGGTGATCGCGAACCGCTTGCCGGTCGCCGGCATCGCCTGCTCGACGCGGGCGTGCTCGTCGTAGAAGACCGCAGCGCCCGTCTGGCGGCCAGACATCGTGCAGTGGACCACGACCAGGTCGCCCTCGGCCACGACGTCGTGGACCTCGAACGCCAGCTCGTCGAACATCTCGCGCAGCCACAGCGCGGTGGCGTAGAACGCGGCCGGCCCGCGGCCGCGGCACGCCGGCGGCTCGGCCTTCCCCTCACGGTTGGTGGCGTCGGCGTGGACGACCTCGTCGAACTGCTCGCGCGCGCCGTGGGCCATGAGCTCCATCGACCGCACGCACAGCACCTTCGCCTGCTCGAGCGCGGGTGTCTCATCGATCACCGTCATGACGCCGAGCATCGCTGCCCGGCGACGCCGACGCTTGGAGAACCCCCGGAGATCACCTGGAGATCGCGACTGCTCACCGCTCGTCGTCGTCGTCGTCGTCCTCGTCGCTGTCGTTGCTGCTGTTGTCGTCGCTGTCGAGGATGCCGGCCTTGGCGTCCTCCTCCGCCAGCCACTCGTCGATGCGGCGCTGCCGTTCGTCCAGCCAACGCGTCGGCATCTGCCCGGTGGTCCGGAACTCGGCACACACGGCCTGCCACTCGTCGTACCGGTCGTCGGGCAGGAAGTCCTCAACATCGGTCCACAGGTCTCCGGCGTCGGGTTCCTGCCCGGCGAGGAAGCCGGCGAGCCATATCCGAGCGTCCCGCGACGCTTCCCGTAGGTCGTAGACGGTTGTGGCGTGGGGAACCCCGTCGCTCCAGAGCACGCGGAAGTGTCCGGGATGGGTGTGCGAGCTGCCGAGGATGTGACCGATCTCGCCACTCAGCGACTCGACCGCCATGTCGAAGTTGTCCAGGCCATCCAGGATCAGCGGGTCCTCAGCCATCGTTCACGTCCCGAACACCAAGATCGCCCCGGCCACGGCGGCTGCGGCACCGGCCGCCGCGGCCGCCGTGCAGCTGGGATTGCTGATGCAGAGTGCGACGTCGAGCCCGGGGCCGATCTCGCCGTCCAGCTCGAGCTCGATGTCCGAGCGGTGCGTGATGTGACCGTTGGGGTCGACGTTGATGTGTCCGTGCCCGCCTGGCGGCGTGACATCCCACTCCTCCCAGTGCTTCTCGCGATCTGGTCTCCACTTGTTCCCATGCTTGTCGATGTAGCCCTGGTCGCCGCGCAGCTTCTTGGGCCGACCGTGGTCGCCGCGGCGCGGCTCGAACGGGAACTCGCCGCCCTTCGGGAGACTCGTGTCCGGCCACTGGCCGGCGTCGTCGGTGGCCTCGTCGAACGACGCCGGATATGACGGCACGAGGTGCGCCGGGTCGTGATAGCCGCCGCCCGCGTCGGCCAGCTCGGCATCGACCTCGGCATCGACCTCGGCGGTGGCAGTCGGCGTGGTCGTGGCAGTCGTGGTGGTCGTGGACGTGGTGCCGGTCGGTGGCGCCGGGTCCTCGCCGTCGTACAACAGCAGCGCGTGGAGGGGTCGCACCCGACTGGCTGGCGAGTCGCCGAGGTGGGTGGCGCTGAACTCCTTCATCGCCGTGCTCGAGGCGATGCGGGTGAGCAGCGGCAGCCACTCGTCCTCGATCGACGCGCGTACGGCGCGCACCGTCGACACGGCGTCGAATGCCGCCGGATCGTCGATCGCTCCGAGCGCGGCGAGGTGGTCGGCGACCCGCTGCGCTCGGTGCAGCAGCTCGTCGATGCGGGTCGGGTCGTACTCGATCAGCCTCGGTGACATGTCGGAACCTCCTCGTCCCGCATGTGTGTTCCGAACGCCCGGGAACGGAAACGGCACGTTGGAAATCTTCGTGTCACGTCATCAGGGCCCGGCCATCAGCTCTCGCACGGCACGAGCAACTGGGTGGCCGTGGTCTCGTTCCGCTTTCCGGGGCGTCACAGTCTCGGATCCGAGACTGTCGCCACCCAGATCGCTGGCCGAACAGTTCCACGGGGCAGGTGGCACCGTGGGGCGCTAGCCGCGCCAGTTGACGAAGCCCTGGTCGGTCCAGCTCCGGCGGTTGAGGTAGTCCTGGACGGCGGCGATGTACTGGTTGGCTGGCTGGGTGTACCAGCGGCCGGAGAACCAGCGCCCGATGCAGCCCCACACGTCGCCGGCGCCGTACTGGCGGCCGCGCTCGACCTGATTGAGCCACGTCTCCTTGCCCTCGTAGCACGCCCGCCAGATCGCGTACGTGACGTCGACGTTCATCGCGCTCGACTGCTCGACGCCCGGCCACTGGCCGTCGTTGCCGCCGAAGCGGACCTGGCCGAGGCCGATCGACTGTGGGCACTCGCCGGGCACGCCGTCGGCGCCGAGCGGATGGCCGGGCGGGCACTGGTCGGCCGGGTAGCTCCACCAGTCACCGTACGACGCCTGCTTCCAGTACGACTCCTTGGCGATCTGGGCCCGCACGACGTCCTCGTCGATGCCCCACTTGCACGCCGCCCACTGCAGGATCTCGTCGGTCGTGCCGGTGAACGCGCCGTCGACGCGGCGCAGTTGGTCAGCGGCGAACGTGTAGGCCGGCGAGAACGTGTTGCCACGAGTGGCGTTCTGGGTGGCGTTCTGCGGGCGCACCTCGGCGGCCGGCCGCACCCGCGCCGCACAGTCGGCGCTCGACGGGAGCGCCGAACCGGGCAGGAGCGTGCCGAAGTGGGCGGTCGGCGCCGGCGCGCATTGCTGAGGGGCGCATTGGGCTACGAACAGGGCAACCGACGCCAAGGCGAGGTGGCGGCCACGCACCACCCGGCCGATGCGGCGAACGCGCCGAGCGAGCGCGTACAGCGGTGCCGTCACATACATGACGAAATCGTGACAGGTCGACGGTGCGGCGACAAGCGTCCGGTCGTCACCCGGTCGGGGCATCCGGGCGGGCGCGGCTCGGATTCACGCGCCGCGCCTCGTCGGGCATCTTCGGGTACACCGGTGGCCATGGCGCGTCGGGGATGCCCCGCGCCAGGTCGTCGCGGTAGCGGGCGACGAGCGGCTCGATCGAGTGCGCCGTGTCGTCCATCGCCGCCCACGGATCGCCGCCGGCCGCCAGCCGCGCCGGTACGTTGGCCATCGTCAGCTGGTCGGGGTGGATCGCCGCCAGCTCGTCCCAGCGGAACGGCGCCGACACCTGGGCGCCAGGCCGGGCCCTCACGCACCATGCCCCGAACACAGTCTTGTGCGGCGCGTTCTGGTTGAAGTCGATGAACACGCGCGCCCCGCGCTGCTCCTTCCACCATGCCGCCGTGATCAGCTCGGGCCGCCGCCGCTCCATCTCGCGGGCCACGCTGATCGCCGCCTGGCGGGTGCCATAGGAATCCCAGCCGGGCTCGACTCGCACGTAGAGGTGAAGGCCGCGGTTGCCGGTGGTCTTCGGGAAGGCCGCGATGCCGAGCTCACCGAGGAACGCCCGCACCTCGGCGGCCGCCTCACGCACCATGTCGAACGTCGTGCCCGGCGACGGGTCGAGATCGATGCGCAGCTCGTCGGTGTCGTCGGGATGGGCGGCGCGGTATGGCCAGGGGTGGAATCCGAGGCAGCCCTGGTTGGCGGCCCACAGCACGTGGGCGAGGTCGGCCATCACGATCGCCCGCGACTCGGTGCCGTTGACGGTGGCGACCGTCGTCGTCTCCAGCCACGCAGGTGCGCTGTCGGGGATCCGCTTCTGGAAGAAGTTCGGCCCGGTGACGCCGTTCGGCCACCGCTGCAGCAGCGTCGGGCGATCGCGCACCGTGCGCATCAGCGCATCGCCGACGGCGACGTAGTAGTTGGCGAGGTCGAGCTTGGTCTCGCCGCGCTCGGGGAACATCACCTTGCCGGGGCTGGAGATCGTGACG
>JBIOUO010000036.1:0-9022 GCA_044867195.1 Ilumatobacteraceae bacterium
GTCGGAGACCGGTCGCCGCGCCCGCCGGAACGGTCCGCTGTGTCGGGGCGGTCGCGCCGGCCAGGCCCCTGGCATGGTCGCGCGCGCCCTCGAGGCTCGCCGTCGTCACGTCACGCAGCTCCCTTCACTTTCGATGCGCCATCGAAATTGTGGTGAGCGGGTCCGCGCGGTGCAAGCGCGAACGGAGGTTTCACACGCCCGAAACACGCATCTACGCTCGGTGCCGATGTCGACAGCTGGGCGGATCGGTCGTCCGCGCCTGCGGCCACGGGCCGCTGCCGGCGATCCGTCCGACGAGATCCTCGCCGCCGCGAGCGCCTTGTTCGGTGAGCGCGGGGTGATGGGCACGACGATGTCGCAGATCGCCCGGCGGTCAGGGCTCCAGCAGTCGTCGCTGTACTACTACTTCGGCAGCAAGGAGGAGATCCTCGCCGCCATCGTGGCCAAGGCCAATGTCGTTCCGCTCGAGCTGGTGCACAGCGTGCGCCACGAACCGCTCCCGCCCGCCGTCCGGCTGTACCGGTTCGTGCAGGGCGACGTCGTCGCCCTGTGCCAGCTGCCGTTCGACATCAACGAGGTCCATCGCTACGCCGCCCGTGACCGCGAGCGGTTCGCGACGTACTGGCGCGAGCGCCGCACGCTGCAATCGGCCCTGGCGTCGATCGTCGGCGAGGGCATCGCCGACGAGTCGCTGCGCCAGGTCAGTGCCCGGCTCGTGGCGCTGACGTTGATGTCCAACGACGAGGCGGTCCAGAACTGGTACCGCCACGACACCCGCCCGTTGCGCGAGCCGACGGTGATCGGTGCGGCGATCGCCGACCTGGCGATCGCCGCCCTGCTAGCCGACCCCGACCAGCTCCCAGCGATCCGCGCGATGGCGACCGCGCCGACTTTCGAAACAACATCGAAAGTCGATCGCCGTTCGCCGGCTGGAAACGAAGCGGAAACGCGCCGTCCGTAGGTTCGACCCGTCGGGCGACGCCCGGCGCATGTACGACCTGGGAGGAACGGGATGCAGGGTGGCCGTAGGCGCAGTGCGGTGGCGGCGACGGCCCTGCTGGCGTTGATCGCTGCGGCGTGCGGCGGGGACGACGACGCGGCGGGCGGCACGTCGCCGGACCCCACCGTGGCCGCGTCGAGCGGGGTGCCGGCGGCTGCCTCGCCCGCGTCCGATGAAACCAGCGCTGCGGGTCGAGGCGGGGCGACGTTGAAGGTCGGCTACAGCGCCTGGCCCGGTTGGTTCCCGCTCGCCGTCGCCGACCAGGAGGGCATCTTCGAGCAGGCCGGCGTAGATGTCGAGTTGACGTTCTTCGCCGACTACATCTCCTCGCTCGACGCCTTGGCGGCCGGAAGCATCGACGTCAACACGCAGACGCTGAACGACACGATCTTCGGCGTCGCGGCCGGCAGCGAGCAGCGGATCTTCGCCACCAACGACAACTCGACGGGCAACGACGCCATCATCTGCGACAGCTCGATCGGCACCGTCGTCGACCTCGCCGGGAAGTCGGTCGCCGCCGAGCCGGGTGTGGTCGACCACTTCCTCCTCCTGCAGGGCCTCGCCGACGCCGACCTCACCCAGGACGACATCGAGTTCACCGGCCTGGCGACCGACGCCGCGGCGGCCGCGTTCGCCGGCGGGCAGTTCGACTGTGTCGGCGTGTTCGCTCCGTTCACGACCGCGGCCCTGCAGCGACCGGGGTCGAAGGTGCTGTTCAGCTCCGCCGACTACCCCGGCGCGATCTCCGACCACTTCGTCGCCACCGCCTCCGCTGCCGAGGACCATCCCGACGAGCTGCAGGCGCTGGTCGACGCCTGGTACCTCACGCTCGACTGGATCGCCGCCCACCCCGACGAGGCCAACGCGATCATGGCCGAGGCCGCCGGCGTGACGCCCGAGGAGTACGCCGACTACGCCGAGGGGACGACGATCTTCACCGCCGAGCAGGCGCTGGACTCGTTCGTGGATCGCCCGGACGACCCGACGTCGCTGCCCGAGATGGCGCGGCGGATCAACCCGTTCCTCGTCGCCTCCGGGCTCACCGAGCAGGAAGCCGATCTCAGCGGCCTGTTCGTGCCCGACTACACGGCCAGCCAGGCCGAGAGCGCCAGCGGGTGACCGCGCCGGGCGACGTCGTGTCGGTGGCCGCGCCCGTCGACCTGGGGCCGCGCGCTCTCGCGGCGATCGACGAGCGCCCGCCGGCCGAGCCGGTGCCGGCGCTGCGCCGCCCGACGCGGGGGCGGCGCCAGCATCCGCTCGGGCGGATCCGCGCCCCGCTGTCCATGCGCTGGCGGCTGGGCCTCGGCGCGGCCGGCGTAGCGGCGATCTTGGTCCTGTGGATGCTTGCCGCCTGGCGGCTCGACGATGCCGCGGCGTTCCTCGTTCCGAGCCCGTCGGCGACGTGGGACGCGTTCACCGAGATGTGGCGCCAGGGCACGCTGCGTGACGACCTGGTGGCGTCGCTGCAGCGCATCGCCATCGGCTACGGCATCTCGATGGCAATCGGCGTCGTGGTCGGCGTGCTGATCGGTTCGTTCGCCTCAGCCGAGTCGTTCTTCGAGCCCCAGATCGGGTTCCTGCGCTACATCCCGGCGAGCGCCCTCACACCGTTGCTGCTGCTGTGGCTGGGCATCGGCGAGACCCCGAAGATCACGCTGATCGTCGTCGGCACCGTGTTCTTCAACATCCTCATGGTGGCCGACGTCGTACGCCTCGTCCCGCGGGAGCTGCTCCAAGCCGCGGCGACGCTCGGCGCCGGGCGCCGCACGACGATCCGCAAGGTGATCGTCCCGCACTCGGTGCCCGGCATCATCGACGTGGCCCGCATCAACCTCGCCGCCGCCTGGCTGATGCTGGTCGT
The DNA here is from genome assembly GCA_044867195.1 of Ilumatobacteraceae bacterium. Lineage (GTDB taxonomy): Bacteria > Actinomycetota > Acidimicrobiia > Acidimicrobiales > Ilumatobacteraceae > JALZMG01. The sequence continues at coordinate 2,862 of JBIOUO010000036.1, forward strand.
CGCCGAGCTGCTCGCCGCCAAGGAGGGACTGGCGTTCCGCATCGTGCGGGCGCAGCGCTTCCGGGCCATCGACCGCATGTTCGCCCTGCTGCTGCTGTTCGGGGTCATCGGACTCGTCAGCGACCTCGCCCTACGCCGGCTGCGCTGGCTCGTCGCCCGCTGGGCCCGGCCGTGAACGCGCCGACCAAGCTGGTGGTCGATCGGGTGAGCCGGGCGTTCGACCGCGGCGTCCCGGCGCTCGACGGCGTCACGATGCGCGTCGACGGCGGCGAGCTGGTGTGCCTGCTCGGCGCGTCGGGCTGTGGCAAGTCGACGCTGCTGAACATCATCGCCGGTCTCGACGAGCCCTCGTCGGGGGAGGTGCTCGTCGACGGGGAGGCCGTGATCGGACCGGGCGCCGATCGAGGAGTGGTGTTCCAGGGCTACTCGCTGTTCCCGTGGCGGACCGTCGCCGAGAACATCGGCTTCGGCCTCGAGGTCGCCGGGTTGCGCAAGGGCCGGCGGCGGGCGCGTGTCGACGAGCTGCTCGGGATCATGAACCTCACCGAGTACGCCGACCGCCTGCCCCGCGAGCTGTCGGGCGGGATGCGCCAGCGGGTGGCCATCGGGCGGGCGTTGGCGCCGGAGCCCGACGTGCTGCTGCTCGACGAGCCGTTCGCCGCCCTCGACGCGCAGACCAGGCGGGCGATGCAGGACTTCCTGCTGACGGTGTGGAAGCGCACCGCGTGCACGATCGTGATGGTCACCCACGACGTCGAGGAGGCGCTCTACCTTGCCGGGCGGGTGTACGTGATGTCGCCGCGGCCGGGCCGGATCGCCGAGGAGGTCGTCGTGCCGTTCGGCGAGCGGGCGCTGCACGTGCTGCGCGACCCGCGGTTCCTCGACCTGCGCGACGAGCTGTCCGAGATGGTGGCCTGAGCCGCCTCCATGCGACCGTCCACGGATCTGGGCGGGAATCGTCTCGGATTCCGGGACGATTCCCGCCCAGATCGCCGGGTGAGACGATTCCCGCCCAGATTGGGGAGCTCAGTCGATGTCGAAGCGGACGCCTTGGGCGAGGGGGAGCGATCGGGAGTAGTTGACCGTGTTGGTGGCCCGGCGCATGTAGGCCTTCCAGGCGTCGGAGCCGGACTCCCGCCCGCCGCCAGTCTCCTTCTCGCCGCCGAACGCACCGCCGATCTCGGCCCCGCTGGGCCCGATGTTGACGTTGGCGATGCCGCAGTCCGAGCCGTCGGCGGCCATGAACCGCTCGGCCTCGCGGAGGTCGTTGGTGAAGATGCTCGACGCCAGCCCCTGCGGGACGTCGTTGTGCAGGGCGATCGCCTCGTCGAGGTCGTCGTAGCCGAGCACGTACAGCAGCGGGCCGAACGTCTCGGTGCGCACGATGTCGGTCTGCGCCGGCATGGCCACGATCGCCGGCGTGACGTAACGGGCGGCGGGCGCCTCGCCGGCCAGCACACGGTCGCCGCCGACGACGTGCTCGCCGCCGTCGGCGGTGGCGGCGGCGATGGCCGCGGTCAGCCGGTCGAACGCGGCCCCGTCGATCAGCGGCCCGACGAGCGTGCCCTCGGCGAGCGGGTCGCCGATCGGCACGCTGGCGTAGGCCTTGGCCAGGCCGTCGACCAGCTCGTCGCGGATGGACCGGTGGACGATCAGCCGGCGCAGGCTCGTGCAGCGCTGGCCGGCCGTGCCGACGGCCGAGAAGGCGATGCCGCGCACCGCCAGCTCGAGGTCGGCTGACGGGGCGACGATTGCCGCGTTGTTGCCGCCGAGCTCGAGGATCAGGCGCCCGAACCGCGACGCCACCACGGGCGCGACGGCGCGGCCCATCCGGGTCGAGCCCGTCGCCGAGACGATCGCGACGCCGTCGTGGGCGGCGAGCGCAGCACCGATGTCCGGGCCGCCCTGCAGCACCTGGTTCAACCCGTCCGGCGCGCCGACGTCACGTGCCGCGAGGCGCAGCAGGGCGTCACACGCCAGGGCGGTCAGCGGTGTCTTGTCGGACGGCTTCCACAGCACCGGGTCGCCGGCGACGAGTGCGAGGGCGGCGTTCCACGACCACACCGCCACCGGGAAGTTGAACGCCGTGATCACCGCGCACGGCCCCATCGGGTGCCACGTCTCCATCACCCGGTGCCCCGGCCGCTCGCTGGCGATCGTCAGCCCGTGCAGCTGCCGCGAGAGACCGACGGCGAAGTCGCAGATGTCGATCATCTCCTGGACCTCGCCGAGGCCCTCGGAGCGGATCTTGCCGGTCTCGATCGACACCAGCTCGCCGAGCTCGGCCTTGTGCTGGCGCAGCAGCTCGCCGAGGCGGCGGACGAGGTTCCCGCGCATTGGCGGCGGCGTGACCCGCCACGCCGTGAACGCCTCGGTCGCCCGCTCGACGGCAGTGTCGACGTCGCCGGCAACGCCGGCCGGGCCGAGCGAGGTGCCGGTGATCGGCGTACGTGCGGCCAGCGCGCCCGCCGGCGGCGGGCCACCGCAGGCCGCGAGCAGCGCCGCGGCCCGCGCGGTGAGCGCGGCGGGCGACGGCAACGCGGGCGGCGCACCACCCATCACGCCGCCTCCAGCGCCGCCAGGGCGTCGGCGAGGATGGCGACCGCGTTGTCGGCCTGCTCGGCCGTGACGACGAGCGGGGGCGCGAGGCGGATCGATTGCTCGCCGCACGTCAGCACGAGCAGGCCGCGCTCGAAGCAAGCCCGCTCGAGCGCGACGGCGGTGTCGTGGTCCGGGAGGTCGATGCCGATCATCAGCCCGCGGCCCCGCACCTGGTGGACCAGCGGCTGCCGCGCCTGCAGCGCGCCGAGCGCGGCGAGGAGGTGGTCGCCGACGGCCTTCGCGTTGGCGGCCAGCTCGACCTCGACGAGCTCGAGCGTGGCGAGAGCAGCGGCGCAGGCGACGGGGTTGCCACCGAACGTCGAGCCGTGCCCGCCGGGCATCCAGTCCATCACGCTGGCTCGGGCGACGATCCCGGCCAGCGGCAGGCCGCTGGCCAGCCCCTTGCCGATGCACATCACGTCGGGCGAGATCCCCTCGTGCTCGACCGCCCACATCCGCCCCGTTCGGCCGACCCCCGTCTGCACCTCGTCGGCCACGAGCAGGATCCCGTGCCGGTCGCACAGGCGGCGCAGGTCGGCGAGCCATCCCGCGGGCGGGACGATGTACCCGCCCTCGCCCTGCACCGGCTCGACGAAGATCGCCGCCACGTCCGACGGGTCGACCAGCTTGGTGAACAGCACCTGCTCGATGTAGGCGGCCCCGGTGAGCGCGCCGGCGTCGTAGGGATGGGCGTACGGCGCGTGGAACGTGCCGGGCGTGACGATGCCGAAGCCCGCCCGCTGGCGGGCCTTGCTGGCGGTCAGCGACAGGCTGCCCAGCGAGCGCCCGTGGAAGCCGCCGAGGAAGGCGATCGCCTGCGGTCGCCCCGTGTGGTGGCGGGCCAGCTTGAGCGCCGCTTCGACCGCTTCGGTGCCGGAGTTGCAAAGGAACACGCGGGCGTCGGGCATCGGGGCGAGGCTGGCGAGGCGCGCGCAGACGTCGGCGTACGCGGGAAGGTAGAAGTCGCTGGCGCAGTAGTGCAGGACGTCGTCGACCTGAGCATGGATCGCGGCGTTGACGACTGGGTGGCCGTGGCCGGCGGCCGTGACGGCGATCCCGGCGTTGAAGTCGAGGAACCGGTTGCCGTCGACGTCCTCGACGATGCAGCCGCGCGCCCGGCGCACGACGAGCGGGTAGACACGAGTGAGCGACGGGCTGGTCACCGCCTCGTCGCGGGCCATGATCTGTCTGGCGAGGGGTCCCGGCAGCGGCGTCCGCACGTCCGGCGCGGGCGAATCGGCGGTCAGATCCGGAAGCAGCCGGGCAACTGCGCCGACAGTCGGCTCGCTGATCGTCATGGGTTCCTCCGTTCCAACGACATAGAGCATTGTAACATTTGTTCCATGACGCCGTGGCCGGACGACCTCGACGAGCTGGAGGCGACGCTGCTCACGGCCGTGCTCGAGCTGCTGCCCGGCGTGACGACCGATGGGCCGCTGGCGCCTGGGTCGTCGCTGACGCCGGTCCGCCTCGCCGCGCTGTTCGACGCTCAGCTCGCCAGCCGCCACCTCGATCACGCCGCCCGCTGGCTGCGTGCCCGTGGCGAGGGCTTCTACACGATTGGTTCTGCCGGCCATGAGGCCAACGCGCTCGTCGCCGCCGCGCTGCGCCCGACCGATCCGGCGCTGCTGCACTACCGCTCCGGCGCGTTCTACCTCGCCCGCGCCCAGCAGGTTCCCGGCCACGACGGCGTCGCCGACATCCTGCTCGGCCTGCTCGCTGCGGCCGCCGAGCCGATCGCCGGCGGCCGGCACAAGGTGTTCGGGCACGCCGCGCTGGCGGTGATCCCGCAGACGTCGACCATCGCCTCGCACCTGCCGCGGGCGCTGGGCGTGGCGTTCGCCATCGCCCGCGCCGGACGCCTCGGGCTGCACACGCGCTGGCCCCACGACGCGATCGCGGTGGCCAGCTTCGGCGACGGCTCGCTCAACCACTCGACCGCCCAGGGCACGCTGAACGCCGTCGCCTACACCGCCCACCAACGGCTCCGGGTACCGCTGCTGCTGGTCTGCGAGGACAACGGGTGGGGCATCAGCGTCCCGTCGCCGAGTGGCTGGGTCGAGGCGTCCCTCGCACGTCGACCGGGGTTGCGCTACGAGGTCGTCGACGGAACGGATCCGGTGGCCGTGTTCGACGTCACGGAGGAGGTCGCCGCCGACATCCGCGCGACCGGTCGCCCGGCCGTGCTGCACCTGCGGACCGTCCGCTTCGGCGGCCACGCCGGCAGCGACGTCGAGTCGGGCTACCGCACGGCCGCCGCGATCCGCGCCGATCGGGCCGGCGACCCACTGCTGGCGACGGCGCGCGTGCTGGTCGGCGCCGGCTGGGCGACGCCGTCCGATGTCGTCGACCGCTACCTCGCCGGGCGGGCAGCGATCCGCGAGCGGGCGCTGGATCTGGTGGACCTGCCCCGCCCTTCGAGCGTCGCGCAGATCGTCGCCCCGCTCGCACCGCGGCGCCCAGCGGCCGTCGCCAACGTCGCCACCGTGTCGGCATGCGACGTCGACCGCCGCCGGTTCTTCGGCACTCTGCCCGAGGAGGAGGGTCCGCTGACGCTCGCCGAGACGATCAACCGCAGCCTCGGCGACGCCCTGTGCGCCGACCCACGGGTGCTCGTGTTCGGCGAGGACGTCGGCGCCAAGGGCGGTGTGTACGGCGTGACCCGCGGGTTGCAGCGGCGTGCCGGGCGGGGCCGGGTGTTCGACACGCTGCTCGACGAGCAGTCCATCCTCGGCCTCGCCCTCGGCGCCGGCGTGTCGGGCCTCGTGCCGATCCCGGAGATCCAGTACCTCGCCTACCTGCACAACGCCGAGGATCAGCTGCGCGGCGAGGCGGCGAGCCTGGCGTTCTTCTCCACCGGGCAGTTCACGAATCCGCTCGTCGTGCGCATCGCCGGTTACGGCTACCAGCGTGGGTTCGGCGGCCACTTCCACAACGACAACGGCCTCGCCGTGCTGCGTGACATCCCGGGGCTGGTGATCGCCTCGCCGTCACACCCGACCGACGTGCCGGCGATGCTGCGCACGTGCGTCGCCGCGGCGATCGCCGACGGCACGGTGAGCGTGCTCCTCGAGCCGATCGCCCTCTACCACACGCGCGACCTGCACGGACCCGGCGACGAGGCCTGGACGGCCCGCTACGCGCCGCCGGCTGCATGGCGCCGCGAGCACGTGCCGATCGGGACGCCGGTAGTGGCTCGTGAGGGCGACGACGTGCTGGTTGTGACGTGGGCCAACGGGCGCTACTTGTCGGAGCGGGTCGCCGGGCGGCTGGCCGCCGAGTGCATCGGATGCCGCGTGCTCGACCTGCGCTGGCTGGCGCCGCTGCCGATCGACGAGGTGATGGGCCACGCCGAGTCGCTGGGCCGGGTCGTCGTCGTCGACGAGACCCGCCGCACCGGCGGCGTCGGCGAGGCCATCGTCGCCGGTCTGGCCGAGGCCGGCTACCGCGGCGCGCTCCGGCGCGTCGCCGGCGCCGACTCGTTCGTCCCGCTCGGCGACGCGGCCCGCCTGGTCCTCGTCAGCGAAGCCGACATCGAGCAAGCGATCCGCGGGGTCCTC
>JBIOUO010000037.1:0-3179 GCA_044867195.1 Ilumatobacteraceae bacterium
CACCGGAGCGGTGCCAGCGAACCTCGACGCGGCGCTGCTCCCCCAAGGGGAGGCAGTGGGCACCACGATCCGCGTCCACCGGTACGCGACTGTGGCCGCCGGGGAAGCCGCCGTCCGCGACAACAAGGTCGATGTGCTCATCGTTGACGGCCGCCAGCTCGAGTGGCGCAAGCGCGCCGACGAGCAGCTCAAGGCGCTGGTCACTGGAGCCATCCAGATGGTCGCTGTCCAAGAACGTGCCGCAGCCGCAGGCCTGAGCCCGGACCAGCTGCTCGCCATCGTCGAACCGGTGCCTGTCACCAGCGTCGAGCTGGGCATCGTGGCCGGGCGCAGCCCCGACGACGAGACCGCCGCCTTCATCATGACGATGGTGCTGTTCGGAACGATCGCCACCTATGGCGCGATGGTCCTCAGCGGCGTCGTCGAGGAGAAGTCCAGCCGCACCATCGAGGTGCTGCTCGCACGCATGCCCGCCCGCAACCTCCTGGCGGGCAAGATCGCCGGCATCGGCCTCCTCGGCCTCGCTCAGGTCGCGGCGACCGCGGCGGTCGCCTTGCTCGCCGTTGCCCTCGCCGACTCGATCGACCTTCCGGCCGTCCGGGGCAGCGTGCTCGCCTGGGCCGTCGTCTGGTTCCTGGTCGGCTACGCGCTGTACGCCACGGTGTTCGGAACGCTCGGCTCGCTGGCGTCGAGAACCGAGGACGCCTCCAGCGTCACCGGACCCGTCACCGTCGTCCTCGTGCTCAGCTTCATGGTCACGTTCGCGGCGATCGGCAGCGCCGGCACGACGTGGGCCCGACTCGTCTCCTGGTTCCCCGTCACCGCACCGCTGGCGATGCCGAACCGCATCGCCATGGGCGAGGTCACGTGGTGGGATCCCGTGATCGCATTGGCGCTCGCCGTCGTCACCATCGCCGGGCTCGTCGTGCTGGGCGGGCGCGTGTACACGCGAGCGATCCTCCACACCGGCAGCACGATGAAGCTCGCCGATGCGTGGCGCGGGACGCCGGTTCCCACAGACGGCGGCACCACGGGACCGACTGCGCCGGAGCCAGCGAGCGAGCAACGACTCCCCGACGCCGCAGGTCGGACGACGACGGCGGTGAGGACACACGTCGCGCTCGGCGCGGTCGCGGTCGTGATCGGTGGCGCCGTGATCGCGATCACGCGGGACGTCGTGGCCGGCGCCGCCGCCGGGGCGATCTTCTTCGCACTCGCGGCACGAGCGACCAAGGCCCGGCGTCCATCGACCCACGCCGAGGCATCCCTCCCCGACTCGGACCGCGAGTCAGTGTCTCAGTAGACGTGTGCCATCTCCCGGCTTGCCGGCAATGACATCGAATCAAGGTGACCTTCGGCCCTGGTGGAGTTGGAGGTCGACGGGCATCATCATGCTCCGAGGCTGTGTGGCGCGACTGTGGAGCCAACCAGGAGACGCTCTTCACCGGGCGCTCCGTATGGCTGGCCCGGCTGTACTCGGCCAATGGAGAGCGCCCACAGCCTCGCCATGAGAGCACGGGACTCGTCCCGCCCAGATCGGCCGCGAGCGCCGATCACGTGAGGGCGATTCCGAGGATCTGCTCGAGCTCGGCGATGGCGTCGTGCGGCTCGCCGACCTTGATCGTCGCCATGCCCATCTCCCTCGCCGGCTTGAGGTTGATGCCGAGGTCGTCGAGAAACACGCACTCCATCGGCTCGACGGCAAGCAGCGCGCACGCCCGCTCGTAGAACTCGCGCTCGGGCTTGCGCACGCCGAGCTTGCTCGACTCGACGACGACGTCGAAGCGGGCCATCACCGCCTCGACCTCGGGGCGATCAGCGTCGGCGTGGCCGTCCGGACGCACGACGTTGTTGGTCAGGCAGGCCGTGTGGTACCCGGCGGCGATCACCCGGTCGAGCGCCGTCACCATCTCCACCCGGACGTCGCCCGCGAGAAGGGCCAGGACGTCGGCGCCGGGTACTTCGTGCCCGAGTGCCCTGGATTCGGCGGCGAAGGCGGCATCGAAGCCATCGTGGTCGAGCTCGGCGCGCTCGAGGCGGGCCCACGCGTTGACGTCAGGGTTGGTGGCGTTGACGCGGCGGATGAAGTCGACCGGGATCTCATGATCCGCCTCGTAGTGGCGGAACGCCTCGAACGGGCTGGACAGGATCACGCCACCGAAGTCCCACAGCACCGCTTGGATCACGAGCGGCGACTCTACGATGGACGGAGCGGCCGCCCCGCCCTTGCCGGCGCCGCCTGCCTCGCGCCGAGCGCGGACACAATGACCAGAACGACGAACCAAGCATGACCTCACACAAGTCGACGGCCACCAAGGTGGTCGTCGTCGACGGATCGAACATCGCGACCGAAGGTCGCTCGACGCCGAGCCTCGCCCAGCTCAACGAGGCGGTGATGGCATTCACCGAGGAGTTCCCCGACGCCGCGGTGACCGTCGTCGTCGACGCCACGTTCGGGCACCGCATCGACAAGAAGGAGCAGGCCGCCTTCGACGAGGCGGTCGCCCACAACGAGCTCGTCGCCCCGCCCGCCGGCGCGATCGGGCGCGGTGACGCCTTCGTGTTGAGCATCGCCAACAAGGTCGGGGCGCGCGTGCTGAGCAACGACTCGTTCCAGGAGTTCCACGGCGTGTACCCCTGGCTGTTCGAAGAGGGCCGGTTGATCGGCGGCAAGCCGGTGCCGTACGTCGGGTGGGTGTTCGTCGAGCGGCTGCCGGTCAAGGGCCCGGTGAGCCGTAAGGCCACCCGCGCCGCGCGCGGCACCGCTGCTGCCGGCACCGGCGGGCGGTCATCGCGACGGGCGAGCAAGGAGGCGAGTCTGCCGATGCCCGTGCCGACGGCGCCGCCCCCTGGTGGGCGGCGCGCCGAGAAGGCAGCCGCCGTGACGGCCGAGGTCGCCGCCGTCGCTACCGTCGCCGCCGTCGCCGCTGTCGCCGCCGAGGTCGGTGCACCGGCGGCAGCGGGGGGTGCCACGAACCCGCCGCGGGCTTCCAGCGCTTCCGGCTCGCAAGTCAACGACCTGCTGCCGTTCCTCGACTTCGTCGAGCACCACCCGGTCGGCAGCAGCGTCAACGGGGTGGTCGAGTCGTACTCGTCGCACGGTGCCTACATCGCCCTCGGCGACGTCCGTGGCTACGTCCCGCTGCGCCTGATGGGCGACCCGCCGCCGCGCAGCGCCC
>JBIOUO010000038.1:0-2354 GCA_044867195.1 Ilumatobacteraceae bacterium
GGCCGATCTCGACGCACACCGACGCGAACCAGCGGGCGTGGCGGGTGCGCGTGACGGCGAGCTCGTCGCGTTCGCGTAGGCGGTCGAGACCGAATTGGCGGACGGTCGCCAGCAGCCGGTATCGGTCGCTCGCCGCGTCGAACTCGACCAGGCTCTTGTCGACCAGCCGGGCGAGGGCGTCGAGCACGTCGACGGGCGCGACGAGGTCGTCGTCGGTGGTGACCGCTTCGGCGCCGTCGAGAGTGAAGGGTCCTTGGAAGGCGGCGAGACGGCGGAGCACCGCCTGGTCGACATCGTCGAGCAGGTCGACGCTCCAGGCGATCGATGCGAGCAACGTCTGCTGACGGGGCAGCGCGGTGCGAGCGCCGCCAGTGAGCAGACGGAAGGCGTCGTCGAGGCCGACCGCCAGACGTTGCAGCGTCATCGACCGGACCCGCGCTGCCGCCAGCTCGAGGGCGAGCGGGATGCCGTCGAGACGGGCGCAAATGGCCGCGATGAAGGGCGCCGTCTCGTCGTCCACGACGAGGTTCGGTCGTGCCGTACGGGCCCGCTCGAGGAAGAGGCGGACGGCGTCGAACGTGTTGAGCTGATCGGGGACGATGTGCTCGTCCCGCCTGGGCGCGGCGAGCGATGGCACCCGCCAGATCGTCTCGCCGGAGATGGCGAGGGCCTCGCGGCTGGTCACCAGGATGCGAACCGCAGGACACGACGACAGCAGCCGTTCGGCGGTGCGTGCCACTCCGTCGAGCAGGTGCTCGGCGTTGTCCAACACGATCAGGGTGCGCCCGGCGACCGCAAGGTGACGGACCACCCGCGCGGTGACGTCGGCGCCGATCACCGCACCGAGGCCGAGGGAGGTGGCGACCGCTTCGGCGATCTGGGCTTCCTCTGTGAGCGGTGCGAGCTCCACCCACCAGGTGCCGGCCGGATGATGGTCGATCATGTCGGCGGCGACGTGCTGGGCCAATCGGGTCTTGCCGCAGCCGCCGGAACCGACGACCGTGACCAGGCGGTGCTCCGCCAGCAATCCGGCCACGGTCGCCAGGTCCGCGTCGCGTCCGATCAGCGAGGTGAGGGTGGTGGGCAGGTTGTGCGGCGCGGTGTCGAGTGATCGCAGCGGAGGGAACTGGTCGAGGATGTCGGGGTGGACCACCTGGAACACTCGCTCGGCGCGGGTGAGGTCGCGCAGCCGCACTGATCCCAGGTCGATCAGCTCGACGCCTGCATCAGCCACCAGGGCCGCTGTCGCCTCCGACGCCACGATCTGGCCGCCGTGCCCACACGCCCGGAGTCGGGCGCAGCGGATGATCGACAACCCGACGTAGTTGCCATCGTCCTGCAGCACGGCGTCGCCTGTGTGCAATGCCATACGGACCTTCAGCCACGGCAGCTCGGCCACCAGCCGGCGCTGGGCTTGGACCGCGGCGTCGACCGCGTCGACGGCCCTCGCGAAGGCGGCCACGACGCTGTCACCCTCGCCCTGCTCGACCGGGCGCACACCCCCGACCGCAGCGATCGTCTCGTCGAGGATCTGGCCGTGACGGACCATCGCAGTGCTCATCTCGTCGCGGCGGTCCCGCCACAGGCGCGTCGATCCTTCGACGTCGGTCAACAAGAACGTCACGGTTCCGGCCGGCAGAGCGAAGGCAGCCCTGCCACCCATCGCACCAGTATCGACGAGGAACGGACGGGCGACCAGCGAGGGGCTCAACGGCATGCCCGCAGCGTGCACGGGCGCGGGGGCCCGATACATCGTCCGAACGTCGTAGTCACGGCACGACCAGCGAGCCGACGGTGCTCTGCGCCCCTTGGACATCGGCGGGCTTGCTGCCGAGCCGCGTCACGTCCATCGCCCCTCGACGACCTCCAGGGGCGACGATCGGCGTGGCCGCCAGCGCGACGTCATCGGTGACCCCTGCGCGGAGCCTTTACGAGCGCCACGCGTTGGGGCCAAAGTGCTCGGCCACTGACGGCGTGTCGGGCGTCGTTGTGTGCGGTGATAACGCTCGAGTCGGGCTCCCTCCGAGCCCCGCCTGCTGCACGCCGAGCGGCATCAGGTCTGCGCCATCACTTGCGCCTGTGCGATGAGTTTCGCGGCCTCGTCCGAGTGATGGCGAGTGTTCGCGGGTCGAGGGAAGTAGTCGACGCCGAACGACGGCGCATGCGTGCCGGCGCCGGCGCAGTCACGGCGCACATGTGGATCGCCGTGACGGGTGGACCGAGCAGGATCGAACAAGGATTTCTCGAACGGGTGTTGCATCAGGTGGGCGAACACGTGTATGGTGGAGGGATGAGTGGTGCAGCAGTCGCCGACCCGGCCGACGTGCCGGTGGTCGACATCGAGGACCGGCTGC
>JBIOUO010000039.1:0-2980 GCA_044867195.1 Ilumatobacteraceae bacterium
CCGCCGGCGTCGTGGCCGCACTTGTCGCCTCCGTGGCGCCGGGGGTCGTGGCGGCGCCAGTCGCCGCGGGCGCCGCCTCGGTGCCGGCGGTGCTGTCGTCGTCGTCACCGCACGCGGTTGCGATGAGGGCGGCGGCGGCGAGCCCGGCGAGGAGCCGTGACGTCGTTCGGTTCATGTGGTTTCTCCTGGGGTGGTGGATGGGTCGGCGACGAAGACGTTGACGTCTGGCTCGACGTCGACGGCTTCGACGTCGGTGGCGGCCTCGGTGGTGGCCAGCAGGTGGGTCTCGTCGATCGGATGGCCGGCGGGGCGGGGCACGATGACGACGAAGCGGTGAGCGATCCGCCTGAGCAACCCGACGATGCCGAACGGGGCGATGAACATCATCACCAACAGGATGAAGGCCAGGATCATCGTCGCCGGCGAGCCGGCGATGTTCAGCCAGTCGTTGAAGAACGTGCCGAAGAACCCCTCCCCAGTCTCGCCGGCCTTGCGCGTCCTGGCGTCGATCATGACGTACGCGAGGGCGCCGAGGATCGGACCCCACAGGTAGGCGGCGCCGCCGAGAACCATGATCAGCAGGAACGTGATGCTGCCGATCAGCGTGATGTTGCGGATGTCTGGGCTGGCCAGGTTGAGCCGCGTTGTCGACAGCGACCCGGCGATCGCGCACATCGCTGCCGAGATGCCGAAGGCCACGGTCTTTGTTCTCGCCCGTGGCACGCCCATCACCGCGGCCGCGGTCTCGTTGTCGCGGATCGCGATCAGCGAGCGCCCGACACGGCTCTTCACCAGACCACGGGCGACGAGGTAGCTGATCACCAGCAACAGGACCGCCAGCCAGTAGATGAAGACGGCCCGCCCTTCCCGCCCGCGCAGCTCGCCGAGGATCGGCCACTTCGGGATGTCGTCGTAGGTCACACCGTCGATGCCCCTCGGCCCCTCGGTGAGCCACTCGAGCTTGTGCCACCGCACGAGCGTCGGGAACAGCACGCCCAGAGCCAGCGTGACGACCGCCAGGTAGATCCCCTTCAGTCGCAGCGCCGGCAGGGCGATCAGGAAACCGACCACGAACGCGATCGCCGCGGCGGCGAAGAACGTCCAGCCCTGACTCCAGTCGTAGCGGGTGACGAGGATCGCCGTGGTGTACATGCCGATGCCGAAGAACGCGGAGTGGCCGAGGGAGATGATCCCCGTGTAGCCGAGCACGAGGTTGAGCGACATCGCGGCGATGGCGTACTCGTACGCCAGCGTGAAGTCGCCGATCGTGCCCGACGTCGTCTTGGTCGGGATGTAGACGACGACGGCGACGGTCGCGGCGACCCACAGCAGCCGGATCACCCAATGCCCGACGGAGCCTTCCTTGATCTTGATCACACGCGCTCCACTTTCGCCGTGCCGAACAAGCCCGACGGCTTGAACAGCAGGACCACGAAGATGGCGATCAGGGCGACCGACAGCTTCATGTCCTGACCGATCCATCCGGGTGCGAACTCGGCGGCCAGGGCCTCCCCGACGCCGATCATCAGCCCGGCGATGACCGCTCCTCCGGGGCTGTCGAGACCGCCGAGCACGGCCGCCGCGGTGGCGTAGGTCAGCACGGTGAGCATCAGGTTCGGCGTCACCTGACCCTGGTTGCCGGCCACGAGGGTCGCGGCCAGGGCGCCGAGCGCGCCGGCGATCGCCCACGATCCGGACAGGATGCGACCGGTCGGGATGCCGACCAAGCGAGCCGACTCGCCGTTGCTGGCGACACCCCGCATCGCCAGCCCGAAGCGGGTCTTCTGGAACAGCAGGAACAGCAGCCCGGTGATCACGAGCGTCACGGCCAGCGTGCCGATGTCCTTGTACCGCCAGATGGTGCCGAACAGGCGGACGAAGTCGTCGGGATCGTTGGGGAACAGGCTGTCCAGCAGCTCATCGGGGGGTGCTCCCCACACGCCCGACGTGTAGGCGTTGATGCCGAGGAACAGCGTGATCGTGGCGACGAACACGGCCAGCACCGACCGCTTGCTCAGCGGGCGGACGATCGCCACCTCGGTCGCCGCCCCGATCAGGAACCCGAACACCATCCCGAGCAGCACGGCTAGCAGCAGCGGCACGCCCTTGTCGTGGAACCACCACACGATGAACGCCGACAGGGTGCCCATCTCGCCCTGGGCGAAGTTGAGGTAGCCCGTGCCGCGGTAGACGACGACGAGGGCGAGGGCGACAAGCGAGTAGGTCGCTCCGGTGGACAGGCCGAGGAAGAGGGCTTCGAAGAAGCGGTCCATCAGTAGCCCAGGTACGCCTTGCGGATGCTGTCGTCGGCCGCGATGGTCGCAGCGTCGCCCGAGGCGACGATCTTGCCGGTCTCGAGGAGGTACACCCGGTGGGCGATGTCCATCGCCAGGTTGGCGTTCTGCTCGACGAGCAACACGGCGATGCCCTCCTGCTTGCTCAGCGAATCGATGATCTCGAACATCTCCTGGACGATGATCGGCGCCAGACCTTGGCTCGGCTCGTCACAAAGCAGCAACTTGGGCCGGCTCATCAAGGCGCGGGCGATCGCCAGCATCTGCTGCTCGCCGCCCGAGAGGCTGCCGGCGCGCTGGTCGGCACGCTCGCGCAGCCGCGGGAAGGTTTGGAACCAGCGGTCGATGTCGGCGGCGGCGCCGCCGTCGCGGCGGGTGTAGGCGCCGATGCGAAGGTTGTCGAGCACGCTCAGCTCCGGGAACGTGCCCCGTCCCTGGGGGACCTGGGCGATCCCGTCACGGACGATGGCCTCTGCGGACGACGAGACGATGGACTTGCCGACGAACGTCACGCTCCCCGAGCGGTGGATCGTTCCCGAGATCGCCCGGATCGTCGTCGACTTACCCGCTCCGTTGGCGCCGAGCACGACGACGATCTCGCCGTCCTCGACGGTCAGGTCGATGTCGTGCAACACGTTGACCTGGCCGTAGCCAGCCCGCAGCCCGGTGACCTCGAGCAGGCTCAC
>JBIOUO010000040.1:0-10111 GCA_044867195.1 Ilumatobacteraceae bacterium
CGGGCGGCGAAGCTGGAGAAGCTGCCGTACATCCTGGTGGTCGGCGGCGACGACGTGGCCGCCGGCACGGTCGGCGTCAATGCCCGCGGCAGCGAGCGGCCCGAGCGGGGGGTCGACCTGGAGGTCTTCGTCGAGCGCTTCGCCGACGAGCTGCAGGCGACGTCGGCGGCCCTGCTCGGCTGACGGCTCGGCTGACGGCTGGGATGACGGCGTGCTCGAACGGCTCTGGAACGGATGGCGGGCGACGTACGTCACCAGCGGCGGCGCGGCCGGCGGGGTCGGTGCCGACGACGTGGCGTCGGGTCGCGGAAGCGTGTTCACGCGCATCCTGCAGTCCGGGTTGCCTGACGCCGACACGCACATCGTCCACCGCGGGCGGCATGTCTTCGCCATCCTCAACGCCTTCCCGTACGCCGTCGGGCACACGCTGGTGATCCCGTACCGCGAGGTCGGTGACCTCGAGGCCCTCGGCGCCGAGGAGGCCGCTGACCTGTGGGCGACCGTCACCGACGCCGTGCGGGCGATCAAGGCGGCGTACCGGCCAGAGGGCGTCAACGTCGGCGTCAACCTCGGTCGCCCCGCCGGGGGCAGCGTCAGCGAGCACATCCACGTGCACGTCGTGCCGCGCTGGACCGGCGACGGCAACTTCATGACGGCCGTCGCCAACACGCGCACGCTGCCCGAGGCCCTGCCCGACACGGCGACCAAGCTGCGCGCCACCTGGCCGCGATCTGGGCGGACAGCGTGACAACTGTTGGCACGCTGCCCGCCCAGTTCGGACGTTCCGTAGCCTGACTCCGGTGACGACGGATCGCGACGGCGAGCATCGGGACGAGCTGCCGGCCGACCTTGACGCCACCGGGTACGTCGGGCCGTACAAGTTCCCGGACAACTCGCGGCGGCGGATCCCGGCCGTGCTGTACCTGGTCATCGCTGCCGGGTGCGTGACGGTGTGGCTGATCGGTCACGATTCGTCGCCGATCGTCAACGAAGGCTGGCTGTGGGCAGCGGCGCTGCTGGCCGTCGTCGCCGTGATCTCCTACACATCCGGGTGGCGGATGCACGTCGACGAGCGGGAGGCGCTGGTCAAGGCCCAGCAGGCAGTCGGCTTCCCGGTCGGCCACGCGTCGGCGCAGCAGGTCTGGCGGGGGCTGCGCAGCCGCCCGACGTGGCGGGTGCTGTGCTACTCCGTCGAGGACCCGCCCCAGCGGCGAGGCCTGGTGCTGGTCGACGCGATCGACGGCGAGGTCGTCGAGCACCTCGTCGAAGACAACCCCGAGCGCTGGTCGGGGGCGCCCGCCTCGCCGCCGGGCCCGGACGAGGCCTGACGTGCGGATCGCGGTCGGCACCGACGAGGTCACCGCGGTGACCGCCGCAGTCGAGGCCCACCTGGCCGCCGCCGGCCACGAGCTCGTCGACGCCGGGCACGGCACGCCATGGCCGGACGTCGGGCGTGCCGTCGGCGAGACCGTCGCCGGGGGAGTGGCCGACCGGGGGATTGCCTGGTGCTGGACGGGCACCGGCGTGTCGATCGCCGCCAACAAGGTCGCCGGCATTCGGGCCGCGTTGTGCACCGACGCCGAGACCGCCCGCGGCGCCCGCCGTTGGAACGACGCCAACGTGCTCGCGTTGGGCCTGCGCCTCACGT
Organism: Ilumatobacteraceae bacterium; assembly: GCA_044867195.1. Classification (GTDB taxonomy): domain Bacteria; phylum Actinomycetota; class Acidimicrobiia; order Acidimicrobiales; family Ilumatobacteraceae; genus JALZMG01. Next base: position 1,649 of record JBIOUO010000040.1, read on the forward strand.
CGGAAGCGTCGGCCGTCGAGATCGTCGACGCCTTCCTGGCGTCCGACCCCGACGGCACCGAGACCGACAACATCGCCCGCCTCCCCTGACCGCCGGCTCGCGTCCGTTGGAGTGTTTGCGCCATTGGAGGGTTTGGCCGGGGGACGCCCCCGCGGAAACCCTCCAACGGGCGAAACCCTCCAATGGAGGTGGGTCAGTCCCGCTGGTCGGCGCCGGTCGCCGCGGCCATCCGGCGCAGGACGGCGCCGGCATCGAGGGCTTGCTGGCGCAGCGTGTCGAGCGTCGTGTCGTCCCAGTCGTCGCTGCGCCGGGCGCGGATCGCGGCCGCCACCGCGGTCGGGTCGCCCGTGGTGCCGAGCGCCGCGGCCGCGGCGTCGACGTGACGCTGCAGCTCGGCCGCCAGCCCGCCAAGCGACGCGGGATCGGCGTCGCCGATCGCCTCCCGCCGCCGCCGGGCCAGCGACTGGAATGCGACGGCGAGGTCTTCCGGCGTGGACGCGCTCATTGGTGCACCCTTGCATCGTGCGACGCCTCAGCATCATCCGACCCTCGGGGGCACCAATGAGCGAAAGACCGTGCCGAATCGTTCGCTCGCTCGACGCGCTCGATTGCCTCGCTCGCCCGCTCGGACTGTCGCTCGCTCATGGCGCCAGCCTGCCCGGTCCCAGCACCCGGTACGCACGCGGGGTAGCCTCAGAGAGGTGTTCGACGGCAAGTTCCGCACACCGATCGACCGAGCCGTCAAGCCGATCGGCGACGGGCTGCGACGCACGAAGCTGACCCCCGACCACCTGACGATCGCCGGGCTGGTCCTCGGCGTCGGCGCGGCGATCGCCATCGGCGCCGGCTACCTCCAGCTCGGGTTGCTGCTCGTCGTGCTGGCCGCCTTGCCCGACCTCCTCGACGGAGCGCTGGCCAAGGCGTCGAATCAGGCCAGCCAACGCGGTGCGTTCTTCGACTCGACGGTCGACCGCATCACCGACGCCGTGCTGTTCGCTGGCGTCACGTGGTACGTCGCGTCGAACTACTCGGCGCACCTGACATTGTTGCCGTTCACCCTGATGGCACTGTCGGCGCTGATCTCCTACCAGCGGGCGAAGGCGGAGTCGCTCGGCCTGGAGGCCAAGGGCGGGCTGATGGAGCGCGCCGAGCGGGTCGTGCTGCTCTGCATCGGCCTGCTGTTCGAGCCGCTGCTCATCCCCGTGCTGTGGGTGATGCTCGCGCTGACCGCGATCACGGCCGTCCAACGCTTCGTCAAGGTCTGGCGCCAAGCGCAGGTCGCGCCGGTCACGGCGGCACGAATCGAGATGCGCCGCTCCCGCCGCCAGAGCCGCCGCGTCGCTCGCATGGCGCGCCGGCGGACGCGAGTCCCGCGCCGCCGCCGGTGACCGTGGCCGACGGCAGCGACCTTCGGGGTCCCTACGAGCGATGGTTCGACGCGCTGACCGTCAGCGGCTATCGCGCCGGGGCCGCGCTGGCGCGATGGCTGCCCGGCGTCGTCGCCGAGGGGCTGGCCCCGCCGATCGCGCTCGGCGCCAACTTCGCCAACTTCGAGCGGCGGGCGCTGGTCGAGCGCCACCTGCGCCGGGTCAACCCGAACTGGTCCACGGCGCGGATCCGCCGGGCCGTGCAGGGCGCGTTCGACTCCTACGCCCGTTACTACGTCGACAGCCTGCGCCTGCCGTCGCTGTCGCCGCGGACCGTCGCGGCCGGCATTCGTCTGGTCGGCTTCTCCCACGTCACCGGCGCGCTGGAACACGGCCGCGGCGCGATCCTCGCCCTACCCCACCTCGGTGGTTGGGAGTGGGCCGGGCGGTGGCTGGGCGACGTCGGGCACCGCTGCACCGTCGTCGTCGAGCGGCTCGAGCCGCCGGAGCTGTTCGAGTGGTTCGTCAGGCTCCGCCGGCAGCTCGGCATGACGGTCGTCCCGCTCGGTCCCGACGCCGCTCCGGTCCTCCTGCGCGCGCTTCGCGACAACGAGATCGTGTGCCTGCTCTGCGATCGCAACATCGGTGGTGGGGGTGTGGAGGTCGAGTTCTTCGGCGAACGTACGACGCTGCCGGGCGGACCGGCGACGCTCGCCCTGCGCACCGGAGCGCCGATCCTCCCGGTCGCCGTGTACTTCACCCGCCAGGTGAACGGCCACTTCGCCATCGTGCGTCCCCCGGTCCCGACCGAACGCGCGGGCACGCTGCGTGCCGACGTCGCACGCGTCACGCAGCGCGTGACTCACGAGCTCGAGTACCTGATCCGCCGTGCGCCGGACCAGTGGCACATGTTCCAACCGAACTGGCCGTCCGATCCCGGCTACCCGCATCAACCAGCGCATTAACCAGCATTAACCATGGTTCCGCGAGCGGTCGTCACGGGGTTGTGAGACCGGCGGCTCGTGCCCTCGCAGGTCGACGCTCGACGGATCGGCGGCCGGCGACGACAGATGACTACACTGTCGTCATGAGTGTCGTCTCGATCCGCTTCTCGGACGAGCCCGTACATCAGCGGCTCCGGGACGCGGCGCGTCGCCACCACGTCGCGTTGTCGACGTTGGCCGAACGGCTCATCGATGAAGGCCTGCGGTCGGAGGCGCATCCGATGGTGATCTTTCGGCCCGGTCCGGGCGGTCGTCGCCCGGTGTTGATAGGCGGTCCCGAGGTCGCGGACGTCATCGGCGCGTTAGTCGGTGGTGACGTTCCCGCCGATGAGCGGCGAGGGCGTGTGGCGGAGTTGCTGGGCGTGCCGTTGGCGTTGGTCGAGGCCGCGCTGGCGTACTACGCCGACTTCACCGAGGAGGTCGACGCCCAGCTCGCTGATCGGACGCGTCGTGCCGACGAGTTGGAGGCGGCGTGGCGGCGGCAGCGGGCATTGCTCGAACGGTGAAGTTGCTGCTCGACGAGATGCACGCGCCCGCCGTTGCGGAGGGTCTGCGAGCTGAGGGGCACGACGTCGTCGCGGTCGCCGCGGCTGCCGGGCTTCGTGGGGCCGCCGACGAGGATCTGCTCGCGTACGCGGCCGGCGAGGGCTTCGTGGTCGTGACGGAGAACGTCGTCGATTTCGCCGCGATCGCGGCCCTGTGGGTCGTGGAGGGTCGTGCCCACCCGGGCTTGGTGTTCACGAGCCCAAAGCGGTTCAACCGAGCGACCCGCGCCTACCCCGGCAACCTGGTCGTCGCCTTGCGCAAGCTGTTGCGCGAACCCCCCGACCTCGGTTCGTCGGGAACCTGGTGGCTCTGACGGGCTGCTACGACCGGCGGCGCGTCGGGACGGCGATCACTCTCTCGGTGGTGATGCCGTCCCAGGAGTACCGGCGACGGAACGGTCGCCATCGCGGGCCGTGGAGGCGCTGACGATCAGGCCGGAACCAGATGCGCGATCTCGTCAAAGCCGCGCGTCTGTTCCGCCATGAGTTCCGTTAGAGCTCTCATCGCGGTCGTCAGCGCCTCGCGGCCTGTCCCGGCTGTCTCGGTGACCTGAGCGACCCGGCCGCCGATGACCACGGCAAGCTGACCGGTTCGCTCGTCGGCGATGGCGTTGGCCAAGTTGTCGGCGTCGTCTGGGTCGGCGGCGGCCGCCAGGGCCTTGGCCTCGTCCTCACTAATCCACGTGCAGATCCACACCCCGAGTCCACTTGGCAGATCGAACAACGCCTGGAACAGGTACCTAACGCCGTGTTGCTCAATCACCCCGGCTTGGGGGCCGTCGTAGGAGCGCAAAGTGTGCACAGGCTCGGAGTGCAGGGCTGCCAGGGCAGGTCGTGTAGGCCGAACTCGATGTGGTCAGACATCTACCCACACCTCCTCTCTGCCGCTCCTGATCTCATGACACATTGAAGCACGCGTCGAACACGCGCGCCGTGAGGTTGTCCCATGGCACACCTCCCGGCTTCGTGACCGACACGTGATCCGGATGCCCCTGGGCGTGTTCTCAACGACGAAGCCGGCCCGTCGAAGCGTGCCCACATACGTGTGTCTCACCACATGGGAGGTTCGGGTTTCCGCTCGGCGGCGACCTCGCACCCGCCTGGCGGCCTCGTACGCGGTGAGCCTGCCGACGAAAAGCGACACATCTTCCTCTGTGCCGAACCGGGGTCGATTCCGAAACGGCCGGTTGTCGGCCGAGTCGCCGTACTGGGTCAGAGGCTCATCATCCAGGAGTTCCCTCGGCTCCGTCACTGTGCCGTGAAGCTACCTGTGCGAATGAGTGGCGCGCGGTGGCGCGTCGCAACGTGAGGGATTGGCACTCACACGGCGATCCAGCCCTCGACGCACGTGTGGGTGGCGCCGGCGACCCACACCTTGCCGTCGGCATCGGTGCTGATGTGGACCTCGCCTGACCGTCCGAGCGCGGCGCCCTGGCGGGCGACGTACGGCGCCGTGATCCGGTCGGTGGCGAGCAGCCACTGGGCCACTGATGCGTTGAGGCTGCCGGTCACCGGATCCTCGACGAGCATCCCGTCGACTGGGAAGAACGCGCGCACCTCGACGGCATGCGTGCTGCCGGGCGGGGCCATCGCGACCAGCCCGATCTTGTGGTCCAACGCCGCGTCCACGGCACCTGGACGGGCCGCCCGCAGCGCTTCGACATCGTCGAGCAGGAGGGCCACCCAACCCGGCCCGTTGTCGACCCACTCCGCGGCAGCGACCGCCGCCGGCTCGACGCCGACGATCGACGCCAGCATCGCCGCGAGGTCCTCATCGGCCGATCCGGACCGCACGAGCGGCGGGCCGGCGAACGCCAGACGTCCGCCCAGTCGGCGCACGGGGATCAGCCCGGCTCCGCACTCCTGCACGATCTCGTCCGCATCCGCGGCCTCGCCGCCGGCCTCGGCCCACGCGTGGCAGGTGCCGAGCGTCGGGTGCCCGGCGAACGGCAGCTCACCGGCGGGCGTGAGGATCCGGACGCGATAGTCGGCGCCCGGCGCGCTCGGCGCGAGCACGAACGTCGTCTCGGAGAGGTTCGTCCAGCGGGCGATCCGGAGCATCGTCGCGTCGTCGATGCCGTCGCCGTCGAGGACGACTGCGACCGGGTTGCCGGCGTATGGCCGGCCGGCGAACACGTCGACCTGGCGGAACCGTCGCCTCACGTCACGACAGCGCCTTGGCCAGCGTCTCGCCGGCGAGGGCGACCGTGTCAGGGTCGCCGGGCGACCCGAGGAGGTTGACGACCATGCCGTCGAGCCCGAGCGCCATGACGTCCTGGACGCGAGCGACCACCTCGTCGGGGTCGCCCCACACCATCCGTCCGAGCAGCATCGCCGACATCGCTGGATCAGCCTCCACGGTCGCCAGGTCGAGGCCGCTGGCCTGCAGTCGGGCGTCGAGTTGGGCTCGCGCCGCATCGTGCGTCGGCGCGACGACGAGCGTCGTCAGCGGGGTCACCGTGATGTTGCTGCGCTCGCGGCCGACGTCGGCGAGGTGCCCGGCGAGCGCGTCGAGCTTGCGCGGCAGGTCGGCGAACGACGCCGTCGTGTTCAGCTCGTCAGCGTACTCGGCGGCGAGGCGAAACGTCCGTCGCTCGCCCTGCCCGCCGATCATGATCGGGATCGAGCCGTTGATCGGCGCCGGCGAGTTGAACGCGTTCTCCACGCTGTGGTGGGTGCCGCGGTACGTGGTCGATTGCTGGGTGAACATGCCGCGGCAGATCTCCAGCGCATCGACCAGGTGCTCGTAGCGGACCTTGAGCGGCGGGAACTCGAAGCCGAGCGAGTTGTGCTCGAGCTCGAACCAGGCGGCGCCGATGCCAAGCAGCGCCCGGCCGGCGGAGATGACGTCGAGAGCCGTCACCGCCTTGGCGAGGTGGGCCGGGTGGCGGTAGGTGACACCGGTGACGAGCGTGCCCAGGCGCACTCGCTTGGTGCGCCCGGCGAGCGCGCCGAGCAGCGTGTACGACTCGAACATCTCCTGGTCCGGTGGGCCGAGCATCGGCAGCTGGAAGAAGTGGTCCATCACGAACACGGTGTCGAAGCCGGCCTGCTCGGCGGCGACGGCCTGGGCGGCGACGCGCTCGAACAGCTCGTCCGGCGCGACGCCGGGGTAGGTGAAGTTCGGGATCTGGAGGCCGATGCGCGTACGGGTCATGGTCGCCATCTTGGCTCGCCCCCGAAGCGACCCACGCCCTGTGGCGTCACATGAGGAACGGTGGGTAGCTCACGTCGCGTCCGGCCAGGGCGGCGGCGATCGCCGGGCGGTGCTGGTGCCCGAACAGCAGGTGCTGGCGAGCGGTCTGGATGTCGAGCAGCGCGCGCAGCAGGCGGTGCCCGCCGTACACGGCGGCCGCGCCGGCGAGGGCGTGGGCCACCGATGTGACCTCGACGGCGACGTCGCAGGCGCGCATCGATGCGAGCAGGATCCGCGCTTGCAGGGGACGGTCGACGGGATCGCCGCGGGCGGCCCGGTCGTGGGCTTCGTCGAGCGCGGTGACCAGCGCGGCGCGGATCGCCCGCAGGTCGGTGTCGGCGACCGCCAGCTCGCTCATCGAGATCGGGTCGTCGTGCAGTTGGCCGCGGCGTGCCTCGCGCCCCTCACAGGCGATGCGCAGGACGTCGTCGACGGCGCCGCGGGCGATTCCCAGCGGAACGGCGGCGAGGACAGGGATGAGAAGCGTGTAGATCGGCAGCCGCCACACCGTGCCGGCCGGCCACGCTGGATCCGAGAACCGGCACGAGTGGAGGAGGTCGACGGGAACGTCGTCGGCGCGCACGTGGTGACTGCCCGTGCCGCACAGCCCCTTGGCGTTCCACGTGTCCTCGATCGTCAACTTGGCGAGCGGCACGAAGACGACGCGTGGCACCGGCTCGGCGACATCGCGGTGGCGGACGAACGCCCCGAGCCCGGCCCACGCGCTGTGGAGGCAGTTGCTGGTGAACGCCCACCTGCCCACGAGGCGGCCAACTGCGGCCGTATCGCGATCGCCGCCGCCGACCGTGACCGTGCCGGTCGGCGCGAACATCGTGGCATTCCCCTGGTCGGGGTCGGCGAAGACCTCTCGTGCCGCCGCCTCGGGCAGGTAGCCGGCGAACACGTTGCTGCCGGCGCCGATCGCCGCGCACCAGCCGGCGCTGCCGTCGACCGCCGAGATGGCCTCGATGACGTCGACGGTGTCGACCAACCGCGCCTCCATGCCCCCGAGCTCAACCGGGATGGCCAGGCGGTGCACGCCTGAGCCGCGCAGCGCGGTGACGACATCGTCCGGGAGGCGGCGAAGCGCCTCGATGTCCTCGGCATGGGCGCGCACGGTCTCGCACACCGACGCCAGCGCCTCAGCGGACACGGTGCCGGGTGTGGTGACCATCGATCGGATTCTGGCCGATCGCCCCGGGCTGCCCGTCACGAGGTCGCGAGCGTTGTGGTGTCCGCGGCCTGCAAGGTCGCCAAGAACCAGGCCAGCGCCTCGATGATCGCGTCGCGCCGAACTTCGTACCGGAGGACTTCGAGCGGGAACCCCGGACGTAGCCCGATCTTCGACGCGGGCAGGTCGATGCCCTCGATGGCATCGAGCCGCCGCCGGAGCTCTTCACGCATCTCGACGTCGTCGAACGGTGGGCGTGACGCCATGTGCTGGAACACAACCTCCACCTTGCCGCTCGGATAAATGGTGAATGGCCACGGTGGTCGAACTCCGATGGCCGGCATCAGGAAGCAGGACGTCTCCTCGCTGGCGCCATAGTCGAGCTCGCCGCCGATGTCGGTCCATGCGTTGAGCACGACCCTCAGGCCGTCGAGCGTCTCTGGCGACTGGAAGTCGGTGACCTGTGCCAGGAACCGTGCAGCTCGGCCGTCAAGCGGCGCATCGTCCTCGTCGCCGGGCTCCAGTTCTTCTTCGGTGTCCAGCCCAGCGATCAACGCCAGCTCTTCGGCAGCCAGGCGCTGGGCCGGGTTGGCCCGGCCCGTGCCGTCGAACTCGATGCCTTCGGCCTCGAGGACCGAGCGGGCGGCCTCCGTGCGAGCCGGATCGGGCCACCGGTCGGCGAGCCGCCACCAGCAGCTGGCGCTGGGTCCGCCACGCGGCGCCCACACCACCATCCACGTGTCGTCGTCGGTGACCAAAGCGAGCGGCACGCCGGCCTCGCGGCACCACTTCTCGGCCCGCTCCCGCGGGCTGGCGGCCCACGAGTCGGCGACCACCGACGCGTCCGGACGGCGGGCCAGCGCGGTGCCGGGCGGCCAGGTGAACACGCCGAGCCGCAAGCGGTTGGGATCGTCGGCATCCTGCAAGCCGAGGTCCGGCCCGCAAACGTCACCCCGTGCTCGGGCACGGTCACCGACAGCCGCGACGAGATGTCGGAGCCGGCGACGAGCTGGTCGTCCCAGCCGAGGAGGTCGCCGAGCATCCAGGTGCGGAACGCGGCCCGATCCGCCGGATCGGCGGTGAGATCGTTGACCCGAGAGCGCAGATCCGTGCGCCGAATGGGCTCCAGCGGATCGAACCCGTGGGGGAAGACGCTCCGCAGCAGCGTCGGCGTGAGGAA
>JBIOUO010000041.1:0-3321 GCA_044867195.1 Ilumatobacteraceae bacterium
GCTCCACCCCTTCGGCCGCGGCGCCCGACTCGACGGAGGCGGCGAGCTTCTTGGGGACCACCATCCGCCACGCGTCGAGGACGAGCTCGCGCATCTCCTCGACGTCGATGGCCGCCAGCCGCACGACGACCCACTGGTAGCGGAGATCGGACGGCTTCGGCAGGAGGAACTTGTCCGGCTCGGACGCGATCAACGCGTCCCGCTCCTCACGGGGGAAGGCGAAACCCATCAACGTCTCGTCGCGGGAGAATGCGAGGTAGACGATCCGGCCGACGCGGAACTTGACCCGATCGCGCACCAGCGCCTCGGCGGTACGAGGCAGCGTCGAGGCGAACGCACGCACGTCCTCGACGGTGACCATCGAGCCGACGTTAGGCCGGAAGTGGTAGCCATCAGCGGGTGAAGGTGCGCATCGGTGTCGCGGTCGGCGACCTCGCGCCGGAGCGCTTGGGTGCCGTGCTCGACGACCTCGACGGGCTCGGCTTCGACTCGATCTGGCTTCCTGAGACGTTCCTGCGCGGGGGCATCGACCCGCTGATCGGCCTGGCGTTCGCCGCCGCCCACGTGCAACGGCTGAAGCTCGGCACGCATCTCGTCGCGCCCGGCCGCAACCCGTACCTGCTGGCCCGCTCGCTCGCCCAGCTCGACCGGCTGTGCGGCGGCCGCCTGCTGCTGACATTCGTCGCCGGGCTCGACGAGCCGGCGGAGCGCCGCGCCCAGGGCGTGGACGGCGGCGATCGGAACGGCTGGTTCGACGAGCACCTTCCCGCCATGCGCACGTGGTGGTCCGGCGGCGAGGTCGACGGGTTGCTGCTCGACCGCCTGCCGCAGCAGCAACCGCTCGAAGTGTGGCTCGGCGGCCGGGCGCATCGGTCGCTCGTACGCGCCGGTCGCCTCGGCGACGGGTGGCTGGCCGCCCGGATGACGGTTGGCGAGGCGCTCGCCGCCAAAGCCGTCATCGAGGACGCTGCGGCCGACGCTGGCCGGCAGATCTCTCCGGAGCACTTCGGCACCAACCTGACGTTCGCGCCGGGCGGCAGCCTGCCGCCGCTGCGGGAGCAGATCGCCGGCTGGGTCGATGCCGGGTTCTCCAAGCTCGTGGTCCGTCCGGCGGCGCCTCCCGCCGACTGGCGGGCGACGCTGGCCCAGCTGGCCGACGACGTGCTCGACCTCCAGACGTGAGGTCTCACTAGGGTCGCGGAGGTGACCGTGGTCGTCGTGGCGCTTGCCATCGTGGCAGTGGCGGCCGTCGCCGCCGCGCTGGTGCTGCGATCACGACTCGTCGCCCAGCGATCGCTGGCCGCGGCGACCGCCGCCGAGCTGGAGCGGACCGCGTCTGACCTGGCGGCGGCGAGGACCGAGCTGGCGGCCGCCAGGGCCGACCTGGCGACAACCGTCGACGAGCGGGATGCAGCGCGCGCCGAGGCCGAGGAGGCCACGACAAGGACCGACGACGCCGAGGCGCGCGCGCACCAGCTGGCAGCGCGCGCCGGCCTCGACGCGGAGCTGCTGTGGGCGCTCGAGCAGGCGCGCAGCGAGCGGACCTGGCGTCACAGCGTGGCCGTCGGCCCGCAGAGCACGTCGGTCTTCGACGGGGCCGTCGACCCGTTGCGCGAGGCGTTGCAGGTGGAGCTCGACGCGGCACGCGAGGAGGTCGGGGCGGTCGTCGAGCTGGACGCCGAGCTGCCGCCAGGGATCACGACAGCGGGTTCCGTGCTCGCCCTGCGGACGGCTCAGGAGTTGATCGCGCGGGCTGTGAGGGTGGCCGAGGAGACGACGCTGCGCGTGCGCGCCGACGGCGCCGACCTGCTCGTCGCCATCGACGCCCGCGACGAGGACGGGGAGGCGGTGGAGATCGGGCCGCTGCCGCTACCCGACTCAGCCGATGTCTCGGCGGACGCGGGCGGCGTCCGCGTCCGCAACGCCGTGCAGCCGGAGATCGCATGAACGAGGTGAACGAGGCCAACGAGGCGAACGAGGCGATCGAGGCGATGGGTGCGCACGCGGCCGGCCAGGCGCACGCGGTCGAGGAGCCCCCGGAGGTGGCGCCGGTCCGACCTGGTGAGCAGCTGGACTGGGAGTCGCTCGAACGGTACCTGCGCGCCCAGCTCCCCGAGCTGGACCGCGAGTTCGAGCCGCTGCAGTTCCCGAATGGCGCCGCCAACCTGACCTACCTGCTCCGGTTCGGCGCGACCGAGCTCGTCCTGCGGCGACCGCCGTTCGGCGTGGTGGCGCCCGGCGCGCACGACATGAAGCGGGAGTACAAGGTCCTCTCCAAGCTCTGGCGGATCTACGACCGTGCCCCGCGCGCCTACCTGTTCTGCGACGACCACGACCTCATCGGCGCCGACTTCGTGGTCATGGAGCGCCGCCACGGCGTGGTGATCCGTGACGGTGTGCCGGCCTCGATGGCCCACCAGGCCGACGTCGCCCGGCGGGTGTCGTTCGCCCTCGTCGATGCGATGGCGGAGCTGCACCTGCTCGATCCCGCCGCCGCCGATCTGTCGATGCTCGGGCGGCCGGAGGGGTTCGTCGAGCGCCAGGTCGCCGGCTGGCGGCAGCGATGGGATCTGGTGCGCCCGGCCGACGGCCCGCCGGAGATGGATGCCGTGCCCGAGCGCTTGGCGTCGACCATGCCGACGCCGACGCGGGTGTCGTTCGTCCACAACGACCTCAAGCTCGACAACTGCCAGTTCGACCCGCATGACCCGGACCGCGTGCAGTCGATCTTCGACTGGGACATGACGACACTCGGCGAGCCGCTGGTCGACCTGGGAACGCTGCTCAACTACTGGCCGGACCCGTCCGACCCCCCCAACGCCGGTCGGGTCAGCCACACCGGGCTGATCGAGATGGGCCTGCCGACACGTGCCGAGATCACCGCCCGCTACGGCAAGCGCACGGGCATCGACACGTCCGCGGCCCGCTGGTACGAGGCCTTCGCGCAGTGGAAGACCGGCGTCGTCGTGCAGCAGCTCTACCGCCGCTGGGAGCGGGGCGAGAGCACCGATCCGCGTATGGCGACGATCGCCGACCGCCTGCCGCTGCTGGCCGCGACCGCGTCGCGGCTGCTCGACGAGCTCGGCTGACGGCGCTTCGGCACGCACCAATCGCCGCCTTCCGCTCGCCTTGCACCGTGCGCGCCCACGAGCCTCCGGTCCGAACTGGGCGCGTAACCTGCCGACAGTTGGCAGCGTGCGCGCCCAGAACGTGATCTGGCACGAATCGCGCCCAGATCGACGCCGCCGGCCGTCAGTCAACAGCCCCGTCAGTCGTCAGCTCCGCCGTTGTCGGCTCCGTCGTCGCCGGCGCCCTCGTGGT
>JBIOUO010000042.1:0-10240 GCA_044867195.1 Ilumatobacteraceae bacterium
TTGCGCTGGCCTGGTTCCCGGCCGAGCAATGGCCGCTCGCGCTGCAACGCTGGCCCGATCTCACCGACTACCTGCCCGCCGACCACGCCGCCTACAGCCGGCGCATCGAGGGGCCGCTTGAAGTGGCTCGCCAAGGGCCTGCCCGGCCATCGAGTGAGCATCGCCCCGCTCACCGTCGCCGAGCTCGACGACGACGCCGGCGACCGAGCCGGCAGCGCCGAAGCACGCGCCGAGCTCGCCGTCCGCATTCACCGGCAGGGCCGCACCGTCGCGTGGCCGCCCCGACGCAATGACCCCTGCTGGTGCGGCTCGGGCCGCAAGTACAAGCGGTGCTGCGGACCGGAGCCGGCCGCGGCCGATCCGGTCGAATGACAGCCGGGGACCGTGGCGTCCTGCGGACGCGGATCAGGTGCCGGCGGGCTGGAACAGCTCGATCACGTTGCCGGAGGGGTCCTCGAGCAGGATCTGCGAGCCACCCGGGCCGGTCACGATGTCGTTGCGGAACTGGAGTCCAGCCTGTCGGAGGCCATCGACCTCAGCGTTGATGTCATCGACGATGAAGTGGATGCGGTTCCAGCCTCCTGGGCCCGGCTTGTCACCGTCGGGCATGGGGCGTCCGGCGGAGCTGGTCGGGCCGCTGAGCAGCAGCCGCAGGTTGCCGCGGGTGACGTCGGCGAACGCCGGGGCGAAGTTCGTGCGTACCTCAAAGCCGAGGTGCTTGGTGTAGAAGTCGACGGACGCTTGGACGTCGTCGACCATGTAGCGGACGCTCACCATCTGGTCCTGTTCAGTCATCGCTCCTCCTTTGTCGTCGGGGCAGGGTCGGGTCGGAGGCGAGGGCGGTGACCAGGAACCCGATGCGGGTGTCCAGCTCAGCGGCCGTCTGCTGGAACGCCGGGTAGCTGTCCTCGTCGTCGTCGGAGACGGCGGAGGGGTCGGCGATGCTCCAGTGGATGGTCTCGGGCTGGCCGGGGAACTCGGGACAGATCTCACGCACCCGGTCGCACAGGCTGATCACCAGATCGAAGCGTTGCTGGGCGAACACGCTGAGGTGCTTCGAGCGGTGCGCGGTGAGATCGATGCCGTGCTCGTCTCGCATGACCCGCACGACGTTGGGGTGCAGCGGTTTGGGGTGGCTGCCTGCGCTGTCCGCCTCGACCGCTCCACCAGACCGCACGCGGGCGAGCGCTTCAGCCATCTGGGAGCGGGCGCTGTTGCCCGTGCAGAGGAACAGCACCCGCGCCCTCGTCGCTCCCCGCTGCGCAGCAGGGGGCGGGGGGGTGAGACGGAGCCCGGGATGCAGGGCGGCGCCGGTGGCGGCCAGCAGCGAGCGGATGCGGGCGAGATCGACGGTGTAGTACGCGTCGCGGCGGTCGGCCGAGCTGCGCCGAGTGACGACGAGCTTGGCATCGCGGAGCTTGCCGAGATGGTAGGAGACCAGGTTCTGGGGCTCACCGACCAGGCCTGTCAGCTCGTGCACCATGCGGTCGCTGCGACCGAGCTCACTCAGCAGCCGCCACCGAAGTGGGTGCCCGGCGAGCTGCAAGAACGCTGGAGGGGGCAGGTGCTGGACGGTCTCCGATCGACCCACATGTTCGACACTACATCAATTGGTATTGATAGATCAAGTGGAATGGATTGACCGCATCTGGTGGCGCTTCGCGTCAAGGTGCGGCGAGATCGGTGGCTGCGAAATCCCCTCCGACGTAGAGCAACGGTTCGTTGGCCAGTCGAGCGACGGCGTACGTGAGGCAGTCGCCGAAGTTGAGCGACGCGGGATGTCGGCCACGTCCGAATCGCCAGTAGGCGTCGACGGCCTCGCGCCAGTGGGCCTCGCCGAACGGGACCTCCGTGACGTCGAGCCGGTCGAGCAGTTCGGCGACCAGGGCCCGCGCATCGATCCCCAAGCGCGCCGACAGCACGATGCCCAGCTCGGCGACTGTCGGCGTGCCGATTCCGGCCACCGTTGTCGGCGCGGCAAGCTTGGCCAGCAGCGTCTCGTGACCCGGCTCGCGCAGCACGATGGCGACGAGCGCGGATGTGTCGACGATCACGCGCCGTCTGGTCCGTAGCCGAGGATCGCATCTTCCTCGTCGTGTGTCAGGCGGCGACCCACCTCGTCCGTCGGCACAAGCGGCCAAACTTCGCGCTCGAGGAACCGACTGATCCGCCCCTCCCGATCGGTGGGGTCGACGCGATGGACCAGTCGCTGCTTGCGCTCGGACAGGGCGCGTCGGACGGCCTCGGTCTTACTCTCGCCGGTCAGTCGGGCGACTTCCTCGGCGAGACGCTCGACTTCCGGGTTCTTGATATTGAGCGCCATACCACGCAGTCTACACCTTTCTACCTTTTTACGACCAGTCAACCGAGCTTGACCCGACGGGCGAGGGAACCGGACGGCGGTGGCCAGCCGTACACATCGTGATGGCGACGACGAGCACGCTGAACCACACGATCGCGTTCCCGTTCGGCTACACCCCCGACGAGCACGGGGTGCAGGGCTCGGCCAGAGGCTGACGTTCGAGCAACTCCAGCAGCGGGCGACGTGGCGCAACCTGCACCCCGAGTTCCAACGACGGGCGGCCGCGATGATGGCTGCGGCCGCGGAGCGCGTCCCGCTCGGCGTCGGCACCGGCTGGCGGTCGTTCGCCGAGCAGCAGGCCGGCTTCGAGCGCGATCCCAAGGAGCCTTTCCCGGACGCGCCGCCCCGACCGCCGGCGGTCGAGCGGTTCACGATCCCGACGGGCAAGACGCTGCTCCACCCGGATCAGCGCGCAGAGCTGCACGGCAACCGCGACGTGAAGCTGCTGCCGATGCTCGCCCTGGGCCGCCACGCCTCGGCTGGTGACCCCGTGCTCGACATCGGCGCCGTCGACGGTGATTACGGCCCCCGAACGCAAGCCGCGGTGCGCCGCCTGCAGCGGCTGCACCGCCTCGACGACGACGGCGTGGTCGGTCGGCGCTCGTGGGCGGCGTTCCTCGAGGCGGACTAGTCACCAGCCGCGCCGGGTCAGGTCCGTCGAGCGGGCTCGGCGGTGGCCGTCTACGATCGTGTCGTGGCGCGGCCCGGCGAGGCACCTGAGACCGTCGTTCGCGAGCAGGTTCTCAAGGCGCTGGTCAACAAGGCGATGATGCTCGGTCAGCTCGACCGGTCGGCCGAGGCGGTGGCCGTCTACGACGAGGTGGTGGCTCGCTTCGGCGATGCGCCGGAGCCAGCTCTGCGTGAGCAAGTGGTACGGGCGCTGGTGAACAAGGCGATCACGCTGGGTCAGTTCAATCGCATTGCCGAGCAGCTTGCCGTCTACGACGAGATCGTCACTCGGTTCGGCGACGCGCCCGAGCCCGCCGTTCGCGAGCAGGTCGCCAAGGCGCTGGCCAACAAGGGCTTCCGGCTCGGCCACCTCGACCGGTCGGCCGAGGCGGTGGCCGTCTGCGACGAGATCGTCGCCCGGTTCGGCGATGCGCCCGAGCCCGCTGTTCGCGAGCAGGTCGCCAAGGCGCTGGCCAACAAGGCGTTCTGGCTCGGCCACCTCGACCGGTCGGCTGAGGCCGTGGTCGTCTACGACGAGATCGTCGATCGGTTCGGCGATGCCCCCGACGCCGTACTGCGCGAGCAGGTCGCCAAGGCGCTGGTCAACAAGGCGATCACGCTCGGCCAACTCGACCGCGCCACGGAGGCCGTGGCGGTCTGCGACGAGGTGATCGCCCGCTTCGGCGACACGCCCGCCGCGCCGGCGGCGCCAACTGCCACCGCGACGCCCGTTGGCGAGGACAACGACGACGACAGGTCACGACCTGTCGACCGGGAATCCCTGAGACGATCGCCCTGACGCCTCGGCTCGGTCCGCGCAGGACGCCCGTATCGGCGGCGCTCGCGGACCACAGCGACCGAGTGCGCCAGTTCGGCCGTCACGGTCTACGGTCGCCGCGGTGAAGGTCGGGGTGTTGCAGTTCTTCAGCTGGCCCGAGCGCCGGGTTCCGTTGTCCGAGGTCTACGCCCGGGCATTGGATCGGATCGTCGTCATGGACGCAGCCGGTTACGACGCGGTGTGGCTGGCCGAGCATCACTTCACGACCTACAGCGTGTGCCCGTCGGTCCACCTGATGGCCCTCGAGGCGGCGCACCGCACGACGCGCCTGCGCATCGGGACGGCCGTGTCGCTGGCCGCGCTGTACCACCCGTTGCGGCTCGCCGAGGAGCTGGCGCTGCTCGATGTGCTCAGCGGGGGACGGCTGAACTGGGGTGCCGGGCGTGGCTTCGAGCCGGCCGAGTTCCGGGCCTTCGGCGTGCCGCTCGACGAGACGGCGCCTCGCTTCCGCGAAGCGGTGGAGGTCGTGCTCTCCGCTTGGACCAGCGACCGCCTCACGTTCCATGGCAAGTACTGGGACTTCGACGACGTCGAGGTACTGCCCAAGCCGGCGCAGCAGCCGCATCCACCCACGTGGGTTGCCGCCACCTCACCGGAAGCGATCGGCTGGGCGGCGTCGATGGGTCATCAGATCCTGATGGACCCACACGCTTCGTTCGCCGAGATCGGGGCCAAGTACGACCGGTATGTCGAGGAGCTCACCGGGTGCGGGTTCGATGCCCCCACGGAGACGCCGATGGCCCGCCTCGTCGCCGTTGCCGGCACCGACGAGGAGGCCAAGCGCGTCGCCCGCGCCGGGGCCGAGTGGACGATCGCGGCCTATGCCCACGACGCCGGTGCCGGCAGCATGGGCTGGTCCGACGACGACGCCGCGGCCAGAGCGGACGCCTACGTCCGCGACCGCATCGTGTGGGGATCGGCTGCGCGCGTGCGTGACGAGCTCGCCCGGCTGGCCGACGAGATGCGACTGGGGTACTTGATGATCGCCCCGCTCTCCCACGAGTCGTTCGTCCGCTTCACCGACGACGTACTGCCTCGCGTCTGAGGAATCGAAGTGCCCATGTCCAACCGGGTGGCCACGGCTTCGATTCGGGTCCTGGGCCGTCAAGGTCTCGGACTCTGAGGCTGTCGCCGCGCGCCCAGAAGGCGTATGGTCAACACCGGCCGCCGGGCGGGCCCGGTGGGCGGACGAGGAGGGGATCATGAGTCTCATGCTGTCGCGCGACGCCGTCGACGGGCTCCGCGCCCAGTTCTCGGGGGAAGTCGTCGAGCCCGATGACGCCGGCTACGACGGGGCGCGGGCTGTCCACAACGGTCTGATCGACAAGCGGCCGGCACTGATCGCCAGGTGCGCCAACACGGCCGACGTCGCCGACGCCGTGCGCTTCGCGCGGGCCGCGGGGCTCGAGATCTCGGCTCGAGGCGGAGGGCACAACGTCGCCGGAAAGGCCGTCACCGACGGCGGCGTGATGGTCGATCTGGCGCCGATGCGGGGCAGCTACGTCGACCCGGCCCGGCGTCGAGCGCGGGTGCAGGGCGGCGCGACGTGGAACGACTACAACCGGGTGACGCACCAGCACGGCCTGGCGACGACGGGGGGTGTGATCTCGACGACCGGCGTCGCCGGGTTGACGCTCGGCGGTGGAGTCGGATGGCTGATGAGCCGTTTCGGCATGGCCGTCGACAACCTCACGTCGGTCGAGTTGGTCACTGCCGACGGCGACGTGCGCCAGGTCACTGCAGACACCGACCCTGAGCTGTTCTGGGGCCTGCGTGGCGGCGGCAGCAACTTCGGCATCGCCGCTACGCTCGAGTTCGAGGCCCATCCGCTCGACACGATCCTCGGCGGGATTGTTGCCTACCCGCTGTCCGAGGCGCTGCCGGTGTTCGCCGCGTACCAGGAGGCGACCGCCGAGCCTCCGGACGAGCTGGTCAGCTTCTTCGGGCTCGTCCACGCGCCCGACGGCTCCGGCACCAAGATCGTCGCCGTGCCGGTGTGCCACAGCGGCGACATGGCTACCGGCGAGGCGCTCGTCGCACCGCTGCGCACGGTGGGGACCCCGGCCGTCGATCTGATCGGCCCGCTGCCGTACCCGGTGATGAACACGCTGCTGGACGCGGCGTTCCCGAAGGGCGCCCGCAACTACTGGCGGTCGGCGTTCTTCAAGGAGCTCTCCGAGAACGTCGTCGGCGTGCTCGTTGACGCGTTCGAGCGAGTGCCCTCGCCGATGACCGGGATACTGATCGAGCATTTCCACGGCGCGGTCACCCGCATCGACCCGACGGCGACCGCGTACCCCCACCGCGAGCCCGGCTACAACCTGGTCATCACCGGCGAGTGGCTCGAGCCGGCCGAGGATGAGGCGAACATCGCCTGGGTCCGTTCGACGTTCGATGCGCTGACGCCCTACACGGCCGACGCGGTGTATGCCAACTACCTGGGTGCCGACGAGCCCGAGCGGGTGCGCGCCGCGTACGGCCCGAACTGGGAGCGTCTCGTCGCGCTGAAGCGGACGTGGGACCCGGACAACGTCTTCCACCTCAACCAGAACATCGACCCCAACGCCTGAACGCGGTCACCGTGATCACGACATCCGGCGGGCAAGTGCCCGCCGGAGCAAGGCGGCGTCGGCGACGGCGTGGCCCTCCCAGTCGTTGTTGAAGTAGCAGTAGACGTCCTGACCGGAGTCGAGCACCTCGTTCAGTCGTGTCGCCCAGCGCCGGAGTCGGCGGTATCCGTAGGCGCCGTAGTACTTCTGCTCCAGCGCGTTCGGGCCGTGGAAGCGAAGGTACGTCCAGTCGGTCGTCAGCAGGAAGGGATGATCCTCGAGCAGGTCGTGCACGCACAGCGCGGCGTGGTGATGCCGCAGCACGTCGAAGACCTCATCGTGCAGCCACGACCGCTCACGCACCTCGACGGCCCACCGCGTCGTGGCCGGGGCGACGGTCAGGAACTCGTCGAGTCGCTCTGCGTTGCGGTGCCACCGCGGCGGGAGCTGGACGAGGGTCGGTCCCGCCGCGTCGCCGAGCAGCTCCACCCGCACCATGTGGTTCGGCAACCAGGACGCCGCATCGCGCAGCTTCATGCGGTGCGAGCCGAAGGCGCCCAGCTTGAGCGCGAACACGAAGTCGGCCGGCACAGTGGCCGCCCACCCGCTCACCGCTGACTCACTGGGCAACCGGTAGAAGCTGCTGTTGACCTCCACCGTGTCGAAGAGCGTGGCGTAGTGGCCGAGCCAACTGCGTTGCGGAAGCTGAGGCGGGTACACCGGTCCGCGCCAGTCCCGGTACTGCCACCCCGAGCACCCCACGCGAGCACGTCCTCGACCCGTCATCCCGCCGGGGCGTATCCGACGCGACGGCCGCCCAACCGTCGGCGATCGCGCCGGGCGCCGTATCAGCTCGGCACGGTGCCGGCGTGGACGGTGCGCGCGCCGAGCACGAACACGTCATCACGACGCATGATGCCCTGAGGATCGTCGTCGTCGAGCAGTCGCGCCAACGATGGTCGATCGTCGCTGCCGACCCTGTCAGCGACCCTGGCCAGATGACCGGCGAGGACAGCGCACACGAGTCGCCGGGTGGAGGTCTCGAGCGGGGGTGGCAGGTCGAGCAGGAACGACGCCGCCGTGACGTCGACAAGTCCCGCGTCGGCGAGCAGCACGTTCCATCCCCGACCGGTGCGCACGGTGGCGCCGGCCGGACGGACCTCGCTCCAGAACCAGGCGTCCTGCGCCGCCGCCAGGCGTTGCTCCAGTCCGGGCTCACCGATCCCACAGTCGTCGGGGAGGAACCGGGTACTGAGCCCGCCTTCGCCCACGACCACGCGCCCTCCCGGCCGCACCGCGGCCACGAACTCGCGGATCGCCGCCAGCTCATCGTCGAGATGGTGGACGACCCCGCGGGCGTGGACGAGATCGACGGGTCGAAGGTCGAGGACGCGGCTCAGCGGCTCCTGCTCGAGGTCGGCGTGGACGGCGACGAGGTGGTGGTCGGGACGCTCGAGCCGTTGCCGGGCGATCGTGAGCAGCTCGGCGTCGCCGTCCACGATGACGACCGTGCCCGTCGGGCCGACGGCATCGAGCAGCGCCGCCGCCATACCACCAGCTCCCGAGCCCACATCGACCGCTACCTGACCCGGGCGTACGCCGAGCCAGTCGACGATCGCCCGGTTGCGCTCGATCTCGATCTCGTCCCACGCGCTGAGCGTGGCCGCCATCGCCGCCCAGTCGACGTGGTCATGCTGGTGGTTGTCGTGGGCGTCGGTGGTGTGCCCCATGGCGCCATTCTCGCCGTGCCTTCGCCATGGACGTGATGTCGCGGGTCGCCCGCTGGCAGCGGTTCAGTTGCGTGGCGTCATGCTATGAACGGGCGCGGAAAGGGGTGCCGATGCAACGACTCGAGGATCGCGTGGCCGTGGTGACCGGCGCCGCGTCGGGGATCGGGCTGGGGATCGCCAGGGCGTGCGCCGCTGCTGGGATGAAGGTCGTGCTGGCCGACGTGCGCGCGGAGCCCCTCGAGCAGGCCGCTGCTGAGTTGCGCGACCGCGGAGCGCAGGCCATCGCCGTGCGCACCGACGTCGCACGACTGGACGAGGTCGAGGCGTTGGCCGCCGCCACGCTGGCCGAGTTCGGCGCCGTGCATGTGCTGTGCAACAACGCAGGCGTCGGTCACTTCACCCGCATCGCCGACACGACGATCGACGACTGGCGGTGGACGCTCGACATCGACCTGTGGGGCCCGATCCATGGGGTCTCGACGTTCCTGCCGATCATCGAGCGGGAGGACGAGGGCCACATCAACTCGACGTCGTCGATGGCAGGTCTGCTGGCGGTTCCCCGGCTGGGCGCCTACAACGTCGCCAAGCACGGCGTCGTAGCGTTGATGGCAACGCTCGAACGAGAGCTACGGGCGGCCCACTCGCCCGTGCGCACGTCGGTCCTGTGCCCCGGCGCGGTGAACACCGCCATCCTGACCAACTCCATGGAGAGCCGACGACGGTCGACGGGGGCCGGCGACACCGTCGAGTCGGTCGGCGCCATCGGTGATGGGGCCGAACCCGACGATGTCGGCCGGATGGTCGTGGACGCGATCCGCAACGATCGCTTCTGGATCTTCACCGCTCCCGAGCTCGTCGCCAGCGTGCAGCACCAGGTGGCGGCGATGGCGGAGGATCAGTCCCTGAGCCGGCTCCGACTCCGTTGATCGTCGCGATGGGAGGCTGACGCCCAGAAGCCGCGGCTCAGGCCGGTTTCTTGAGGAGGTCAGCCGCTCGCGGTAGCTCCGTTCGCGACCGATCGATTAACAGGGGTGAGGCCGGGCGTTGGGCGATCGGTCCCGGCGGCGTGCTGAGCGGCGCGTCGAGTGCGTGCAGGATGGTTTCGACGAGCGCGTCGGGCCGGTCGTTCTGTAGGTACTGATCCGCGTCGGGCAGGAAATACAGGCAGTTCCGACCCGGCTTCAACATCATGTAATGGTTCCAGACGTAGCTCGCGACTCGCGGCGGCGCCACCTTGTCGCACAGCCCCCAGATCAAGGTGGTTGGCACCTCCAGCGCGGCGAGGGCCTCGAGCAGCTCGGCGTCACGCCGCAGGCTGTAACCCCAGTCGAGCGGCTTGTCCGAGAACCCGTAGCCGGGGAAGTCCAACGCGCAGACGCGATAGCGCTCGCTGAGCAGCTCGGCGATGCCGATCCAGTCGATGCTGCTCGTCGGGAAGCCATGGACCAGCACGAGCGCCGGCGCTGCGACATCGCCCACCTCGACGTGGAAGATCTCGAGGGCGGTCGCAGGCTCGTCTCTCGGGCTCCACGAGAAGTAGGCGCCCTTGGCTCGCCATTCGTCTGCACGGTTCATGGCAGCGACTCTCTCCCGCCGCAGTACCGGCGCGCAAGCGAGGACCACCGCGTGTGGATGCATCCCTGGCAGCAACTCGATGATCGCGATCTGCGATCACTCGCGCGCAACTTCGTCGTCGCCGGCGAGGCGACCGGGTGCCCTCGACCGCGCACACCCGCTTGACAGGTATCGACGAAGTGCCGTGTCGGCCGCGGTCCGCTCCGGGCGCGGCCGGGAATGCGCGTGCCGGTCCGCTGTCCGGGGAGGGATGTCAGCGAACGGCGTCCCGTAATGCCCGACGTGCCGGAGCGGCTCAGTCCGCGCCCGCAGCGCGTGTGGGACGTCGCGTGCTGGCAGCGGCGCAGTGGCCGCGAGGATGCGATCTGTGTAATGAGTGCCAGATATGGCATCGAACAAGGATTTCTCGAACGGGTGTTGCATCAGGTGGGCGAACACGTGTATGGTGGAGGGATGAGTGGTGCAGCAGTCGCCGACCCGGCCGACGTGCCGGTGGTCGACATCGAGGACCGGCTGC
>JBIOUO010000043.1:0-3660 GCA_044867195.1 Ilumatobacteraceae bacterium
GGTCGTCCCCGCGACGATCGGGGCGACGATCTCCAGCAGCTGGGTGCCGACCGGGAGCAGCGTGTTGTGCAGCCCGAGGCCCTTGATCCCGGGGTC
Organism: Ilumatobacteraceae bacterium; assembly: GCA_044867195.1. Classification (GTDB taxonomy): domain Bacteria; phylum Actinomycetota; class Acidimicrobiia; order Acidimicrobiales; family Ilumatobacteraceae; genus JALZMG01. The sequence goes on from JBIOUO010000043.1 coordinate 97, forward strand.
GTGGTAGGCGACGGCCAGGCCCAGCACATCGGCGAGCTCGGCCGCCGCGGCCTCGTCGTCGCGGGCCACGAGCGCGATCTGGCGCAGCCGCAGCATCTCAGCGTCCCTCGAACCGCGGGGCGCGCTTCTCGACGAACGCCCGGAACGCCTCGCTGCAGTCGGCCGAGGCGGTGATCGTGCCGTGGGCCTTGGTCTCGACGGCGACGAACTCGCCGAAGCCCATCGACTCGGCAGCGACGTAGTGGGCCTTCATTCCCCGCCGGGCGAGCGGTGCGGCGGCCGCCAGCCGGGCGACTCGCGCATCCACCTCGTCACGGAAGGCGTCGTCGTCGAACGCGGCGTTGACGAGCCCGATCGCCGCCGCCTCGTCGGCGGTCAGCTTGCGCGGGAACAGCGACAGGTCGCGGGCGACGCCGGCGCCGACGAGCCGCGGCAGCGTCCACGGCAGGCCCATGTCGCCGGCCACGGCGACGTCGAGGAACGCCGTGTTCAGCTTCGCCGAGCGGGCGGCGAAGCGCAGGTCGCAGGCGCACGCCCAGCCGAGCCCAGCGCCCGCACACGCTCCGTTGATCGCGGCGACCGTCACCTGCGGCATGTCGTGGAGCATCACCGGCACGTCGAACCAGTGCTCCTGGATCGGCTCCGAGGCCTCGCCCGAGGTGTAGTGCTTCAGGTCTGCACCGGGGCAGAACGCTTTGCCGGCCCCCGTGAGCACGATCACGGCCAGCGTCTCGTCGTCGGCGACGCGGTGCAGCAGCTCGTGCGTCTCGCGCAGCATGGTGTTGGTCATCCCGTTGAAGTGCTCGGGGCGGTTGATGGTCAGCGTCCCGACCCCGCCCTCGCGCTCCCAGAGGATCGTTCCGTACGTCTCGGTCATCGTGGAATCCTTGCCTAGCCGACGGCCAGCTCTCGCACTCGGGCGAGCAGCACGTCGAGTGCCGGCCGGTTGAGGCCGCCCTGGGGGATGATCACGTCGGCGTAGCGCTTGCTCGGCTCGATGAACTGCTCGTGGGCGGGGCGCACGGTGGTCAGGTACTGCTCGATGACGCTGTCGGTCGATCGCCCGCGCTCCTTGGCGTCGCGGCGGATGCGGCGGATCAGGCGGATGTCGGGCTCGGTGTCGACGAACACCTTGAGGTCGAACAGGTCGCGCAGCGTCGGTTCCCAGAGCACGAGGATCCCCTCGACCACGACGATGCCTGCCGGGCGCACGATGCGCACGTTGCCGCTGCGGTTGTACTGGACGTAGTCGTAGATCGGGCTGGGCACCGCGGCGCCAGCGACGAGTGCGGCGAGGTGGTCGTTGAGCAGCGTCCAGTCGAACGCGTCGGGGTGGTCGAAGTTGAACGTCTCCCGCTCGGCGAGGGGGCGGTCGCCGAGGTCGACGTAGTAGGAGTCGAGCCTGATCAGGGCCAGCCGCACGTCGCCGGCCTGCTCGGCGAGGCGCTCGGCGACCGTCGTCTTGCCCGACGACGACCCGCCGGCGACGCCGATCAGGAACGGGCGGGTCGGCAGCGCCTCCACCGGACGGTGAGAGTAACCGCCGGTCCACGGCTACGATGCCGAGTCCGACGGCGGCCGACGACCGAACGTGGACAGGGCAGGGAGGGGCACACGCATGACCGACGTACCCGACGGGTCGACCGAGGGCGAGCCCGAGCGTCGACGCAGCCCGCGGGTCGGCGACAGCGGGTCGCCGGTCGGCTCGACGCTGAGCATCGTCCTCGCCGTCGTCGCGGTCATCGCCGGCTTCCTGATCCTGCGGGCGATCACCGACGACGACGATGACAACGGCGGTGTCGGCGCGGTCCCGACCGACGGCGGTACGGCCGTCACGACTGCGCCGGTGGTCGGCGGCGTGACGACGGTGGCGGCCACGCCCACCACGGCCGGCCGGGTGACGACCGGCGCGACGGTGGTCGTCGCCAACGCCAGCGGTGTCGGCGGGTCGGCGGGGGCGATGACGACGGCGCTGCAGACCGGCGGCTACACGATGGGCACCGCCGGCAACAGCACCGGTGAGCAGCTGGCGACGTCGATCGTGTACTACGTGGCCGGCGACGCCGCCGCGCAGGCCGTGGCCAACTCCGTCGCCATCGACATGGGTGGTCTGGCGGTCGCCGAGATGCCCCAGCCGCCGCCGATCGATGCCGGGCTGGGCACGGCGACCGTGCTCGTGATGCTCGGCACCGACACCGCCGGCAAGACGCTCGCCGACCTCAACCCGAGCGCCGTTCCCGCGCCCGCGCCCGCCGGCGCGACGGCAAGCACCTGAGCGTTGGAGGGTTCCACCGTTGGAGGGTTTCGCCGGGGAGGCCCCCCGAACAAACCCTCCAACGGGGCAAACCCTCCAACGGGTGAGCACGGGTGAGCACTCGCGACGGAATCACAGGTCGAGCGCCGTACGGGCGGCGTGCTCGATGCACCACCGCGGCTCGGTGAACGGGCGCGTGTCGCCGAACAGCTCGACGAGCGAGAGCACCTCGACGTCCGGACCCGACTCCAAGTGGGCGGCGACGTCGGGCTCGGCGTCGCCGACGATGACGACCACCCGCCGGCAGGCCGCGGCGGCGAGCGCGCAGACGCCGCCGACGACCTTGCCCTCCAGGCTCTGCTCGTCGAGGTGGCCCTCGCCGGTGACGACCACGTCAGCCGAGGCGATGCGCCGCTCGAGGTCGACGTGCTCGGCGACGAGGTCGAAGCCGGCCACGAGCCGGCCGCCGACAGCGGCGAGGCCGCCGGCCAGACCTCCCGCCGCGCCGGCGCCGTCGAGCTCGGTGACGTCCACGCCGTAGTCCTCGCGGTAGCGGCGTGCGAGCTGCTCGAGCCGCGCTGTGAGCAGGGCGACCTGGGCAGGGCTGGCGCCCTTCTGCGGCGCGAACACGGCAGCCGCGTCTACGAACCGGGTCCGCACGTCGCAGGCCACCTCCAGCTCGACCGTCCGTAGCCGGGCCGGGCTCCGCAGCCCGTGCAGCGCGCCCAGACCGCCGTCGGTGGTCGCCGAGCCGCCGAGGCCGACGATGATTCGCCGCGCGCCCTGCTCGAGCGCCCGGTCGATCAGCTCACCGGTGCCGATGGTGGACGCCGCCAGCGGGTCGTTGCCGCCGGAGCCGCCGACGAGCGTGAGGCCACTGGCGCGTGCCATCTCCACGACTGCCGTTCCGTGCTCGATGCGCCACGCCGCGTCGACCGGGGCGCCGAGCGGCCCGGTGACGATCGACGAGCGGTTCGGCCCGCCGAGCACGTCGAGCAAGCCCTCGCCGCCGTCGGAGAGCGGGACCGCGTCGACGTCGTGGCCGAGCTCCCAGCACGCGTCGCCCACCGCGCGCACCGCATCCGCCGCGCTGGCCGTACCCCGGAACTTGTCCATCGCCGCCAGCACGCGCACCGCGGCCACCATAGGGATGCGCCACGCTGCATCTGGGTGGCTGTGGTCTCATCACCCGGTTGCCTCGAGACGAGGCTGGGGAGACGAATTCCCGACTCGACGGGTAGGGTTTCGGTCATGGCCGTGACCGTGCGCATCCCGACCACCCTCCGCCCGCTGTCGGGCGGCGCCTCGAC
>JBIOUO010000044.1:0-5065 GCA_044867195.1 Ilumatobacteraceae bacterium
CTGATCGGCACCCAGTACGGCACCGTGCTCGACAGCCACGGCGAGCACGCCAACGAGCCCGAGCCGGGCGACCCGCCGCGCCCGCCGGTGCCCGAGGTCGCGGCCACCGGGCACATCGCCCTGCCGCAGACCACGCGGCGCGGCGATCCCGGCACGGCGTGGTTCCGCGGCCCGCTCGTCCCCCATCCCACCGAGCGCGACCCGGCCACGGCGCCCCCGGCGCACATCAGCGACGAGTTGCGCGCGGTCACGCCCGACGGGCGGGAGGACGTCAGCCAGGCCGCGGCGTTCGAGATCGGGCGCCTGCTGGCGCTGTCGCAGCCGTCGCTCGTCTCGGCCCTCACCCGCTGGCGCGGCGAGCAGTTCGGCGCCGCCCGCGCCGCGGCGGTCGGCAAGCTGCTGTCCGACCAGACGGTGTTCGACCTCGGCACCGCGCTGCGCGGCACGCTCGGCCGCTCGCTCGGGCTCGAGCTCCTGGTGCGCGGCGGCGTCGCTCCCGACGACGTGGTCGGACCCGCTCGCCCGGCGGCCGACCCAGGGGCACCGATCGCCCTGGAGGGATCGCTCGACCAGGTGGTCGCCACGGGACTCGGGCTCGACCTCGGCGCGCTGCGTGAGGCGGCCAAGGGAGTCGGATTCGCCCACGCCCTGGCGGCCACGCCGCCGCCGGTCGGCGAGTTCGACGGGCCGGCGGGGCGCTCGGTCGCCGGGCTGCACGGCGCGCTGCAGACCGAGCTGTCGCGGATCTCGGCCACCGCCACGCCGACGCGGATCGTGCCGCGAGGCTTCCGCGAGGCCGTCGAGGTACCCGACGCCCTCGACGCGCTCATCGAGCGCGCCGGCTCGCAGGCGTTCCAGCAGGCCGACGACGAGGAGGAGGAGCCGTGATTGCGTCCCCGCGCCGGTCGACTCCCGTCGCGCGTCGAGTCCAACTGGGTGGCCACAGTCTCATCGCACGATCTGGGTGGCCCGGGTCTCGCATCTGGGACTGTGGCCACCCCGATGGGGAGGACGCCGCGTGATCGCCGCCAAGTTCAACGCCGAGGCGATCTACGAGCTGCACCTCCAGGCCGTGGCGACCGTCGTCCAGAACCTCGTCGAGCGTGACCCCGACGACGGCGACCACGTCGTGCCGGGCGTGATCCGCCGCGCCCTTGCCGAGCTGCGGCTGCTGCACAGCGTCCCGTTCTCCTACCTCGTCGCCGACTCGTCGCTGCTCCCGCCGGAGTCGATCCGCTTCTTCTACCTCGACCGCAACTGGACCGACGCGCTGATCCAGGGCGTGCTCAGCGTCGGCACGTTCACCGCCGCCGACCGCGCCCAGCTCGAGGCGCTGTTCCCGATCGTCCGCCGCGAGGTCGACGAGGCCGAGCGGGTCCTGCGCCGGCCCGACGGCGAGCCCCGGCTGGAGGGCGACGGCGGCACGATCACCGGGTTCCTGATGCGCTCCAAGGTCGTGTCGGGGTGGCCGGGTCTGCACGTGCGCGCCTATCGCAGCGACCGCCAGCAGGACGCCGACATCATCCCCGAGTCCGACCCGGATCGGCTCAAGGTGCTGCGCCTCGAGCGGCTCGCCCCCGCCGTCCTGCTCGTGCTGTTCGACGGCGTGCCCGCCGTCGTCCACGTCGAGGAGCCCCGCCAGGGCATCCAGTTCGGCGCCCTGCGACCTGTCGGTGAGCCGCTGTCGACGACGCGCACGGTTCCCCTCCGCAACGCCGCCACCGGCGCCGACCTCAGCCCCCGGCGCGAGGTGACGGTGCCGTTCCGGCGCAACGCGGCGGGTGTCATCAACCTCCACAAGCTGCGCCAGCGGATGGTCGACGTGGCGGCGACGAACCTCGGCACCGCGGTCGAGGCCAACGAGTTCGCCCTGGAGATGCTGCGGTTCCCGTTCCGCCAGGTGTTCGGCGACCCGGCCAACGAACCCACCGCCGACCTGCGCGACGTGTTCGTACCGCAGGTCCGCTTCGACGTCCTCCAGGCCCGGTTCGAGGCGGTGATCCGCTGATGCCGGAGATCTCGCGCGAGGAGCTGTTCAGCCGGCGCTGGACGGCGGCGACCAAGCTCGACCTCGACCTCGGCGCGATCGCCACCTGGGACCCCGGGCTGCCGCGCGACGTGCGGCTGCTCGTGCCGATCGACGTCCAGGCGCTCGTCGTGGCGCCTGGCTCGACCGAGGCGATGGTTCGCCTGCCCTCCGCCGTGAGCGTCGCCTCCGGGCAGGGTCCCGGCTTCCCGCCGCCGTTCGACGCCGGCACGCCGCGCCCGGCCGGCGTGCACCTGCACTGGGCGATGCCCGACGCCCTGCTGCACGGCACGCTCGGCAGCGGTGCGCACGGCACCGGTCTCGACATGCGGCCGCTGCCCGACCGCTGGGTCGTCGTGCGCCTGCTCGCACCGGTCGGCGCGACGGCGGCCGCCGTCCGCGGGTGGGTGATCGAGGCCGACGCGGCGCGGATCACCGCGCTCGCCGAGTGGCCTGCCGCGGCGGCGACCGCGGCGTCGCTCGGCGCACCGATCGCCCCGGCCGCATTGACCGGCACGGTCGGCGGCAGCGTGGCGTGGGCGGCGACGTACGACTCGGTGACCGGCCGGTTCGCGCTCCACGACCCGCTCGACGACCTCGCCACGGTGGCCCCGAACGGTGTCGAGGGAGCCGCGACCTACGTCGTCGCCGGCTGGTGGTCGGACCGCGCCCACGACCCGCTCGACGCGGCGCGCGACAGCGGCAGCCTCGACGAGTTGCTGCATGCCCTCGGCTGGACGGCCGCCGCGCAGTGGCAGGACGCCGGCGCCGACCAGCGCGAGCGCGACACACTCGCCCGCACCCGGCGCAGCGCCAACCTGGAGACCGCGCAGCTGCTCGCTGACGCGCCACCGGCCACGACCCCGACGGCGAACAAGGTCATCACCGCGCTGGAGGCCGCGGCGTCGACGCACTTCGTCGTCGAGGGTGCGCCGGCGTTCCAGTTCCGCCCGTGGTGGCCACACGCCGCGCTGCTGCACGGCTCGGTGTACGGCGTGCCGCTTCCGGCCGTCGGCGTCGACGCGGCCACGCTCGACAACCGCCCGGCCGCGTCCGCCGTCGACCTCGCGCTCGGCGCCCACGACGACGACGTGATCGGGGCGCTGGTGTCGCGCTCGCTGCCTACGCCGACCGAGGAGTCGCGACGCGACACCGAACGGGTGCTGTCCGGCTTCACCGGTCAGCTGCTGCGCGAGCTCGACGGCCCGGACGGGGCGGTGGCGATCGAGGAGCACGAGCACGACGCGGCGTTCGGGTCGCTGCCCGGCGGTGCACTGGGGACCGACCGCCTGCTGTCGGGCCGCAGCCGCACGAGTCGGACCGCCGGGCGTGGGGCGCGGCGGGCCACCGACACGGCGCGGGTGACGGTCGACGAGCGCAAGCGGGCGATCCTCGAGTCCGACGCGCGCGCCACGGCCCTGTTCAGCGATCGCCGCCAGCTGCTGCAGACGGCGTCGATCGTGGCCGCCATCAGCCGCGAGGAGGCCGCCGTCCCGCCCGAGGCAGCCGTCGCCACCGAGCCGCGCATCGTCGAGAAGCAGGCCCCGCGGTACCACTTCCCGCTCGACCCGCTGCTCGCCGTTCGCGGCGCCCGGCGCAGCCTGCGCTACGGCAACGACGCCCGCTTCTCCGCCGACGGGCTGATGTGGTGCCGCTGGCCGTACCAGACCCAGCGCCAGTGGAAGGGTGTGATCCACGGCGCCGACGTGCTCCCGACGCTCGGCAACGGGGCGATCCCCGACGAGGTGCTGCTGCTCGCCCAGGAGGCGTTCGTCAGCTCGCCGTACCACCGGCGGTGGCTCGCCGGCGTCGCTGCCGCCCGCAACGGGCTGCCGCGCGGGTCGATCGTGCGCCGCTTCGACGCCGAGGCCGCGCTGCGCTACGGCGCCACCGCGGTGTTCGACGGCCGCACGACCGTGCTCGGTGCGGCTGCGCGGGCGGACTTCGTGCGCGCCGACATCTACGACCAGCTGCTCAACCACTCCGTGCTCGAGGGCGTCGAGCCGTACCCGCTCGGCGTGACGATGTGGTCGCAGCCGTGGGTGCCGATGTGGGCGGAGTGGGAGGCGGAGGTGGCGGCGTCGATCACGCTGGACGGGTGGACGCTGGAGACCGTCGATCTCACGCTAGCCGACGCCGCCGGGCTGCCCGCGGCCACGACGACGGTGCGCTACACCGGGCGCACGCTGCTGACGGTCGGTGCGGCGCGCACGATGAGCTCCGCGGTCGGCGACTTCCTCGCCGCCGAGGACGCCCTCGAACGGGCCACCGGCGGGCTCGGCGAGCTGGACGAGGACACCGAGCGGGCGCTCGCCGCGATCGCTACGGCCACCGACCAACTGGACCTGCAGACCGCGGCCCTCGACGGGCTGCGGATGGCGTGGCTCGGCGTGCCGGCCACCGTCGACGGCGTCACCCGCACCCGCACCACCGACGGCACGCCCGTGCCGCCGGCGCCCACCGCCGCGCCCCTGCCGCTTGTCGGCGGGTCGGTGACGCTGCGCCGGCTGCGCCTCGTCGACACGTTCGGGCGCACGCTCGACCTGACATCCGAGCTCGGGCGCGTCGCCGTTGCCGTGCGCAACGACGTGCCAGCCACGCCGGGTGCGCTCGCCCTGACCCCGCGCCTGCCGCGGCCGGCGCGGTGGATGTTCCGGCTCGTCGGCGCGGCGACGCCGGCGTTCGTCGACGGCACCGAGGCGCTGGTCGACCAGGTCGACCCCGGCGCCCAGGTGAGCCCTGTCGCCGGCTTCCTCCTACCGGACCACCTCGACGAGTCGCTCGAGCTGTTCGACGCCAGCGGCCAGCCGATCGGGGAGCTGTTCCACGCCGCGATCAGCGGCCGCGTGGTGTGGGAGATCGCCCCGGGCCGGGCCGGCCCGCCCGACGCCGGCCCGCTGTTCGACCTCCCCCCCGAGCATGCCGCGCTCGGCCGCTTGGCGAGCGGGCTGGTCGCCGCCGACGTCGCCGCCCGCACCGCGGGCGTCGCCGTGACCGATACCGCGCTCTCGGCCGCCCTGCGGGCGATCGACACCACGC
>JBIOUO010000045.1:0-7216 GCA_044867195.1 Ilumatobacteraceae bacterium
AGCACCCACAGGCCGTCGAGGGCGTTCGACTTGCCGCTGCCGTTGCGGCCGACGAGCAGCGTCAGGTCGCCGAGCGGCAGCGCCGCGCCACGGAAGCTCTTGAACGCGGTGAGCCGCACCTCCTCGATGACCGACGTGTCCATCACTGCCTCCGACACTGCCTCCGCGCGTCACTGTACGGAGCGATCACGCCGGGAACAGCTGACCATCCGACCGGCCGCCAGCCTCGACGATGCGCATGATCTCCGGCCACGAGGTGACGAGGGCGTCGTACACCTGCGCCTCGGCCGGCTGCGAGCGCTCGCAGACGTTGAACAGCCAGTAGGCCAGCTCGCGCACGGCGTCGGCCTCGCCGCGCACCTTGGCCAGCACGGCGGCAGCGCCGGCCTCGCCGTTGGCCCGCAGCTGCTTGACGACGTGCTGGGTGATCTCCCACACCGGCTTGTGGCGGTCGCGGTCGGGATCCCAGCCGTCGGGCAGCTCGTCGCGGGTGATCAGCGACATCCTGCCCGCTCGGCTGCGGGCGATGCCGGAGCGGGTGAGGTCGTCGAGCGAGGTGTTGGTCGTCTTCAGCAGCTTCTCGCCGTGGTCGTAGCTGCCCTCGCCGAACAGGTGGTCCTTGAACCACGACATCGCCCAGCGCGTCTCGCGATCGACGTCGCCGGCGAACTGCTCCAGCGCCTCGCCGCGCACCTGGCTGATCAGCTCCAGCGCGGCGCGGACCGTCATCGGCTCGCCAGTCGCTTCGACGACCTGCTTGTAGCGGGCGAACACCGCCATGCCCGGCCCGATCGTCGCCTGCCCCAGGTCGACCGCCGAGATCGCCCCCTCCTCGAGATGCTGGATCGCCCGCGGCAGCTCGGCCCGCAGCGCGCCGAGGAACCCCTGGCGGTCGACGACCCTGGCGTTCGCCGCTGCGGGCCTGCACACCAGCACGACGTAGGTGGCCAGCGCGTTGGTGCCCTGGCCGATCTGCTTGTTCGACGACGAGGCCCAGATCGGCCACGTCCCGACGATCGTGAGCCCGGCCTGCAGGACCGCGGTCAGGATGGCGTCCCACGCGGTGGATGTCGCCCCGCCGGACTCGCCCTTCTCCTCCTGGCGGTGGGCGTAGACGATGAGGATCGGCAGGTCGGGACGGCTCGCCGCCTTGAGCGAGGCGAACGTCTCCGTGAAGCCCTCGATGAACGCCTGCGTGGCGGCGTCCTTGCTCCCGCCGTGCCGGTACGGCGCAGCGATCAGCTCGGCGACCTTGGGGGTGGCGACGGTGGCGTAGAGATCGGGATGCACGTCGCGCAACGCCCGCCGGTGCCAGACATAGAAGTAGTCGGAGAGATCGGCGTACTGGATCTGTGCGAAGTACGGCGGATCCGTGGCGATGAACGCCGGCGAGTCGAGACGCTGGCCGGCGGTCCGCGCATCAGCCGCCCGAACAACCGCCGGCTGAACGGCTGCCGGAAGTCGCTTGAGCCCACCCACAATCGAGTCGAGCGTGCCCGACCAAGGGCTGCCACCACGCTCGCTGAACGGGTTCATCTCCGCGAAATCCCAGACCATCGGCAGGGCTTGACGGCTGAAGGCCGTCTGGAACCCACCGTGGCTTGAGGCGGACGGGCTGGCCCACCGGCCCTGCGTCGAGTGCGCCATCGCCAGCTTGCCGAGGCAGAGGCCGAGGATGGAGGCGATCGTGCGGGCGTAGACGTCATCACCGCCGTCGGCGCGCACCCAGCCGGCGCTCTCGGCGACGGCGTCGGCGAACGCGCCCAGCATCGTCAGCTGCCGATTGGTGAAGATGTCGCCGACGGTCATCACGCCGTATAGTCGGCACCAGAACGCGCGGCTGTCGTCGGCCAGCTCGACGTCCGGCGCGTCGTCGGGGCGTGCCACGTCCGGCACGTGCATGGAGCTTGGCGCGACGTACGTCCGTTGGCCGTTGACATCCAGCGCGGCGGCCATCAGCTGGGTGCCGAGGCGGCCCGCCATGCCTTCCGCCTTGAGGTGCATCTCGGGCACAACGCCCCCGCACGTGACACACCTGAACGTGCCACCGCGCGCCGTCTTCGTCGGTGGTGGCGGGCTACCCGTGCCGGTGCGGACGTGGAATGTCACCGGTTTGACGGGGCCTTGGGGCTCGGGCTCGATCCAGGTTTGGGCGCCCTTGCGCTTGCTCAGCCAGAACGAGCTGACCAGCGGGGCCACCGCGCGGCACGCCGGGTTCGGGCACGTCACGGTACGCGCCCACAGCCAGGCGACCACCGTGCCACCGCCGGGCGGCGCCGGGTACAGGTGGCCGACCTCGCCCCACGCCCGCTCGCGCACCCGCTCGGCGTGGTGGCGGACGTCAGCGAACAGGCCGTCGAGCGGGCCGCCGGTCACCCCGCCGAGCCGTCCCGGGTCACCGACCAGCGGTGGGCGCCCAGCCACGCTGGGCACCAGCTCGGTGAGCACCCGGGTGATCAGCACGGGCACCGGGTTGAGATCGCTGCCAACCGTCGGCAGCCCGAGTCGCTGTGCCTCGACGAGCGTGGAGCCGCCGCCGCAGAACGGGTCGAACACCGTCGGCAGCTCGCCGCCCATCGCCTCGGCGATCCGCTGCTTCGCCTCGTCGAGGTCGGCCTGAGCCGGCGGGCCGCCGTGGTCGGGGACCAGCCGCTCGATCAGCGCCAGCAGCTCCTTGCGAGCCACATCGTCGCCGGGATCGTCGACGAGTGAGGCGAACAGCAGCGCTCGCCACGCCGGCGTCGGCATCGGGGCGAACCACTTGTGGACGTTCTTGATCGTCCCGGTCTTGCGGTCCTTGTCCCGACGAGACGCGGCGCTGATCGCCTCGACCGGCAGCGCAACCTCGATCAGCTTGGTCACGCCGGCACCGCGCCCGCCGACCAGAGGTCCTGCCAGCCGAACGTCACGCTGGTCGTGCCGAAGAACGGGGCGTCGGCGCCGGTGAACGGCTGGCGGACGTAGCGCACCTCGTCGCCGGCGGGCCCTTCGGCGGCGACGGCGACGAGCGCGAGCACGAACGTGTCCGGCGCGTTGAGCCCGGTGAGGATCTCGTTGCGCGTCACGCTGAACGTCTCGGCGCCGGCGACGCGGCCCTTGACCTCGATCAGCCGTAGCCCGCCGTCGGGGGTGATCGAGCGGATGTCGAAGCCGGGGTTGTTGTGCGCCAGCAGCTCGGGCCGGTTGCCGAGTGCCCGCTCGGCAGCCAGCACGGCGTGTTCGGCGCGGTGCTGGATCCTGGCGATGGCAGCCGGGTCGCGCGACAGCACCGGGGTCTCACCGCGGAGGCGGGCGAGCATGCCGCCCGGCGCGACGAGGGCGAAGCCGGCGAGGACCGGCGCCTGCGAGGCCAGCTGCATCTCGGCGTCGAGCTCCGCCTGGCGGCGGGTGCGGCGTGCCGCCAGCTCCTCGGCGCGCGCCCGCGCCCGATCGGGGTTCATCCTCGGCTGGCGGCCGGCGTCGGCCAGCTCCTGTAGCTGGTTTGCTCGGGCGTCCCAGTGCTCGATCTCTCGCCCGAGCCGACGCCGGACCTCTTCGCGCACCTTCTCCAAGCGCGGGATCACGTGCTGGCGCACGGCTGCCAGGTGCTCGACCGCCGACGTCTCCACCACCAGCGCCATCGCCCGGTCCTCGATCTCCTGGCGCGAGCCGAGCTTCGTTCCGAACGGAACGATCGCTTCCCACTCCTCCTCGATCGCCGGCCGGAGGTCGAGGTATGGCGCCGGACCGGCCGGGTCGCAGCGCCCGTCGGGCGAGACGACGACGAACTCGAAACGGCGAGACACTACCCGCCGCTGCCCGCCCGGACCGCCACGGCCGTTGGTCACGGAGTGCTCGAAGGCGACGAGCACGCGCAGCTCGTCGCCGGGATCGTCGTCGTCGACGAGCACGGTGCCCTGGCGCAGCAGCGGGGCGTACTGCTCGATCGTCAGGTTGACGACGGTGTCGAGCAGCGGGTGGCCCGGACATACGAGCGCCGCCGGTGGCGCACCGGCCACGCGCATGTCGTCCTTGTCGAAGCAGATCCGCTCGTAGTTGTGCAGCAGCGGTGGCCCACCGCCGCCGATCCGATCGCGGGCACGCAGCAGCGCCGGCACGCGGGTGACCTCGAAGCGCCCGGCCTCGCGCTCCACCGCCCGCCCGCCGTGGAGGCCGAACGCCTCGACGAAGAACGACCGCACGTAGTGCGGTTGCAGGCGGCGTGCCGCGGCCTCCTCCATCTGGTGCCGGATGCGCTCGACGCTCGACTGGTCGAGCACCGTGCTGTCGAGGGCGTGCTCGCGGATCAGATCGGCCAGCCCGTCGCCGATCCGCTCGTTGATCACGCGGTCGAGCTCGGCCTTGCGTGCCGGGTCGTCGCCGTAGCGCACGGCCGCGATCAGCAGGTCGCGCAGCGGCCGGCCCTCGAACGCCTCGCCGAGGACATCGAAGACCTGGTCGGTGCCGAGGGCGTGGCGCTGCTCGTCGAGCTTGTGCAGCAGCAGCAGGTAGACGCTGCCCTCACGGGTGTCCTCGGCGACCAGGTTCCACAGGTGGCAGACCTCCTCCTGGCCGATGCGGTGGATGCGACCGAAGCGCTGCTCGATGCGGTTGGGGTTCCAGGGCAGGTCGTAGTTGACCATCAGGTGGGCGCGCTGGAGGTTGATGCCCTCGCCGGCCGCGTCGGTGGCGACGAGCACGATGCAGTCGGCCTCGTTGAGGAAGCGCTCCTGGATCGCCCGCCGCTCCTCGCGGCCGTTGCCGCCATGCAGCGTCACCAGGGCATCGGGTCGGCCGAGCAGCACCACCAGCCGCTCGCGCAGGTAGTTCAGCGTGTCGCGGTGCTCGGTGAAGATGATCAGCTTCTTGTAGCCGCCCGCCGGTGTCCGCATCTCCGGTGTGTCGAACAGCGAAGACAGCTCCTGCCACTTGCGGTCCTGCCCGGCGGCTCGGACTCGCGCCGCGAGCCCCTCCAGCTTCGCCAGCTCGGCGATCTCGATCTCCAACTCCTGCACCGTCCGCGCGGTGGAGGCGTCGTCGACCACGGCCTCCTCGACCTCCTCCAGCTCATTGTCGTCGAGGTCGTCGGCGGCTGTGCCGTCCTCGTCGTCGACCAACTCGCGCAGCAGCCGCTCCACGGTGGCCACCTTGGCGTTCAGCGACGCCCGCTCACCCTCACCGCGCAGCTCGGCGGCGCGTCGCTCGAGCCGCAGCCGGCGGCGGGCGAGCGACTGGTAGATGGCCTCGGGCGACGACGCCAACCGGCGCTGCAGCACGGTCAGGGCGAAGCCGACGAGGTTGCCCCGCCGCCGGTCACCCTCCTCGCGCAGGCGGTCGGCGCGGTTCATCTCGTGACGCACGTACTCGGTCACCGCCTCGTACAGCGCCTGTTCGAGCGGCGACAGCCGGAACGGCACGGTGTAGGCGCGTCGCTCCGGGAACAATGGCCGCCCGTCCATCTGCAGCAGCTGCTCTTTCACCATCCGTCGCATCAGGTCGGTGGTGTCGACGGTGTGCACGCCGTCGCGTGGCTTGCCTTCGAAGCGATCGGTGTCGAGCAGCGCCAGCCACAGCTGGAAGTCCTCCTCCTTGCCGGCGTGCGGCGTCGCGGTCATCAGCAGCAGGTTGCGCGACGCCGCACCGAGACGCTCGCCGACCTGATATCGCTTGGTCTTGTCCACCTCGCTGCCGTAGAAGTGGGCGCTCATGCGGTGCGCCTCGTCGACGACGACCAGGTCCCAGTCCAGCTCGCAGGCACGACCGACCAGCACCTCGTTGCGGGCGAGGTGGTCGAGGCGGGCGATCAGCAGGTTCTTGTCGGCGAACGGGTTGCCCGAGTAGCTGGCCTCGACCGCGTCGCGGGTGACGAGGTCGAAATGGAGGTCGAACTTCTCCTGCAGCTCGTCCTGCCACTGCGTGACCAGGCCGCCCGGGGCGACGACGAGGCAGCGGCTGACCTCACCCCGAAGCATCAGTTCGCGGACGTACAGGCCGGCCATGATCGTCTTGCCGGCGCCGGGGTCGTCGCAGAGCGCGTAGCGCAGCGGCTGGCGCGGGATCATCTGCCCGTAGACAGCGTCGATCTGGTGCGGCAGCGGGCGGATACGCGACAGGTGGACGGCGAGCATCGGGTCGAACAGGTGGGCGAGGCGGATCCGCCGGGCCTCGGCGGCGAGCTTGAACAGCGCACCGTCACCGTCGAACGCCCACGTCTGACCGGGGGTCTCCGGGCGCAGTGCACCCTCGTCGGACCTGTAGACGAGGTGCGAGTCGACGAGCCCCTCCGGCGATCGGTAGGTCACGTCGACGGCGTTCTGCCCGATCCAGCGCAGCCCTTGCACGGTGACGGCCTGCCCTGGTCGCAGCCCATGCACGACCATGCCCGATGCGAGGTCCTCCAGCCTCACCCACCACCCCGATCGCCGGTCACGCGCCGCCGAGCGTAGGTCACAGCCATACGGAGGGCACTCCGAGGATGGGGGTAGCGTGGTCCGGCGATGGGTCTGCAGGCGGATGCGGCATCCCTCGACGTCGATCAGCAGCGACGGCTCAGAGAGTCACTCCGACGTTGGCGGGATCAGCTGATCAATCTGACGCGCTCCAACCGTCTGCTCTACTTCAGCCACACTCGGAGCGCGTCGCTGGAGATCACGTCTCCGCCGAGCGACCGGATCATCGAACATCTCGACAGCGGGAGACACTGGCAGTTCCAGCGACCAGCGACCGATGAGCTCGGCCAACCGCTGTTGGTGACCCCGCCGCTTCGGCCGAACGAGCTGGCCACCGACAAGCCGGCTCCAACCGACCTCCAGTCCAGCCTCCGGGCCCTCGAGCGGCGGGCTCTGGAGACGTTCAACGAACGCGGGCTGTGGACGCTCTACCTCGGACTCGGGCAGCTCTCGTGGGTCGATCCGGGCGACGGCAAGCCGGCGCAAACTCCGCTGCTGCTGTATCCCGTGCGGTTCAACCGCACCTCTGTCAACGACGAGTTCCGCTTGTGGGCCTCCGAGGAGGACGTCGTCATCAACCCGGCGCTGGCCGTGAAGCTGGCGAACGACTTCGGGATCGAGTTGCCGTCACTCGACGACCTCGATGACGAGTCGCCGTCGGCCGTCCAGGCGGCAGTCGAGCGAGCTGTGCGCGGTCGAGACGGCTGGTCCGTGGCCGACCGCTGCGTGCTCCACCCGTTCGCCTTCGCCAAGGAGGCGATGTACCGCGACCTGATCGACAACGAAGA
>JBIOUO010000046.1:0-5270 GCA_044867195.1 Ilumatobacteraceae bacterium
ACGCCAGCGCGGGCCGGCTCGCGGCGGCCCTCGGCGTCGACCCCACGGCCCTGGCCGTCGTGCCCGGTGCCGGCGGCCGCCACCACGCGCTGGCCTCGGCGCTCGTCGACGCGCTGTGGGAGGCGACCGGCGGCTACTACGTGTCCGAGCTGCTCGACCCCCACGGGAGCGACGCCACCAACGACCACATGCGCGTCCACGCCGCGGCGACGCTGTACGCGTCGGGTCCGCTGCCGACGATCCGCGTCGGACCGCAGCCCTACGGTGTGCTCCCGGTCGCGCCTCGGCGGTTGTCACCGCACCTCGACTCGACGCCGGAGCTGAACGTCCACCGCTACAGCGGGATGCTGCGGTTCATGTGGGAGGAGCAGCTCGACCGCGTGCCCCGCCTCGGGCGCGCCGGCGAGCAGGACGACGTCGACGCCGTCCTGCTGGACCTGCTCCAGCGCACGCCGGTGCCGTGGGAGATGCGGTGGCGGGAGATGACGTCGCCACCGCAGTGGACGGCATCGGACTGGCTCACCGCGCTGCGTGCCCTCCAGGCGCCCTGGCTGCGTGACGTCACCGACCGCCTCGACATCCCTCCGGACAAGCCGGCCCGCATCCAGTACCTCACCGCTTCGCCCGACAGCCAGCCGCTCGGCGTCCCGCTCGTCGGCAAGGGTGACGCCGGAACGTCGTACGTGGCCGAGATCGCCGCGCTGACGCGCGCCGGCGACGCCGGTCGCCGCGAGCTGAACCTGCGCCAGGACTCGATCGCCCTGCTCGAGGCGCTGCTCGCGTTCGCCGCTGTGCAGGAGCTCGACAAGGCGGCGTCGGCCGAGCTGGTCGACGGGCTCGACGCCGACGACCGGTCGGCTGCCGGCTTCGTGCGCAAGGGTGTGCGCACGCCGGACCTCGTCCGCGTCGAGGACCCCGACCCGCAGCGCCTGCCGATGCAGTTCGACTCGGCCCGCACGCTCGCCGCCCGAACCGCTGGCGACCACGTCGCCGTGCACGACCAGGTCGCCACCCGCCTGGCCGGCGCACCGCTGACCGACCACATCGCCCAGCCGGCGAGCCCGGTCAACGGCCTTGCCCGTTTCCTGGCCGCGGTCGACGTCATCGCCACAGCGCCGGCCGACGAGCTGGAGTGGGCGTTCCGCGGCGTGCTCGACCTGTTCAGCTCGCGCATGGACGCCTGGTTCACGTCGTTCGCGGCGGCCCGCCTCGACGAGCTCCGCGCCGACCGGCCGCTCGGCACGCACCTCGGCTGCTACGGCTGGGTCGAGGACCTCCGCCCCGACATCGGCCCGGGCGCGGACAGCCTCGGCTACATCGCGGCGCCGTCGCTGGCCCACGCCGTCAGCGCGGCCCTGCTGCGCAGCGGGCGGGAGGCCCACCGTGCCGAGGACGCCTTCGACCTCGACCTGTCGTCGGCTCGCACTCGTGAGGCGCTGAAGCTGCTGGAGGGCGTCGCCGCGGGCCAGCCGCTGGCCGCGCTGCTCGGCTACCGCATCGAGCGGCGGCTGACCGACGCCGGGTTGGCCGACCTGATCATCGGGCTGCGGATCGCCGCTCCGCTCAAGGCGCGCGCCGGTGACCTCGACACGCCGGTCGATTCGGTGGCCGCCCGCGACGTCGTCGACGGCCTTCGCCTGCTCGAGCTGCTGGCCTCGTCCGAGTGGATGGCGCTCCTCGCTGAGCTGCGGGTGAGCGGCGATCGCCAGGCGCGGCTTGAAGCCGTCCTGCACGAGGTCGCCGGGACGTACGACGCGGTGAGCGACGTGCTCCTCGCCGAGGCCGTGCACCAGACCGCGGCGGGCAACCTCGATCGGGCCGCCGCGGCGGTCGGTGCGCTCGACCGTCAGGAGCGACCGGTCGAGCCCGACGTGACCCGCACGCCGCGCGACGGCGCGGTGGTCACCAACCGGGTCGTGGTCGCGGTCGGCGGTGCCGAGACCGCGCCGGCGCCAGGCTGGCCGGCGCGGGGTGTGCGGGGTGCCGCCGAACCGCGCCTCGACCGCTGGCTCGGCGGCGTCCTCGGTGACCCGACGCTGCTGACGTGCGGCGCCCGGCTGATCCGTGGCGAGGCCGTCACCGAGCTGGCACCGGTCACCGCGGAGGCGCTCGGCCTCTCGCCCCTCGCCCTCGCTCTGACCGCCGGCCGGCCGGCCGCCGACCAACCGACCGAGCTGGAGTCCCGACTGGCTACCGCGTTCGCTGCCCAGGTGACCGATCCGGACGAGACCGACCGCATCGAGCTCGACAGCCCGAGCCTGCTCGCCGACGTCGCCCGCTGGGCGTCGCGCGTGGTGAGCGGGTGCCGGCCGCTGCAGGGGTCCGACCTGCTCGCGGCTGGCGGCAGTGGCGGTGCGGTCGCCACCGTGGACGAGGCCGAGCTGGGCGGCCGCGTCGACGCCGCGCTCGCTGCGCTGCACGACGCCCACGACGCCGTCGCCGCGGCGCCCCGCCAGCCGGCGCCGTTGCGGCAGGTCCTCGACGCGGTGAGCGAGCTCGTCGGCGTCGACGCCCTCGCCGGCGCGGCCACCGACGCCGAGGCCCTCTCGCAGCAGGTCGACGAGGTGGTCGCCCTGCTCGCGGATCGCATCGCGGCGACCGACGAGGCAAGGTCCAGGCCGGTGGCCGCCGGCGAGACCGAGGTCGACCGTCTGGTCGCCGCGATGGGTGCCGCGCTCGGTGCCCACCAGCCAGTGCTGCCGGTGTTCACGCTGGCCGCCGCCGACGAGCTGAGCGCATCCCTCGCCGCACGCAACGTGCTGCTCGCCGGCGACGAGACGGCACCCGTCACGTGGCTGCACAGGTTCGCCCTCGTGCGGCCTGAGCTTGAGCCGCTGTGCGGCCTGCTCACGCACGCCGAAGCCGGCGGCGCCGACGTCGTCACCGACCTCGCCGTCGCCCAGCGACCGCACCGTCCCGATGCCCGGTGGTGCGAGCTGCCGTTCGGCAGCGCCGGACCACCACCGGCCGGCACCGTCGGGATCGTCGCCCACGCCCCCGCCGGGCTCGACCCGTCGCAGCCGCTCGCCGGCCTGTTCGTCGACGCCTGGGCCGAGATCATCCCTGCCGTCGAGCACACCGCCGGCGTGGCGTTCCACTACGACGCCCCGGGCGCCCGCCCACCGCAGGCGATCCTGGTCGCCGTCCACCCCGACCTGCCGCCAGACCGCTGGAACCTGCAGTACCTGCTCGAGACGGTGCAGGAGACGATCGCCCTCGCCCGGCTGCGGACGGTGAGCCTGCGCGAGCTCGACGGCCTGGCCGGGCTGGTCCCGGCGCTGTACCTGCCGACCAACTACACGCGCGACGTCGCGTCGGTGTCGTTCCGTGGCCTCGTCACGGCGGCCGACGCCGTCGGGCTGGGCACTGTGCGGACCGGGATCCGAGGCAAGCCATGACGGACGAGATCTGGAAGCTGCCCGCCGCCGACCTCGACGTCCAGCTCGCCGCCCTGCCGTCGGCGGTCACGTGGTCGCGTCTCGAGCCGCTGGGCCTGACGTCCGACCTGACCCCCGGCCTGCAGGTGCTGCTCGGCGATCCGCTGTGGATGCTCGCCCGGCAGTGGCAGTTCGGCGAACTGCGCGGCGAGGACGCCGGCACCCCGATCTCGGCGGTCGTCGAGGTCGAGCAGGCGTCGATCTCGCGGTTGCGGCGGGGACCGGACGGGCCGCCGATCGACCTCGTCGACGAGTCGGTGCCGCTGGAAGCCCGCATCGAGGCCGAGGCGGTCCCGATGCCGGCCGAGCGGGTCCGTGCCGAGGCCGGCCTGCAGTTGCTCCGCCGCCTGTCGGTGGCCGGGCTCGGTGCGCTGCGCCCACGGGTGTTGCAACGGTGGGGCTTCGACGCCGCCGCCGCGCCGGTCCTCGCCGGCCGCGTCCCGGACGCTGCCCAGGCCGCGGCCGCGATGCGATCGCTGGCCCGTCCGGCCGGTCCGCTCACCGGCCAGCCCGGTGGGTTCGGGGACGCGCCGGACGCGGCACGCACCGTCTTCGCCGACTGGCTGCGCTGGTACGACGGCTACTTCGCGCCCGGCGACGGCGCGGCCTGGGACCCGCACCGCCAGGAGTACGCGTTCGCCGTGCAGGCCGAGCTGCCCAGCGCGCCGATCCAGCTCACCGCGTCGGAGTACACCACCGGCCGGCTCGACTGGCCCGACGTCGACGCCACCCTGGGCACGCTCGGCCCGTCGCCGGCCGGGCGGGTCGGCACGTTCGAGCGCCAGGTCCGCCTCCCCGTGCCGGCCGGGTTCCCGGGGACGCCGGCCGACCGCCTGTGGCAGTTCGAGGACGCCCGGGTGTACTTCGGCGGGCTGGAGGCCGGGCCGACCGACCTGGCCCGGCTGGCGGTCGTCGAGTTCTCGCTGGCGTACGGCGTCGACTGGTTCGTGCTGCCCCTCGAGCTCACGGCCGGCTCGATCTACTGGGTGCACCAGCTGGAGGTCATCGACACGTTCGGCACGACGGTG
The DNA here is from genome assembly GCA_044867195.1 of Ilumatobacteraceae bacterium. GTDB lineage: Bacteria > Actinomycetota > Acidimicrobiia > Acidimicrobiales > Ilumatobacteraceae > JALZMG01. The sequence continues at coordinate 4,466 of JBIOUO010000046.1, forward strand.
AACACCGGCTCGGCGCGCGGCAACGGCTGGTCGATGTTCGGGCTCGGCCACCCCGGCGAGCAGACGCTCGTCGCCGACGTGCTCGCCCTGCCGCCGGTCGTGCCCCACGTCCTGGAGGGCGAGCCGCTCGAGGAGGTCGCCCTGCTGCGCGACGAGATGGCCAACCTCGTGTGGGGCGTCGAACGTATCGTGCAGGACGCCAACGGTCGGCCCGTCAACCGCAGCCAGCAGGTGGCCAAGGTGTCGTTGCGCCAGACGGTCCCGACCGACCTCGCAGACGCCGCCATCGTCTACCGGCTGATGACGCCCGTGCCGGACAACTGGGTGCCGTTCGTCGCCGTGCCGGCGCCGGGCGGTGGGGTCGAGCTCGAGCGCCGGCCGCTGCTGCACTTCCGCGACGACGGCACCACCGACGTCACGCATCCGGTCGGCGTGCTCCTCAACGAGGGCGGCCACCGCCTGCGCCTCGCCGAGGCGGAGGTGCCGCGAGACGGCGCCGTCGTGACCCGCCGCTACCAGCTGGCCCGCACCCCCGACGGCGGCAACGCCCTGTGGATCGGCCGCCGCAAGCGAGTCGGCGACGGTGAGGGCTGGAGCGGGTTGCGCTTCGACCTTGCCGTGCCACCGGTCTGACTCCACCGCCGCATCCAGGCCCATAGTCAGGATGAGATGCGCTGGGAACGGCACGTCAAGCATGCCGAGGTCGGCGAGCCGGCGTACGCGGTCGTCGGCAGCCGGGCCGGAACAGGGGAACGGCGGCGACCCACTGCGAGCGCTGAGCCGGGCAGGCTACTGTCCTGGAGGG
>JBIOUO010000047.1:0-5243 GCA_044867195.1 Ilumatobacteraceae bacterium
CGGGTGCCATACGGCGAGTGTACGGGCGCTTCCGCCGGCCGACAACGGCGGTCATGCGGCGCGATGCCCGTCGTCGAGCTCGTGCCGCAGCGTCTCGAGCGCGTGGTGCAGGAGCCGCGAGACGTGCACCTGCGAGATCCCGATCTGCGCGGCGATGCGCGCCTGGCTGAGCCCGCCGCCGAATCGCAGCTCGACGATGCGGCGCTCACGGCGGTCGAGCGCCCCGAGCGCCCGCGCTACGGCGACCCTGTCCTCCGCAGCCTGAAGCTCCTCGTCGCCGCCGCCGGCCGACGATTCCTCGAGTGGGACGACGAGCGGGGCGGAAGCCGCCTCCACGTCCTCGGGACGGGCGCCCGCCGCCCGCGCGAGCTCGGCGCGGGTCGGCGCCCTCCCGAGGCGGGACGCCAGCTCGCGGTCGAGGTCCGGCAGCGCGGAGCGCAGCTCGTGGATCCTCCGCGGTGCCCGTACGGTCGGCGCGCGGTCGCGCAGGTGCCGTCTGATCTCGCCGTCCACCGTGGGGACGGCGTACGCACGCAGGTCGTGCCCGCGCGCGGGGTCGAACCGCTCGATCGCGGCGAGGAGCCCCACGACTCCCGCCTGCTCCAGGTCCTCGAGCGGCTCGCCTCGGCCGCGGTACCGGCGGGCCAGTGCCCACACGAGCGGCAGATGGAGCTCGACGAGGCGCGATCGAGCCGCTCCGTCCCCTGCGCGGAGGTCGCGGAGGCAGCGCTCCGTCTCCCGCTCCAGCTCGTCAATGTCAGGCGCGATCGTCATGCCCCTTTTCCGATCCCAATTCCACTCTAGACGTTCGAACGGCATTCTCAAAGTCGTGGCTCATTCCGGCGCCGAATGGGTACGTGGATGTGTGGTGAGGCGTTCGAAGCTCGTTCTTGCGGTCGCCGTCGCGGCGGCCGCGCTGGCACCCGCGGCACACGCCGAGGACGCGCCGCCTGGGAGCGTCGTGGTGCCGACGGTCGCGCCGACGACCGATGTCGGTGCAGCCGTCGCCGCGGCGCAGGCAGCCGTCGCTGCCGTGCAGAACGCGACTCCGACGCCGATCGCCGCGGCTCCGACGCCGTCGCAACCCGCTCCGGCGGCACCGACGACCGTGCCGGCGCCCGCCGCCTCGCCCGATCCCTCTCCCGCGCAGGCGCCGGCGCCGGCACCGGCACCGAGCCCCGCTCCGGATGCGAATCAGACGGGCGCTTCGACGAATCCCAGTTCCCAGGCGGCTTCCACCAGCAATACCATGACGAATTCTTCGCAGTATCACGCGGAAGCGACGCAGTATCAGCCGACGAACATCGTCGTGATCGTGCGAATCAACAGTCCGGGAGACGACGGAGCGATCACGCAGACCAATGCGGCGGCCGCGACGACGGTCGGTGTCGTGACGCAGACGGTGAGCCAGGCGATCACGCAAACGGCAGCCGCGATGCCCGAGGTCACGATGCCCTCGACGCCGCTGCCGCTGCCGCTGCCACTGCCGCTGCCGACGCTGCCGGAGCTCCCGGTGACGCCGCTCCCGCTGCCGGCGCCCCTTCCAGGGCTCTCGGCGGTTCCCGTGAGCCTGCCGGAGGTCGTGCTGCCCCTGGTCCCCGCGCTCCCGGCGCTGACCCTGCCGGTCGAGGCGCTGGCGACGGCGCTCTCCGTTCCAATCCCACCGGGTCTCGGCGACGACTTCGCGCCGCAGGGGGTCGCCCCCCCGGGCGGGGCGATGGTGCGGAGCGGCCCCACGGGGCCGCTCGGGGCACAGCCGCGCTCATTCGAGGCCCTGGAGCCGCTGCACGTGCGCTTTGCAGAGCCGATCCGGCCGCCCGCTCCGGCCGAGCGCGCCGCGCCACGCCGCGCGGTCGCGCCGGCGGCACACGCGCCGATCGCTCCGAGCGCGCCGACCAGCGTGCTCGCTGCCGGGATCGCCGCGCCGCCCGCCGGCGGCAGCGGCGGTGGCTCCGGCGGCGCCTTCCCTCTGATCCTCGCCCTTCTCGCCGCGTACGCGCTCGTCCCGCCCGCGGGGCTCCGCCGGCTCAGGCGGCAACGCGTCCGAGCTCCGTCGGGCATCGACGGCCAGCGGCGGGAACACCCCGGGTAGCCAGCTCCTTCTCGGGCCGGGTTCCCACCCGGCGTGTTCCAACGACGAAGGAGCTCTGATGAAACGCAGGCTCGTCGTCCTGGTCACGTTCGCCCTGCTGGCCACCACCGTGTTCGTCGGGAATGCCGCAGCCGCGGCGCCCCCGATGACTCCTGCCGAAGCGCAGGCGGCTGGACAGCAGGCGAAGAGCGGCCAGGGCGCTGATACCACGGCAGGTTCGGGGCAGTACCAGCCCTCGAACCAGGCCGCACCCGTCCGGATCGGGAGCCGGGGCGACGGTGGCGACGTGACGCAGACGAACGCGTCCGCAGCCGCTGCAGTCTCGGCGAACGAGAACAAGACCGACCAGTCGGCCGACCAGACGCAGTCCGGCGGCTCCGGTGGGTCATACGGACAGGCGGCCGGCCAGGAAGCGAAGAGCGACCAGGACGCCTCCTCCCAGGCGGAGTCGACGCAGAAGTCCCCGCGGAACGTCAACGTGCCGATCCGGATCTTGAGCCCCGGTGACGACGGCGACGTGACGCAGACGAACGCGTCGGCGGCCGCCGCGGCCTCTGCGAACGGGAACGAGACCGATCAGTCGGTCGACCAGACGCAGAGCGGCGGCAGCGCCGCCCCGGCCCCGTCCTCGGGGCACGGGTCGAGCTGCGGGTGTGAGGACTCCTCGTACTCGCAGGCGGCCGGCCAGGAGGCCAAGAGCGACCAGTCCGCCGACTCGAAGGCCGAGTCGACGCAGAAAGAGCCGTCGAACGTCAACGTCCCGATCCGGATCGGAAGCCGGGGCGACGGCGGCGACGTCACGCAGACGAACGCGTCCCTGGCGGGCGCAGCGTCCGCGAACGGCAACACGACCGACCAGTCGGTCGACCAGACGCAGTCCGGCGGCAGCTCGAAGGGCTCGAAGTGCTGCTCCGACGCCACGTATTCGCAGGCGGCGGGCCAGGAGTCGAAGAGCGACCAGTCCGCCGAGTCGGACGCGAAGTCGACGCAGAAGCAGCCGTCCAACATCAACGTCCCGATCCGGATCCTGAGCCCCGGTGACGACGGCGATGTGACGCAGACGAACGCGTCCGCGGCCGGTGCAGCGTCGCTCAACGGCAACAAGACGGACCAGTCGGTCGATCAGAGCCAGTCCGGCAAGGGCAGCTCGTGCTGCTCGGACGCCTCGTACTCGCAGGCGGCCGGCCAGGAGGCGAAGAACGACCAGTGGGCCGACTCCGACGCCGACTCGACGCAGGAGGGCGCGTCGAACGTGAACGTGCCCGTCCGCATCGGGAGCAAGGGCGACGGCGGCAACGTGACGCAGACGAACGCGTCCGCGGCCCTCGCGGCCTCGCTGAACGGCAACAAGACCGACCAGTCGGTCGACCAGTCGCAGGGCGGCGGGTCGATGGCGGCGGGGCGGTCGGACTCGAAGCGCTGTGGGTGCAGCTCGGACGCGCTGTACACCCAGGCCTCGGGCCAGGAGGCGAAGAACGAGCAAGGCGCCCGGTCGGACGCGAACTCGACGCAGAAGGACGCGTCGAACGTGAACGTGCCGGTGCGGATCGGCAGCAAGGGCGACGACGGTGACGTCACGCAGACGAACGCGTCGCTCGCCGCTGCGATCTCGGCCAACGGCAACACGGCCGACCAGTCGGTCGAGCAGGATCAGTACGGCGCGTCGAAGTCCGATTCGCGGTGCGGCTGCTCGTCCGACGACCTCTACGTCCAGGCGGCAGGGCAGTCGGCCAAGAACGACCAGTGGGCCGACTCCGACGCCGACTCGACGCAGAAGGACGCGTCGAACGTCAACGCCCCCGTGCGGATCGACAGCAAGGGCGACGACGGCGACGTCACGCAGACGAACGCCTCCCTGGCGGCGGCGATCTCGGCCAACGGCAACAAGGCCGACCAGTCGATCGACCAGGACCAGGGCGGTTCGGGACACGGCGGCTCGGACGCGATCTACGTCCAGGCCGCAGGCCAGGAGGCGAAGAGCGAGCAGGGTGCCCGGTCGGACGCGGACTCGACGCAGAAGGACGCGTCGAACGTGAACGCACCGGTGCGCATCGACAGCAAGGGCGACGGCGGCGACGTCACCCAGACGAACCTGTCGGCCGCGCTCGCAGCGTCGCTGAACGGCAACGAGACCGACCAGTCGGTCGAGCAGGATCAGTCCGGACGGTCGAAGTCCGACCCGAAGTGCGGTTGCGGGTCCGACGCCCTCTACGTCCAGGCAGCTGGGCAGGAGGCGAAGAACGACCAGTGGGCCGACTCCGAGGCCGACTCGAAGCAGACCGACGCGACGAACACCAGCGTCCCCGTGCGGATCCACAGCAAGGGCGACGACGGTGACGTGACGCAGACGAACCTCTCGGCTGCGCTCGCAGCGTCGCTGAACGGCAACAGGACCGATCAGTCGGTCGACCAGACGCAGGGCGGCTCGAAGAAGTCCGAGCCGAGCCACGACTCGAAGTGCGGGTGCTCGGACGCGCTGTACATCCAGGCGGCCGGGCAGGAGGCCAAGAACGATCAGTCGGCCGACTCGAGGGCACGCTCGGATCAGCACGGGGCGTCCAACGTCTGGGATCCCGTCCGCATCCACAGCAAGGGCGGGCACGGCGACGTGACGCAGACGAACGCGTCGCTCGTGGCCGGCATCGCGGCGAGCGGGAACGCGACCACGCAGCACGGGTCGCAGACGCAGGCCGGCTCCGGTCTGGCAGAGCAGACGCTCGGCCAGTCGACCGGCAGCAAGCAGAAGGCGGGCTCCGACGCCCGCTCGAAGCAGGGCAAGCCGAAGTCGAAGAAGGCGAGCAAGCCGTACGGCGGCCGCCACCTCGACGACTGACCACCACGGAGGGCCCGCCGATTCGCCGTCGGCGGGCCCTCCCCGATCGGGGAGTCATCGTTGACCGCGTCGGCAACCCGTCCTACCTTCGACGCGTAGGAAGCGGACGAGGGGGTGCGACGTGCAAGCCCCGTTGACGCTGCGGCAGCGAAGACCATCGGTCGTCCTCATCGGCGCGGCCCTGGTCCTGGCGCTCGTTCCGTCCGCATTCGCGGCCGATCCGTCCCCGGATCCGAGCCCGAAGCCGAAGCGCGAGGCCACGCAGGTCGTCGCTGCGGCGCCGATCGCTCCGACGCCCGATCCCTATCCCTCGAAGCG
>JBIOUO010000048.1:0-9746 GCA_044867195.1 Ilumatobacteraceae bacterium
GTGTCGGAGGGGGGACTTGAACCCCCACGAGGATTAGTACCTCACTAGCACCTCAAGCTAGCGCGTCTGCCATTCCGCCACTCCGACGTGGTGCCCTCGAATCTACCAGCGCAGCGTCACCGCTCCAGCGAGCCAAGCCACCGACGGCGATTCTTCGGACGTCTCGAGCACGCTCAGCGTGCCGAGGCGTGGTAGAGAATCGCTGGTCGTCCGGTCAGGTGCGCTGGAGCAGGAACGTGAGGGCGATGATGCTGAGGATCCACGTCAAGGCGAGGCAGAACGTGATCCGGGTCAGGTTGCGCTCCGCGGCCGACGAGCCGAGGGCAGCGCCGCCGCCGCCGCCGAACATGTCCGAGAGGCCACCGCCGCGCCCGCTGTGCATCAGGATCCCGGCGATCATGCCGACCATCGACACGACGTTGATCAGCAGCATCAGGTAGAGCATCGCGTCGCGCACGGCGGGCCAGGCTATCGGCAAGCCGGACGACGTGGCAGACGCCGCACGTGCGTCACGCTGGCGCTGGCGCGCTCACACCACTTCGCGCACGTCGGCGAAGTGGCACGCCACGGGGTGGCCCTGGCCGCGGTCGATCAGTGCCGGCTCCTCCTGGGCGCAGATGTCCTGCGCTTTCCAGCACCGGGTGCGGAACCGGCATCCCGACGGCGGGTCGATCGGGCTCGGCACGTCACCGGTCAGCATGATCCGGTGCCGTGACCGCTCGCGGTCGGGGTCGGCGATCGGGATCGCCGACAGCAGCGCCTGCGTGTACGGGTGCGCCGGCGATTCGTAGATGTCCTTACGATCGCCGATCTCGACGATCTTGCCGAGGTACATCACGGCGACCCGGTCCGAGATGTGGCGGACCACCGACAGGTCGTGGGCGATGAAGATGTACGACAGCCCGAGCCGCTCCTGGAGGTCCTCGAGCAGGTTGACGACGCCGGCCTGGATGCTCACGTCGAGCGCCGACACCGGCTCGTCGAGAACGATGATCACCGGCTCCAGGGCAAGGGCGCGGGCGATGCCGACCCGCTGGCGTTGGCCACCCGAGAACTCGTGCGGATACCGGCTGGCATGCTCGGGCGACAGCCCGACCATCGTCAGTAGCTCACGCACCCGCGCCGACGCCTGGGCCTTGGACATTCCCCGATGGACACGCAACGACTCGCCGATCGCCACCTCGACGGTCTTGCGCGGGTTGAGCGAGGCGTACGGGTCCTGGAACACGATCTGCAGCCGTTGGCGAGTCTCCCGCAGGACGCCCGTCCCGAGCGTCGCCAGGTCGCGTCCCTCGAACTCGATCGAGCCCGAGGTCGGCTCGATGAGGCGAAGCACGAGCCGCCCGGTGGTCGATTTGCCGCACCCGGACTCGCCGACGAGACCGAGCGTCTCGTCGGGCAGCAGCTCGAACGACACGCCGGACACCGCTTGGACCGTGGCGACCGTGCGCTGGAACACACCGCCGCGCACCGGGAACTCCTTGACCAGGTCGCGAACGCTCAACAGAGAGCCGTTGCCGGCCGGCGGTGGCGTAGCGATCTCTGCGTCCGGCGCGACGGTCATGGCTCGCTCCAGTCGTGGATCTCGCGCAGGTCGGCACCCTCGAGCTCCTCGGCGAAGTGGCACGCCGACAGATGGCCGGCGCCGGCGATCGGCCGCAATGGCGGGTCCTCGACCGTGCAGCGCTCGCGAGCGAAGTCGCACCGCGGGTGGAACCGGCACCCCGACGGCAGGCGGATCATCGAGGGGGGTGCCCCCCGGATCGGCACCAGCTTCTCCTTGGCATCCGAGTCGAGCCGCGGGATCGAGGCCATCAGGCCCAGCGTGTACGGATGGCGAGTGCGGTAGAAGATCTCCTTGGCTGCGCCGAACTCGACCTGGCGACCGGCGTACATCACCATCACTATGTCGGCCATCCCGGCGACGACGCCGAGGTCGTGAGTGATCAGCATGATCGACGAGTCGATCTCGTCCTTGATCCGCATCAGGACCTCGAGCACCTGTGCCTGCACCGTGACGTCGAGCGCGGTCGTCGGCTCGTCGGCGATCAGCAGGTCGGGGTTGCACGTGATCGCCATCGCGATCATCGCCCGCTGGCGCATGCCGCCGGAGAACTCGTGCGGGTACATGTCGATACGGCTCGAGGGCTGCGGGATGCCGACCAGGCCGAGCATCTCGATCGCCCGCGCCCGCGCCTCGCGCTTGGAGACCTTCTCGTGGATGCGCGCCATCTCGGCGATCTGGCGGCCGATCGTGTGCACCGGGTTGAGCGCCGTCAGCGGATCCTGGAAGATCATCCCGATCTCCCCGCCGCGGACAGTGCGCATCCGGTCCTCGCCGATCTCCAGCAGGTTCGTCCCCTTCCAGAACACGCCGTCCGCCTCGATCAGCGCCGGCGGCGTGGCCAGCAGGCCCATGATGCTCATCGCTGTCACCGACTTGCCGGAACCCGACTCGCCGACGACCGCGAACACCTCGCCGCGCCGGATGTCGAAGCTGACCCCATCCACGGCCTTCACCAGGCCAGCATCGGTCTTGAACGTGGTACGCAGGTTCTGCACCGACAAGATGACGCGTTCGTCGACGGGCGGCGCGCCTGTGCGGGCCGGGACGGTTGCAGTCACGCCGACCGTCCCACTTCCTTCAACTCGCTGCGCGCGTTCACTTGAGCTTCGGGTCGAGCGCGTCCCGCAGACCGTCGCCGATGAGAACGAACGCGAGCACAGTGAGGAAGATGGCGAAGCCGGGGAAGAACAGCATGTGCGGCGCCGACGTCAGCGAGCCGGCACCCGCTTCAGACACCATCAGCCCCCACGCAGGCGTCGGCGACTGGGGGCCGACGCCGAGGAATGACAGCGCCGCCTCGGCCAGGATGACGCCGCCGATCGCCACGGTTCCGTAGACGATGACCGGCTGCATCGCGTTCGGCAGGACATGGCGAAACATGATCCGCTTCTTCGAGAACCCCTGGGCGTGCGCCGACTCGACGTACTCCTGCTGCTTCAGCGAGAGGAAGCTCGAGCGCACGATCCGGCTGATCGCCAGCCAGCCGGTGAGCCCAAGCACGAGGATGATCGCGTTCTCGCTGCGCCCGAAGATCGAGGCGATGGCGATCGCCAACACGAAGTACGGGATGGACAGGAAGATGTCGGTGACGCGCATCAGCAGCGAGTCGGTGGCCCCACCGACGAAGCCGGCGACCGCGCCATATGTGACGCCGATGAGCAGCGTCAGCAGCGTGGCCAGGATCCCGATCTTCAGCGAGACGCGGCTGCCGTAGACGACCCGCGAGAAGATGTCCCGGCCGATCGTGTCGGTGCCGAAGAGATGGTCCCATGAGGGTCCATCTCGTGATTTCGCGCCAGGCACGATCTGGGCGTAGTCGTACGGCGCGATGAGCGGGGCGAAGATGGCGACGATCGCGAGCAGGACGATGAAGCCGAGCCCGATCATCGCCAGCTTGTTGCGAGCGAAGCGCTTGGCGACATCGGCACGCAGCGGACGGCTCTCGACATCGGTGACGGCCTCGGTCGGGGCGGCCTCCAGACCGGGCGCAAGTGCACCGGCGTGGGGCTCCGTCATCGCCATCAGGCGGCCTCCTTCGACTCGGGACGGCTCATCAGCTCAGCCTGATCCGCGGGTCGAACCAAGCGTAGGACACATCAACGATCAGGTTGATCACGGCGTAGGCCAGCACCACGACAAGCGTCAGCCCGAGAATCACGGGCAGGTCCCGGTCACCCACCGAGTTGGCGATCTGCGAGCCGATCCCCGGCCACTGGAAGACGGTCTCGGTCAGCACCGCCGCGCCGATCACGGTGCCGAAGTCGATGCCGATCAGCGTGATGACCGGGATCAGGGCATTGCGTAGACCATGGCGCAGGACCACCGATCGCTCTGACAAGCCCTTCGACTTGGCTGTGCGCATGTAGTCGGCGCGCATCACCTCGAGCATCGAACCGCGCATCATGCGCGCCGCCAGCGCGGTCGCGACGCACGCCAGCGTGATCATCGGCAGGACCAGGTACCGCCACTGGTCCTGCGTGGGGATGAAGAACAGCGTCCACGAGTTGGGGCCGATGCGCGAGGTCTTCAGCTGCATCCACTCGGGCCAGTCGTGCTGGTTCGGGTAGACGGCGAAGGCGTACTGGAGGAGGAAGCCGAGCACGAAGGCCGGGATCGCCGCCGCGGCGGCGGTGGCGATCGTGGTCGCCTTGTCGGTCAGCGAGTAGCGACGGATGGCCGAGATCAGCCCGACCGAGATGCCGACGATGACTTCGAGCATCGTCGCCCAGATCGCCAGGCGGATGCTCGCTGGCGCCTTCTCGCCGAGGATGTCGTTGACGCTGCGGTTGTTCTTGAACGACTCGCCGAGATCCCAGGTGAGGACCCGCTTCCAGTAGTTGACGAACTGGACGATGATCGGGTCGTCGAGGCCGTAGCGAGCCCTCGCCCGCTCGAGGACCCCTGGGTCGACCGCCCGATCGCCGCCGCCGGCGAGCAGCTCCGCGGGGTCACCCGGGAGCATGAAGAACAGGAAGAACAGGAATGAGACGGCGAAGAAGATCGTCGGGATCAGCAGGAGCAACCGGCGGATGATGTAGCTGACCATTCACGACCTCGGGACGGCGTTTGGGGTGGGAGCGCCGCAACGCTCCCACCCCGCAATTGTGCTCGCTGGCGGCTCAGCCGGCCAGCGTGATCTGCTCCCACGGGATCAGGCCGAAGTTCGACTGCGTGAAGAACGCAACCTGCTCCTCGTCGTAGGCGTAGTCGCCGCGGTACCAGTTGATCGGGATCGCCCCCATCGTCTGGTTGAGCAGCACGTCTTCGGTCTGCTGGAACAGCTCGGCCTGCTTGGCCGGGTCGACGGTCTGCTTGGCTTGCGCCAGCAGCTGGTCGAACTCCGGGTTGCTGTAGCCGAAGTTGTTGCCACCGAGCGACTCGGTCGCGAACTGGTCGTACATGAAGTTGTCGTACGTTGGGTAGTCGGCGAACCAGCCGGACCGGCAGACCACGCACGATCCATCAGACATCTCGCTGAAGTACGTCTCCGTCGGACGCGGATCGGCCTCGGCGGTGATACCGATGGCGGCGAGGTTCTGGATCACGATCGCTACGACATCCTCATGGCCAGCGCCGGCGTTGAACTGGATCTTGATCGTCGGCGGCTCGACCCCTGGGTTGGCGGCCTTCCAGGCCTCCAACGCCGCGGCCGCGCCCTCGGGATCGTACGTGCAGTACTCGCTGCAGAGGTTCTCCTTGAACCCGGGGATGCCCGGAGGAGTGATGCCGGTGGACGTGTTGCGGCTGCCGTTGTAGATGTCGTTGTTGATCTTCTCCCGGTCGATCGCCATCGAGATGGCCCGGCGCAGGTCGAGGTTCTTCTCCCCGCCGACCTCCGGGGCCCGGTCGTTGATCTGGAAGAAGTACGTACCGAGGATGTCGACGTCGAGCGTCGTGCCGAACGTCTCGTCTGCCTCCGTGACGCGAGCCGGCGGGATCTGCGCCGTCATCGTCTCGCCGGCGGACAACGCGTTGAACGACGTGTCGGGGTCGGCGTACGTGAGGAACGTGATCTGGTCCAGGCGATCGGGCCACGTCTCGCCGTTGATGTCACCCGCCCAGTCCTCGTTCTTGACCAGCACGATCTGGTCGTCGGTGCGTGGCTCGGCCAGCTTGTACGGGCCACTGGCAGCCATCAGGCCGTTCTCGTAGGTCCCAGGCGTGGGGCCTGCCTCCTCGGGCATCGGCATGAACAGCTGGAACCCGGCAACTGCCGGGAAGTTCGAGTACGGCGCCGACAGCGTGACGGTCAGCGTCATCGCCTCGTCGTCGGCGACGACGCCGGCCAGCGTGTCGGCCTCACCTGCGAGCTTCTCGGCGCCGCCCTGGATGAAGTTCATCAGGTAGGCGTAGTCGCCCTGATCCTCGGGGTCCGAGGCGCGCTCCCACGAACGGGCGAACGTGCTCGGGAGGATCTCCTCACCATTGGAGAACTTCAGGCCCTCCTTGACCTTGAACGTCCACACGGTGGCGTCGTCGTTGGACTCGAACGACTCGGCCATGTGCGGCACGATCTTCGGGTTGGCGGGGTCCGACGTGTCGATGTCGGTGAGCCCGTCGTACATCGCGTTGATCACCTGGTAGGCGTCGAGCGTCGTGTTCAGCGCCGGGTCGATGTGCTCGGGCGGATCGCCGACGAACGTCCCACCGTCGATGAACTCACCGCCTGCGGCGCCTTCAGCCGCGGCTCCCGGTGTGGTGGTGCCGCCGCCTTCGGCCGGCGTGGTCCCCTCAGTGCCAGACGGAGCCTCCGTCGTGGCGCCACCCTCGACGGATGGGGCGGCTGATCCGCTGGGCGCCTCGGACGTGGAGGCGTTGTCGTCGTCGTCGCCACAGGCGGCTGCGACGAGCGAGATGCCCGCGAGTGCAATGAGGAGCCGAGTGCTCCTCCGGCGCTTGTTCACGTTGTGCGATCCTCCTTGATCGACGTGCAGGGTCGACCTCGGCACCAGATCACTGGTGTCTCCCCGATCGCCCTGCCAGGCGGCACCGTGCCGCGATGTTCCGAGGCTACGGGCGGACCTGTGCAGGTCGCAAGCATGGAAGGCAGAAAATCGGCGCGCCCGTTCCACCGGTGACTCGATCCGGATCGAGCGTTCGGGAGCCTCATATGCCGCGACCAGGACGTGTTCGGCAACCTGAAAACGGACTGTCAACGGACCGTCACGATCGGCCCCGTGGTTTCGCCGCGGTCAGCCGTCGACGGTGACGATCGGCTCGTCGACCACGAGATCGGTGGGCTCGAAGCCACCGCCGGCGGTCGTCCGCCACACCGCCGGCAGCGTCAGGTCGGCGACGGCCCAGCGGTACCACCATGCGTCGCCACACTCCGTGACCGGGTTGAGGCACGCCGGCCACTGCTCGGCGCCGATCACCACTTGCCCGTCGCCGTCGACGTCCTCCCACGCGGCGACGTTGTCGAACGCCCGCTCGTTGCCCAGCTCGGCGGCGACCGGTCCGCCGACACGGTCGGGCCGCCACGCGCCGACGGTCGGGAACGTGGCCAGCGGCAGCAGGACGTGATCGGCTGCCATCGCCCGCACCACCTCCTGGACCAGCGTCGCCCGCGCTGCCGGGTCGAGCGTGCGGTCGGCACGGTGAAGGGCGTCCGACGCCTCCGTGTTGCACCACCCTTGGACGTTGGCGCCGACGAAACCGGACTCGGCCGACGGAACCTGCTCGCACGTGAACCGCGGCGTGAGGTACGCCGGGTCGGCCCGCGCGGTCGACGTGTACATGGCGATGTCGTAGTCGAGCGCGGGGAGGCGCTGGTCGAACACGCACGCCGCGTCGCAGTTGTCGGCGACGACGCGGAACCCGAGCGTGGCCAGCTGGGCGATCAGCGCCTGCTGGGCGAGCTCGCGCCGCCCGTTCCCGCTGTCGACCATGAACCGCAGGTCGGGCACGACACCGTCCTTCGACCACCATCCGTCGGCGTCACGAACCCACCCGTTGGTGGCGAGCAGCTGCGCCGCGCCGAACGGGTCGAACGTGTTGGCGAACGTCCCGGCCGGGCAGTACGGACCGGGCACGGTGGGACCGCAGTCGGGCACCGCGGCGGCGAATCCCACCGCGTCGAACGCCGGCCGGTAGATCGCGTCGAACTGAGCCTGGCGGTCGATCGACATCGACAGCGCAGCCCGCAGCACCGGGTCGGCGAGCGGCCCATCGAGTTGCTGGAACCAGACCGACTCGCCGTCGCGGCCCGCGGCGAACGACGCCTCGACGGCCGGATCGGCGACCAGCGGCGCCACCGCCGGCCCGAGTTCGGGGTAGATGAAATCGACCTCGCCCCGCTGCAGCGCGGCGGCCTCGGCAACCGGATCGTTCATCCGCGCGAGGACAACCCGCTCGGTGCGGGCCGGCTCCCCGGCGTGGTGCTCGTTGCGCACGAGCACGGCCCGGTCGGCGTCCCACGACTCGACGCGGTACGGCCCCGCCGCGCTCGGTGGCGTGGCGGCGAAGTCGGCCGACACGTCGTCGCAATCGGTGACGGTTGATGCTTGCAGGACGCTGTCGAACAGGGTGCGGTACGGCGCGTACACGTCATCGAGCGCGATCACGACCTGGCGGTCGGAACTGCCACTCGTGACGGAGGTGATGAGGTCGTAGCCCTCGGTGTCGGCTGAGCCCGGCATGCTGCGGCTCGCCCGCCACGTGCACTCGAAGTCGGCGGCTGTGATCGGCGACCCGTCCGCCCACACCGCCGAAGGAGCCAGGTCGATCGTGATCGTCATCGGCGCCGGACCCGCCGCGCTCGTCACGGGCGGGGCGCTGGATGCCGCCGGGACAGCGTCCACGGTGGCGGGGACGCCCACCGTCGAAGGCGACGACGACGGTGGCACCTCGGTCGGTGGCGGGGCCGTGCCCTCCGCCGTCGGCGGAGTGGTCGCCAGCGACGGCCCGTCGTCGTCGCCGGTGCACGCGGCCCCGGTCGCGGTCAGGACGACGATCGCGGTGAGCGCGGCGACCGACCGTCCGGCGCGCATGGGGAGCCGACCGCGTGCGGTCAGCGAAACTGCACGATGCGGGCGAACTCGTCGGGATCGAGGCTCGCCCCGCCGACGAGCACACCATCGATGTCGGGTTGGGCCATCAGCTCGTCGATGTTCGACGCCTTGACCGAGCCGCCGTACTGGATGCGCACGGCGGCCGCGGTCGCCTGGTCGGTGAACGTGGCGATCTCGGTGCGGATCGCCGCGCACACCGCCTGGGCGTCCTCGGACGTGGCAGTGCGCCCGGTGCCGATCGCCCAGATCGGCTCGTAGGCGATGACGAGCGAGGCGATGGCGTCGGCGGCGCGCCCGTCGAGGGCGGCGTGGATCTGGCCGAGGACCTTCGACTCGGTGGCTCCTGCCTCGCGCTCGTCGAGCGTCTCGCCGACGCAGAGGATCGGCGTCATCTCGTGGCGCTGGACGGCGGTGACCTTGTTGGCGACCATCTCGTCGGTCTCGCCGAACAGCTCGCGGCGCTCGCTGTGCCCGCAGATCACATAACGCACCGTGAGCTTGGCGAGAAACGCCGGCGAGATCTCGCCGGTGAACGCGCCGCTGTCCTCCCAGTGGCAGTGCTGGGCGCCGAGCAGGAACGGCAGCCGGTCGGCGTCGATGCTCGTCTGCACCGTGCGCAGGTCGGTGAACGGCGGGTGGACGCTGACGTCGGTGTCGGCGAGCGCCGACTCGGGGATGAGGTAGCCGAGCTTCTGGACGGTCTGCAGCGCCTCGAAGTGGTTGAGGTTCATCTTCCAGTTGCCGCTGATCAGCGGCCGCCGCTCGGATGTCGCGTCAGGCACGGGCGGCAGCCTCGCGCAGCGCTGCCAGCCCCGGCAGGTCGCCGAGCTCCAACAGCTCCAGCGAGGCGCCGCCGCCGGTGGACACGTGGTCGACGTCGTCGTCGAGACCGAACTCGGCCAGCGCGGCGGCCGAGTCGCCACCGCCGACCACCGTGAACGCCTTCGTCTCGGCCACCGCCTGGGCGATGGCCCGCGTGCCGGCGGCGAAGCGCTCGTCCTCGAACATGCCCATCGGCCCGTTCCAGAACACGGTTCGCGACTCCATCACGACGTCGCCGAACTCCGCAGCCGTGCCGGGCCCGATGTCGAGACCCTTGGCGCCATCCGGGAGGCGCGTCCCATACGTCTGCACGGTGTCGTCGGGGGCGAGCCCGACGATGTCGCTCG
>JBIOUO010000049.1:0-2539 GCA_044867195.1 Ilumatobacteraceae bacterium
CCGCGTTGATGCCGCCCTCGGCGGCGCCGGAGTGGCTGCGGGTCGGGTGCAGCTTCGACACGACCGCGACCCGAGCGCCGGCGTCGTGGGCCTCGATCGCGGCGCGCATGCCTGCGCAGCCGGCGCCAACCACGAGCACGTCGAAGGGGCCGTCCATCAGCTGGAACTTATCGGAAGGGACGTGACCGACCTGTGGGCAAGGTGACCGGGTGCCGCGCCCTTCGCCAGAAGGACGCGGCACCCGCTTCCGCTACGGCTGGTACCCCGCCACTAGACAGGGACCCCCCGTCGAGACAAGGATGTCGCCCGAGTTGTAGGTCCCGAACCCATCCGTCCCGGCCTTGGTGGCCACGATCTGGAGCTCGACGGTGAACGGCTGCGTGAACGCCGTGATCACCCGACCGGTGTCGTACTCCCACCTCGAGCTCCATGGCGCGTCGCCCGAGCCGAGGACCGGCTTGGCCCAGAGCTGATCTGCGTTTCCGACCGGCAGCCCGTCCACGACGACACGCGTCACGTTCCCGCTGAGGAACGCCTTGAGCTGCTTCTCGGTCTTCGTCGCCCAGCCCGTCCGCAGGACGAGCCGGCTGCCGTAGGGCACGCCGATGTTGTGGTCGTCGGCGCAATTGAAGTAGACGTTGGTCACGAACGGGGTCCCGCCCGTGCTCTTCGGCGGCGTCCCGAGCTTCGCCACGACCGCGACCGGGGCCTGGTCGCAGCCGGAGGTCGACCCGTTGTTGTTGTCGTCGCCGAGGTAGACGGCCTGCCACCGCCACGTTCCCTCGGACGGCACGAGGTATCCCGTCGACGTCGATGCCGCCCCTCCGCGGACGGATGCCTCCTCGATGTATGCCGGGAGACCCGCACAGGTCGGGTCGTCCGGCCGGTAGAGGCGGAACGCAACACGGCCCGCCGCCCGGTAGCCGCCCTGCACGAGGGTCAGCGCCTGCAGCCGAGTGCCCGTCTGCGCGGTCGTGGGATTCGCGGCCGGCGCAAGCGAGGGCGACGCCTTGGCGACCTCGACCGACGCCGAGCCGCACCAGGTCGACGCCGGGTTGTTGAGCTCGTCGCCCGAATAGCTCGCCGTCGTGCGCCACGTTCCGACGCTCGTCGGGGTGAAGGCGATGTCGAACGTCCCGTCGGCCCGAAGCGCGGTGTTGCGGGTCCCCGCCGGAACCGAGCAGCCCGGGTCGTTCGGCGCGAAGAAGCTCACCGCCACGGTGCCCGTCGGCTGGTATCCGTACGCGACCTGCCCGTTGACGGTGACGTCGGCGCCGATCGTGATCGCACCGGGTGATACGGCCGACCACACGTACGGCGATGCCTTGTAGACCTGGAAGGACACCGTGCCGCACGGAAGTGAGATCGACTCGTTGTTGGCATCACCCGCGTAGTCGACCTTGTAGCGCCATGTCCCGAACTCGTCGATCGGCCCGGAGTACATCCAGCCGTTGGCGTACGACGAGCCGTACCACGAGAAGTCCTGCTGCCACGCAGGCTGCCCGGTACACGACGGATCACCGGGGCGATAGAAGCCGACGGTCACGGATCCCGTCGCCTGGTATGCCCCGGACGCCGACAGGTATGCCCAGCTCGTCGACCCGACGGTGACGGCACCCGGCCCCGACAGGTACGCGGAGGGGATCGCCTTGGTGACGGTCACGAGCTCGTCCGAGCAACCACTCGAGACTGCTCCGTTCTGGCCATCACCCGAGTAGGACACTGTCCACCGCCACGTACCCGGTCGGTCGACCGGATACGAGCCCGAGTAGTAGTCGCCGTTTCCGCCAACCCCCGTCTGCGAGACGAACACGGCGTTCGCGCACGTCTGATCCGCCGGAGCGTAGAGGCTGAAGGTCAGCGTCCCGGTCGGGTTGTTCCCGCCCGAGAGCGTGGCCCGGTCATACACCCACCAGCCGAGCTGCGCGCCCGCGGGTTGTGGAGTGGTGGTCAGGGTCGGCGTGGCTGCCTCGCACTGCCCGTACTGCCCGTACTGCCCGTATTCGCAATCTCCGGCGGCTCGCGCCGTGCTTTGCCCGTCGAGCACGATCGACACGACGGCGAACGCGAGCACGGCGCCGACCAAGATCGTCGCCGCGTCACGCCATCGTGCGCGTCTCTCGGTTCTGGCCATCTCGTCCTCCTCCTCTCGTCGTCACGCCGGCTTCGCTCGCCCTCCTGGGCTCCCGGGTGAGCAGCGCTCCTGCGCACCCGAGACCAACGAGCGTCACTACCGGCATCTCCCAGTCCCAGTCGAGGCCCGCATGGAGGGCGTAGACCCCGAAGCCGGCGGCCGCGGCCGCGGCGATCGGATCGCCGCGCCGCCGGACCGCCGCTCCGAGCGGTACCGCCACCATCGCCATCACGAGCACGAGGCCGACCGGTCCCAGCTCGGACAGCGATTCGAGATACAGGCTGTGCGCATCACGGACGTTCGTGCTCACCGTGCGGTGCTCGCGCCAGCTCAGGTAGAAGCTCCCGGCCCCACTCCCGAGAAGCGGCCGCTCGCGCGCCTCGGCGAGAGCGGCGCCCCAATACG
>JBIOUO010000050.1:0-17769 GCA_044867195.1 Ilumatobacteraceae bacterium
GGATGTGGGCCAGCTCGCTGAGCCGAAGCCGCCGGCGCGTGTCGGTGCCCGTGTCGCCGACGATCACGAGGCGAGTGAACAGCTCGTGGGCGGCGTCGCGCCCGGCTGCGTCGAGCGACGCGTAGACCTCGTCGGCGCGACGAGTGATCGCCCCTGCGATGCCGCCGAGCGCGCGGTACGCACTGTGGCGCACCATGGCGCCGTCGCGCCCGTCGAACAGCTCGGCCAACGCGAACTGCAGCAAGGGCAGGCTGGCCGGCCGCCCGGCGACGTCGGCCACGAGGGCCGCGGTGAGACCGGGCTCGAAGGAGATGCCGACCCGTCCGGCCGGCAGGACGATCGCGTCGAGGAGCTCGTCGGGCGCCATCGGCGTCACCCCGTACGTGCCCCCGGCGACGAGCGCGCCGACGGCGGGATCCTCCAGCGGCCGGTCGAAGAAGTCGGCCCGGACCGTCGCCACCACGCGCAACGCCGCATGCGGCTCCTCGACCGCTTGGGCCAGGCCGGCGAGAAGCAGCTCTCGTTCGCGCGGATCGCTTGAAGTCCACAGCTCCTCGAGCTGGTCCAGGACGAGGATCAGCTCACCACCGTCGGGGGCGATTCCTCGCACGGCTCGGTCGATCCCGCGAGTGCCCGCCAGCTGGGAGGCGTCGATGGGTGCCGTCCGCGTCGCCACGCGCGACAGCGCGATGCTGAGCTCCTCGAACGGGTGACCGCCCGGGACCATCGCCGCGACCAGCACACGATCGTCGTCGCGCAGCCGCGGGACCAGACCGGCATGGACGAGCGAGCTCTTCCCGGATCCCGAGGGGCCGACCACGGTGACGAACCGCTTGCCCGCCACCTGGGCGGCGAGCTGATCGACGAGCGCCGACCGGCCGTGGAAGTCGATGCGGTCGGCTTCGCGGAACGCCTGCAGCCCCTTGTACGGATTGATCGACGCCAGCTCGATCTGGGTCAACGTCCGCGCCGCGGTGACGCGCGGTGCCGTGGCGCCGGTCGCAGCCGTGGTGCGGGCGCCTGCGGGCACCCCGACGGCCTGCCGCCACGCCAGCAGCATCTCGGCCATCGTGCCGAAGCGGTCATGGGGCTGCACGGCACCGGCCGTCCGCAGGACCACGTCCACGCCGGCGGGCCGGTCGGCCCGCAGCGAGCGGGCACTCGGAATGGCACGGTCGAACGCGCCGGCGGCATCAACCACCCGGCGCGGGACCTCGCCGGTGAGCAGCTCCCACACCGTGACGGCGAAGCTGTACTGATCCGAGCGTGGCGACGACCGGTGGTCACACAGCTGCTCCGGACTGGCGTACGGCGGCGAGCCGGCCGCCGTCAGCTCGGCGTCGGACGTCTCGGCGTCCAACTGGGCGATGCCGAAGTCGGTGAGGTAGGAGTTGCCGGCCTCGTCGAAGAGCACGTTGCTCGGCTTGACGTCGCGGTGCACCACGCCGGCACCGTGGGCGGCCACCAGGGCGCTGCCGATCTCCTCGACGAACCGGTCGACCCGGTCGAAGAACCACGGCCCGTCACGCTCGAGGGCGACGGCGGCACTGCCGCCACGCAGCAGCCGGAACGCCAGGTAGGCGCCACCCGGCTCACGCCAGAAGTCGTAGAGCGGCACGATGTGCGGGTGCTCGAGGCGGGCCACCAGCTGGGCCTCCGACTCGAACCGGCGCACGAACCCGGCATGGTCCGCCAGGTCGGCGGGAATCACCTTCAGCGCCACCTCGCGACCGAGTCCGGGCTGGACGGCGCGGTAGACCGTCCCGAACGCCCCTTCACCCAGCACCTCGCCGACGACGTAGCCCCGCAACCGACGCTCTACGGACGTGCCGATGGCGGCCGCCCCGACGGCGATGTCGCCGTCGATCCGCGCCAGCTCGGGAGTGGGCTCGAGGCCGGTCTCGTCCGCCAACGCCCGCCGGAACGCCTGGTACGCCCGGTGCGCTTCGACCTCCCGGCCGCTGCGATGCAACGCGATCATCAACTGCGCCGTCAGACGCTCCCGAAACGGGTTGGCAGCCGTCAACCGTTCCAGATCCGGCACCGCCTCGGCGTGGCGATGCAGGCTCAGCAACACGTCGATGCGCTCTTCCAGCGCGACCAGCCGCAACTCCTCCAACCGCGCCGCCTCCGGCCGCGCCCACCACTCATCGGCGAACTCCCCGAACGCCCGACCCCGCCACACCCGCAAGGCTTCGTCGTAACGCGTCAGCGCCTCGCCGGCATGCGCTGCACGTGCCGCGGTGACGAGCACCTCGAACCTGACCATGTCGACGTCCGCATCGGCGACGTCGATCAGGTAGCCGGGCTCGCGGGTGACCACATGACCGTCGCCGAGGACCCGACGCAGGCGCGACACGTACGTGCGCGTCGTGCGCCACGCCGCCTCCGGCGGTGGCTCGCTCCCCCACACCGCTTCCACTAGACGATCCAGGGACACGATCCGCCCCGCATCAGCGAGCAACACCGCCAGCAGGCACCGCTGCCGCGGACCACCGAGCGCGAGCGTTCGGTCTCCCTCGCATGCCTCGATCGAGCCCAGGACTCGGAACTCCATGTCAGCCCCTGCCCGACACTACGTGCCGTGCTGAGAACGCACCGCTGGCCCAGCTTTCTGGGTGCCGACAGTCTCGATTTCGAGACTGTGACGCCCCAGAAGCCTTAATGAGACCACGGCCACCCAGATGGACGTCGGCGCGACGGGTGAACGGTCGCCGCGTCGGTCAGGCGATGCCGTCGAGCAGGGCGAGGCCGGTCGTGATGGCGTCGAGATCGGCGACCAGCGTGGCCCGCAGGCGGGGCACGTCGGAGACGTCGCCGTGCAGTGAGCGCACGAAGCCGGACGAGGCTTGGTCGTCGCCGACCGCCCGGAGGTAGGCGTCGAGGCGGTGGGCCTGGAGCAGATCGACACCGGCGGCTCGCAGGGCGTCGTACAGGGCGGTGCTCACACTGTCCCTATCGGCACGTCGGCGCCCAGCGATAGCGCGACCAGCCAGCGCGTGGGCCCGAGCGGCAGACTGGCGCGATGGATCTGCGCCGGTGGATCATCGAGGAGCACGACACCGCGATGGACCGCTTCGAGCAGTCGATTGCAGCGCGCGTGCCGCTCGAGCGCTGGACCGACGCGGCCGGCACGGGTGGCGCGTCGATCGCCTGGCTGGCGTTCCACACCGCGTACCACGAGGATCTCGCCGTCAATGCCGTGCTGGCTGACCGGCCAACCGTGTTGTCCGAGCAGCGGGATCGGCTCGGAATCGGCGCCCTGCCGCCCGACGTCGGGCTCGGTGAGGCCGAGCAGCCCCAGTTGACTGCCGCCCTCGACCTGGCCGCGCTGGTGCCCTACGCCCGTGCCGTTCACGACCGCGCCACGCGGTGGCTGGCCACGATGGACCCGACCAGTCTCTCCGCAGCAGTGCCCGGAGGGGAGCGGCTCGCAGCCGCGGGCGTCTCCGAAGCAGCCGTGCCCTGGCTGTACCGCATGTGGGACGGCAAGCCGGCCGCGTGGTTCGTCCAGTGGGAGGCGATCGGCCACCGCGTCAACCACCTCGGCGAGATGGTGTCGGTGCGCAACCGCCTCGGACTGAGCCCGTTCTGACGCCGCGTTCGCGCACCACGGCCCGGCCTGGCGAGCGGTGTCGAACAAACGTGCGACGTGGGACTTTCGCCTCTAGCGCCAGCCGGGCCGGAGGGGCGACGCTGGGGGCATGACGACCGATGACGAACGGGAGGTGTCCGCGACGTCCGGGACGGCACGACCGAGAGACCACGACGAAGACCGGCCGGCGGAGATGTTCCAGCTCGACCGGGCGACGTGCCTGACCCTGCTGACCACCCAGCACGTGGGGCGGCTGGTGGTCGGCGGCGCGGACCCGAATGAGGCGGTCATCATCCCTATCAACTACACGGCTGCTGGCGAGGTGATCACGCTGCGCACCGACGCCACCAGCCGGGCGGCGGCCAGCGCCACGCAGGGCGTGGCATTCGAGGTCGACATGTTCGACGAGCGCACCCGGTCGGGGTGGAGCGTCGTCGTCCGCGGCCGGCTCGAACCGATCGCCGACCACGAACCCCGTGCCCACGTCGAGACGTGGGCGCCCGGCGAGCGCGATCAGTGGATGATGGTCCTCGTCGAGGCCGTCACCGGCCGCCTGCTGCGCGGCGCCGTCACCGGCCTGACCCACCACAACGGCGGGTACCTCTGACCGCGGGAACCTCTAGTCGAGCGGCGTCCGGGCGGTGCTGGCGCCGAGGTCGGCCGGGACGATGATCGCCGGGCACGAGGCGAAGCGGATCAGCTGGCGCGCCGTCGCGAACCAGTGCGATGCGGCGCCCGGCCAGCGCGGCGCCGCCAGCACCAGGACCGCGTCGTCGAACGCGGCGACCATCTCGATCAAGGATGTCGCGGCGTCGGTCGTCACGAGGCGACGGACGGCGGGGACGATGCCGCGCTCGGCGAGCAAGGCAGCGGCGCGGCCGGTCTCCCGACCGATCGACTCCTCTCGATCGTCCGGCCACGGGTCGGGTGCATCCAGCGCGGCCAGGACGATGTCGGCCGCACCGAACGTCGACGCCCAGCACTCGACGACTGGCAGCACGACATCACCAGGCCCGGCGCCGTCGACCGGGAGCACCAGCACCCCCGGGCTCGCCGGCAGGGATGCGTACGGGCCGACGATGAGCACTGGCTGGTGCAGCCGCTCGAGGAGGCGCTCGGCGTCGTCGTCGAACAGCCGCCCGCCCGGCGGGCCACCGCCGTGGACATCGATCACCAGCAGCACGCCGTCTCGGGACGACACACGTTCGACGACCTGGGCGACCACGTCGTCGTCGGCCAGCAGGGTCCGGCGCTCGGCGCCGTGCGCGGTGACGGGCCGATCGACCGCGCCGTCGGACAAGACGTCGAGGATGGTCAGTGGCAGGTTGCCGGCGTCTGAGAGCGCCGCACCGAGCGCAGGCGCCCGCCCGGCGCGACGGCAATCGTTGACGGCGACGACGGCGCAGAACCGCCGGACCGGATCGACGCTCTCCGGCTGATACTCGACGCGTCCAGACGTGTGCATCAGCGCTCCTCCGATTCGGTTGAACCCAGTCACGGTGCACCTGTCCGTACGGCGCCGACAGGGTCGAAGGTCCCGGGCTGCCGAGCTGCTGGGAGGACATGACCTTCGACCCTGGTCGGACGAAGACCGACAGCCGACGATGAACAGGAGAGCAAGGAGGTCCCTCGATGGAGCGCGATCCCGCAGTCCGCCGGGCGGTCGTCGTGTACGAGTCGATGTTCGGCAACACCGAGGCCGTCGCCCGCGCCGTCGCGGAAGGCCTGTCGTCCCGGATCGACGACGTCGAGGTCGTCGCGGTCACGTCCGCACCGACCACGCTGGATGGCTTCGACCTCGTCGTCGTCGGCGGACCGACCCACGCCTTCGGGATGTCCCGCCCGGCGACCCGAACGAGCGCACGCGATCAGGGCGCGGAGGGACCGACCGACATCGGCGTCCGGGAGTGGCTGGAGACCGTGATCCGCCCGGAGTCCCCGACGCTGGCGGCGTGCTTCGACACCCGCATCCGGGTGCCGCTGCTCGTGGGCTCGGCGGCACGAGCCGTGCGTCGGAGGTTGCGGCGTCTCGGGTTCGAGGTCGTCACGATCGGCCGATTCAGGGTCACAGCGACGCCCGGCCCGCTCGCCGGCGGCGAGCTCGATCGGGCGCGACGCTGGGGCGCCGGCCTCGTGCCGGCCACGGTTCCGGTGGCCGCGCCATGAACACGAAGGGCGAGTACCCAGAACCGACGAAGGTTGCTCAGCTCGACAAGCAGCTGCTGCAGGAACGGCTGCGCCGGGCGCGGGTGGCACGCATCGGCTACGTCGAGGACGACGAACCAGTGATCGTGCCGATCAACGTGGTCGTCGACGACGACGAGCGAGTCGTGTTCTGCACCGCTGCCGACAGCCCGCTCGCCGACCTGGACGGGCGGCGGGTGGCGATCGAGATCGACGGCATCGACCCGCCGCGACGGTCGGGCTGGTCGATCCTCGTGCGCGGCGTCGCCCGTGACGTGAGCAATGCGAGCGACCCCGAGGCCGCGCGCGCCAACGCCCTTCCCGTCGACTGCTGGGCGCCGGGCACGCGTGACCGGAGGTTCGTCGTGCGGCCGCACTCGGTCACCGGGCGGGTGATCCCGGTCGGCCCCGACGGTGACTGGTTCGCCGGCGTCCCGGGCTCGTGACCGCCCGGCCTCAGCCGGCAGCAACTCCTCGGTGCCGGTCGGAGGCCGGCTCATAGCACTCAGCGGAAAGGATTCGCCTTTCACTGAGCCTCTGAACCTCTCAACCGTCCAGCGGCGTCTCGTTGAACGTCTCGAGGACTGGGCCTGTGCGGCGGATGTCGATGCGGCAGATCGACGCGTGCGAGAGGTGCGAGCGCCACGACAGCTCGATGCCGGCGCCGAGCGCCCACGCGACGGCGCACTTGATCGGTGAGACGTGCGACACCACGGCGACAGCGCGGTTGCCCGCCCGCCCCGCGATCTCGTGGCAGGCGCCGCGCACGCGGCGGTCGAGCTCGGCCAGTGACTCCCCGCCGTCGGGGCGGAAGTTCGGGTCCTCGCGCCACCGGTTCCAGACCTCGGTCGGAACGTTGGCCGTCGGTTCGCCCTCGTAGACGCCGTAGGCCAGCTCGATCCAGCGTTCGTCGACGGAGTAGGCCATGCCGAACGCGTCGGCCGTCTGCATCGCCCGCACGAGCGGGCTGCTGATGAGCTCGTCGACCGGCCCGACTCGCTCGGCGACGGCCTTCGCCTGGAGCATGCCGAGATCGTCCAGCGGTTCGTCGATGCGACCCTGGAGGCATCCCGCAGCATTGAGCGCGGTACGTCCGTGGCGGACGAGGATCAGCACGACCTGAGTGTTCCACAGCATCCCCGACCCGACGGCGACGCACGATCCGGCGCGGCCCGAACTGTTCGCCGGAACGTGCCCGATCGGGCACCAATCGGCTGCCAACTCGGGCCGCGGGACGCGGTCACGACATCAATCGACCATGGCGTCGGAATGCCAACCTGGCGACCGGATCGCCGAGCCGGGAGCGGCGCCAGACCCAGACCAGCAACGCCAGGCCGGCCAACTCGAGGGCCGCGCTCCACCACCAGCTGCGCTGCGCCTCGGGGAGAGGGATGCCCTCGAACGACCACCCGGCGAGTGGCCACCAGAACAGGTCAGGCTCGGCCCACGTGCCGTCGAACACGAGGTGCAGCATCGTGGCGATCGGCAGCCCGAGCCACAGCTTGCGCACCGGTCGCCGGCCGATCGTCGAGGCCATCACCACCACCATCAGCAGCAGGCTGAACGCCAGTGTGTGCAGCACGCCCGCCCCGCCAGTCGCCACGTCGGCGAGTGGCAGCACAGACCCGACGACGAGCAGCCGGTAGTCGAACCGCGGGTCGCGGAACACGGCCCACACGGCGACGATCGAGGTCCCGATGAACCACAGGAACACGACCGGATCAGGGGGCGAGGAGGCGCCCGCACTGCGGGCACTGGGTGAACTCGCCGGGGCCGACCGCGCGCACGTCGGCGAGCTCGGTGGTCGACAAGTCGAGATGGCAGCCACCGCAGCGGTTGCCCTCGAGGCGAGCAACGGCGACGCCGCCGAGCCGGGCCCGTAGCTGCTCGTACTGCGCCAACAGGGCGGGAGGGATGCGCTCGGCGAGGGCGGCCCGATCCGCCGTCGCGCCGGTGAGCTCGGCGTCGATCTCCGCCTCCAGCACCGCCAACGCCTGGTCCGCGCCATGGGACGCCGCCTCGATCGCGGGCAGCGCGGCGTCGAGGGCGGCGATCGTGTCGACGACCTGCGACTGCTCCTCGAGCGCCTCCAGCTCTTGGTCGTCGAGCGAATCGCGGCGCTCACGGATCGTCTCCAGCTCGTGGAGCAGGGCTTCGGCCGCACGAGGTGCGGTGACGGTCCTCAGCTGCGCCTCGAGACGCGCCCGCTGCGCGGCGAGCTGCTCGGCGTCGCGCTCAAGCGCATCGATGGTCAGCGCCAGCTCCTGCTCCCGCTCGCCGGCGGCGGTGTGCTGCCGGCGGTGATCGGCGAGCGCGCGTGCCGCGGCATTGGCGGCGGCCCGCTCCGGCAGGTTGGCGCGACGGTGAACGAGCTGGTCGGCCGTCGTGTCGAGGCGCTGGAGCTCGAGCAGGTCGTCGGTCAGCACCCGATGACGGTACTGGACAGCGGTGTCGACGGCAGCGGCGCCCGCGGGTCGAGCACGTCCGGTGGCACGGTGGTGCCGCTCTCGATCGGCACCAGCCGGGTGACGCGCGGGGAGGTGATCGGCGTGCCCGGCGCGGGTGCGGCGGGGGCGACCGTCGTCGCCGGCGCCGGCGCGGGGGGCGGTTGAGGCGGCGTCTGGTTCGGGTTGGCGAAGCCCGCCGGTGCGGCCGGCGCCGCGGGTGCCGCGGGATCGGCGGGGACCGATCCCAGCACGTCGCCGCCGGTGGTGACGGAGCGGGCAAGGCACTCGTTGCCGGGGAGGTACAGCCGGGCGGGTGGGCGTGCGTCGGCGGGGGGTGGGGCCCAGTCGGCCATCGGCTGGCCGGCCAGCGCGGCGTCCATGTACGTCTTCCAGATCTGCGTCGGGTAGAGGCCGCCCTGCACACGGTCCTGGTTGAACTCGGGGACGTTGACCATCGGGGTGTAGCCGTTCGGATCGCCGACCCACACCGCGGTCGTGAGCTGCGGCGTGAAGCCGACGAACCAGGCATTCGTGTTGTCCTGCTGGGTGCCTGTCTTGCCCGCCGACGGGCGTCCGTCGGCCAGCGGGTAGCGGCGGCCGGTGCCGACCCTCAGCACGCCCTTCAACGTGTCGACGGCGGTCAGCGCCACACCGGGGTCGACCACCTGCGTCCCGGCGTCGGAGTGGGTGTAGATCCGCCGACCGTCGGCCGTGTCGATCCAGTCGACGTAGTACGGCTCGTGGTGCAGGCCGCCGTTGGCGATCGTCTGCGCACCCGACGCCATGTCCATCGGCGACATCTCGTTGGCGCCGGTCGAGAAGCTGACGTACGGCTGGAGCGGCTGGCGCTCCTCCGCCGGCTGGCCGGGGTAGAGGTAGACCGACTGGGCCATCCGGTACACGGTGTCGACCATCCGGTTGAGGCCGACGATCTGCGCCAGGCGGACGTAGGCGCAGTTGATCGAGCGCCAGGTCATCTCAGCCAGCGTCCCCGAGGCGAACACCGCGCTGCCACGCCGGATGACGAACGGCGGCTGGTCGGGAACGGCGAACGTGCAGTTGCTCTGGCCGTCGATGACGTCGGACGGCTGGGCGCCGGCCTGCAGCGCGGCGGTGAGCACGAAGAACTTGATGCTCGACCCCGTCTGGCGTGGGCTGAGCGCCATGTTGACCTCGCGCTCCCCCGGCACGAACCCCCTGCCGCCGACCATCGCCCGCACCGCGCCGGAGGTCGTGTCGAGCGACACGATCGCCGCGTCGAAGCCCTGCTGCGTCTCGGGCAGCACGTTGCGGGCGTTCTCGGCGTACGCCTGGTCGTAGGGGTTGAACGTGGTGTGGATCCGCAACCCGCCGCGGAACAGCGTGTTGTAGCGCTCCTCGTAGGTGGCGCCAAGCAGCGTCGAGCGGTTGAGCAGGTAGTCGCGCAACGCCTCGGTGAAGTAGGTGCGGGCGTACGTGCGCTGCGGGGTCGTGAGAACCCGGTCGGGGAGCGGGAAGTTGACGGCAAGGTCGGCCGCCTCGGCCGCGGTCACGTCGCCTTCGTCGACGAGGCGGTCGAGCACCTGGGCGAAGCGCGCCCTGCTGCGCTCCGGGCTGTTCACCGGGTCATAAGCGGTGGGCGCGCGCACCAGCCCGGCCAGGAAGGCGGCTTCGATGAACGACAGCTGGTCGGCGGTCTTGCCGAAGTACGTCTCCGCCGCGGCCTGGATGCCGTAGGCGTTGTTGCCGAAGAACACCGTGTTGAGGTAGCGCTCGAGGATCTGGTCCTTGGTGTGGTCGCGCTCGAGCAGCAGGGCGTAGTGGACCTGCAGCAGCTTGTACCGGCCATCGCGTTCGAGGCCGGCCAGGAAGTCGTTCTTGACGACCTGCATCGTGATCGTCGACGCGCCCTGCTGCGGCGAGTCGGAGGCGAAGTTGGACAGCGTGGCCCGCACGAGGCTGCGGACGTTGACGCCGTGATGGTGGTAGAACTCGCGGTCCTCGACGGCGAGGAACGCGTCGATCACACGCTGAGGCACCTGGGACAGCGCGATCGGCTGGCTGTTCTCCAGCTCGAACACGCTGATCTCGTTGCCCAGGACGTCGTAGGCGTACGAGCGCTGGGCGAGCGGCTGGAACGCCGGCAAGGTCAGCGGCAGCTCCTCGTGGGCGTTGGCGATCGTCCACACCCGCGGGGCGACCGCGACGACCACGGCGGCGACCAGGAGCGCTCCGGCCAGGACCACGAGCCCGAGGCGGGCAAGCCAGGTCACGGGACGCACAGTGCATCGAGGCTACCCGGCGTTGCGGCGGCGGCCCCGGCACCCTCCGGATCGCTGCCAGGCTGCGCCGACGTGGGCTCTAACGTCGCTCTGACAGCCTGCGCGGATGGGCACGCGCGTCGGCGGGGGCTTCGGGGGGCAGAGGCTCCCGCCGGAGCCCCCCGATCGCCGATCGATCCAGCTTGGCTGGTCGATCGGCAGCAGTTCGTCGGTGCCGGCCGAACGGCCGGCTCGTTGCACTCAGCGGAAAGGCTTCGCCTTTCCGCTGAAGCTCTAACGTGCGGCGATGCCCGACCCGTCGCTGCGACCGTTCCGCTTCGGTGTCCAGCTCTCCGGACCCGCCGACGCTCGAGGATGGACCGATCAGGCGCGCACGGTAGAGGATCTCGGCTACTCGACGATCACGATGCCCGACCACTTCACCGACCAGCTGGCGCCGATGCCGGCGCTGTCGGCGGCCGCCGCAGTGACGACGACGCTGCGGATCGGGGCGCTGGTGTTCGACAACGACTACAAGCATCCCGTCGTGCTGGCCAAGGAGCTGGCGACGCAGGACCTGCTGAGCGACGGGCGGGTCGAGATCGGGCTCGGTGCGGGGTGGATGGAGTCCGACTACCGGGTGGCCGGGATCCCCTACGACCGTCCGGGCGTGCGCATCGACCGCTTCGTCGAGGGCCTCGCGGTCATCAAGGGGGCAATGGCCGACGGCTCGTTCTCGTTCACCGGTGAGCACTACACGGTCACCGATTACGACGGACGTCCGAAGCCGTGCCAGCGGCCGCGCCCGCCGCTGCTGATCGGCGGTGGCGGCCAGCGGGTGCTGTCGATCGCCGGGCGCGAGGCCGACATCGTGGGGATCAACACGACCGTCACCGGCGGGTCGGTCACCGCGGAGTCGATCGCCACGATGTCGCGCGAGGCGGTGGTCGAGAAGGTCGGGATCGTGCGTGCCGCCGCCGGCGATCGGATCGACGAGATCGAGCTCAACATCCGGGCGTTCATGGTGCGTGTCACCGACGACGCCGCGCGTGCCGTGACCGACCTCGCCGGGCTGCTCCATGTCGAGGAGTCGATGATCGCCGAGTCGCCCTTCGCTCTGATCGGCACGACCTCCACGATCGCCGATGCCCTCCGCCAGCGCCGGGAGCAGCTGGGGATCAGCTACGTCATCGTCGGCGGCGAGGACATCGAATCCTTCGCCCCGGTGGTCGCGACCCTCGCCGGTACCTGACCCGGTCGACGCCATTGGAGTGTTTCCCCCCGTTGGAGTGTTTCGCCGGGGAAGGCCCCTGCGGAAACACTCCATAGGCGGAAACACTCCAACGGATCATCCCAGCTTGCGGTCTTTTTCGATCACGGTGATGCCGGACTCGCTGACCGTGAACTGCTCGTCGCCGTGGGTGCCGTCGATGCCGACGCGGAACCACTCCGGCACGAGCACGTTCTTGTCGACGATGCAGCGGTGCAGCCGCGCTCCGGGACTGACGCGCACCCCCTGGAACAGGATCGAGTCAGTCACGTGGGCGTCGTGGGCGATGAACACGCCGGGTGCCACGATCGAGCGCTCGACGTGGGCGCCGGACACGATCGAGCCCTCGCACAGCAGGCTGCCGTCGACGAACGATGGCTCGCCGCCCGGTCCCCGTGAGAGCTTCGCCGGCGGCTCGGCGCCGCGGTAGGTGAACACCGGCCAGCGGTCGTTGTACAAGTTGAACACCGGATGCGGCGCGATGAGGTCCATGTTCGCCTCGTAGTAGGCGTCGATCGTGCCGACGTCGCGCCAGTAGCCACGTTCGCGCTCGCCCTGACCCGGCACGACGTTCGTCGAGAAGTCGTAGACATGGGCCAGACCGGCACGAGTGAGGGCAGGGATGACGTCGCCACCGATGTCGGTGTAGGTGTCGTCGCGCGGCGTCACGATGTCGATCAGCGTCGCCGTGTCGAACACGTAGTTGCCCATCGATGCCAGGCAGCGGTCGGGGTCGCCCGGCATCGTCGGCGGCTCGGCGACCTTCTCGTGGAAGTCGATGATCCGGCCGTTGTCGTCGACCTCGATCACGCCGAACGCCCGCGCCTCGTACTTCGGCACCGGGATCGCGGCGACCGTCACGCCGGCGCCCGACGCGAGATGCTGGGCGACCATCTGGCGGGGGTCCATGCGGTAGATGTGATCGGCGCCGAACACGCACACGATGTCCGGGCTCTCGTCGTGGATCAGGTTAAGGTTCTGGTAGATGGCGTCGGCGGACCCCTGGAACCAGAACGGCCCGCGACGCATCTGCGCCGGCACCGACGCCACGTAGTCGTGGAGCAGCGTGGAGAAGCGCCAGGTCTGGCTGATGTGGCGGTCGAGGCTGTGGCTCTTGTACTGCGTCAGGACGACGATCTTGAGGTAGCGGGCGTTGGCGAAGTTGGACAGCGCGAAGTCGATCAGGCGATAGCAGCCGCCGAACGGAACTGCCGGCTTGGCCCGGTCGTTGGTCAGCGGGAGCAGCCGCTTGCCCTCTCCCCCGGCGAGGACAATCACCAGGACATGCGGTTCGCTGGCCATCGTCGATGACCGTAATGCTCACAGCGGACAGGACTCACTTCGACACGTGCTCAGCGGCCGGGTTACGTCGGAGCATGCCGGCCGGTCAGCGCCCGCTCGTACTCCTCGACGTAGCGGGCGGCGGGGTGCTGCCACGACCAGTCGAGGCCCATGATCCGGCGCACGAGCGGGACTCGGCGGCGCCGATCCGCGAGCAGCCGGCCGGCCCGGAACAGCGCCGAGGCGACGCCGACGCCATCGACGCTGTCGGCCACGAGCCCGTTGCCGTCGAACCCGCTGTTGCCGTCGGGCCTGCCGTCGACGTCGGGCACCGTATCGACGAGCCCACCGACGGGCGTGACGACGGGGATCGCGCCGTAGCGCATCGCCTGCATCTGCGCCAGCCCGCACGGCTCGAACCGGCTCGGCATGACGAACACGTCGCCGCCGGCGAACAGACGATGCGCCAGCCGCTCGTCGTAGCGCTCGGCGAACGCCAGCGTCGCTGGATGGTCGGCGGCGAGCACCGCCAGCGACCTGGCGAGCCCGGCGTCGCCGACGCCCAGGATCACCAGCCGCAGCGGCACGTGGCGCAGGATCGGCACGACCGGCAGCATCAGGTCGACCCCCTTCTGCGCGGTCAGCCGCGTGACCATCACGGCGAGTGACGGACCGTCGTCCGGCCACCCGACTGCCTCGAGAACCGCCGTCCGATTCGCCGACCGTGCGCCGACCAAGCCGCGGTCGCCGGCGCGGAACCTGGCCGCCAGCTGGGGGTCGGTCGCTGGGTCCCAGACCGTGTGGTCGATGCCGTTGCGGATGCCGGTGACCTCAGCCCACCGGGCACGCAGTGCCCCGTCGAGCCCGAAGCCACCTCCCGGCGTCATGATCTCGCGGGCGTAGTGAGGCGACACCGCCACCACCCGGTCCGCCAGGGCGACCGCGCCGGCGAGCGGGTTGGTCCCGCCCCACCACTCGTAGTGGTGGGCGCGGGGGCCGAGACGGCGCAGCCAGCTGCCGTCGGTCACACCCTGATAGGCGATGTTGTGCAACGTGAGCACGGTCGGCGGCGGGTCGCTGAGCGCGGCGAGCATGGCGCCGGTGTGCCAGTCGTGGAGGTGCAGGACGTCGGGCGGATCGCGCCGAACCATCGCCGCCACGGCGCGGCTGAAGGCGAGGAAGCGAGCCGCATTGTCGGGCCAGTCGTGGCCGTCGGCCCGCAGGTAGGGATGCGATCGTTCGATCCGTGGCACCGTGACGAGATGCACGCGCCCGGCCGTTGCATGGTCACCGATCCGCACGGACGCCGGAGCGGCCCACGACGGGACAGCTAGCCGGCGGCGGATCTCGCCGGCCAGCTCTACCTGCGCCGGCGCGTAGTCGGGCAGCGCGACATCGACCGTCACGCCCGCCGCCCGCAACGCGACGACCAGCCCGGCAACAGCTTCGCCGAGCCCGCCGACCTGCGTCACCGGCGACAGCTCGGCGGTGGCGAACAGCACGCGCATGTGCCCCCATCCTGCCCGTTCCACACCGTCTTGATCTCTGTGGGAGGGATTAGACGCGAATCGGGTCTATTCCCTCCCATAGAAGTGGCGGGCGAGCGGCTGCCGGCGCAGCGACGACCGCGGCTGTCGTAGCGTGGCGGGACGTGACCGCAGCCGACGTGACCGCCGCGCCCGCGCCCGTCGGCGACGACGGCAAGGACGCCGCGCTGAGCGATGACATCCGGCTGCTGGGGCGGCTGCTCGGAGCGGTGGTGCGCGACCAGGCGGGCGAGGAGGTCTTCGCTCTCGTCGAGGGCGTCCGCCAGCGCGCGGTCGACGCCCGCCGCGACGGCCGCAGCCCGCTCGCAGTGCTGGCCGAGTCGCTGCCCCACCGCTCGATCGACGACCAGCTCCACCTCATCCGGGCGTTCGGCTGGCTGTCGCTGCTCGCCAACACCGCCGAGGACGTGCACCACGAGCGGCGCCGCCGCTACCACCGCGCGCACGGCTCACGACCCCAGGTCGGCAGCGTCGAAGCGGCCCTCGACCACCTGGTGGCAGCGGGCGTCGACGGCGATGCCGTCCGGCGGCTCGTGGCCGACCTGCTCGTCGTGCCCGTGATCACGGCCCACCCGACCGAGGTTCGCCGCCAGACCGTGCTCGACGTGCTCAACGAGGTGGCCGCGGTGCTCAGGACCCGGCGGATGGCGACCGACGGCTCGCCCGAACAGATGGATCTCGACGAGCGGCTCAGCGTGCTGGTGCTCACGCTGTGGCAGACCGCCGTGCTGCGAATGTCGAAGCTGCGCGTCACCGACGAGATCAACGAGGCGCTGCGCTACTACGCGAGCAGCCTCTTCACCGTCGTGCCTGAGCTGGAGCGCGACCTCGAGCAGATGGTGCGCGACCGCTGGGGGGTGGACGTCGACGGCACCGGCGCGGTGCGGATGGGCTCGTGGATCGGCGGCGATCGCGACGGTAACCCGTTCGTCACAGCCGACGTGCTGCGCACCGCCACGCGGCGTGAAGCCGTGACCGCGCTCGACCACCATCTCGCGGCGTTGCGCCGGCTGGGCCGCGAGCTGTCGATCTCCGAACGCCTCGTCACGCCGACGCCGTCGCTGCAGGCGCTCGCCGACGCATCGGGCGACGAGTCGCCCTACCGCGTCGACGAGCCCTACCGCCGCGCGCTGCGAGGGATGTACGCCCGCTTGTTCGCCCTCGCCGTCGAGCTGCTGGGTCCTGGCGCCACGGTCGAGCTCACCGTGCCGGCACCGCCGGTGCCACGCCAGCCCTACGTGTCGATCGACGAGCTGGTTGCCGACCTCGACGTCGTGATCGCGTCCCTGCGCACGCACGGCGCGGCGGCGCTGGCCGACTCGGTCGTCGAACCGGTCCGGCGGGCGGTGCTCACATTCGGGCTGCATCTCTGCGGGCTGGACACGCGCCAGAACGCGGCCGTCCACGAGGTCGTCGTCGGCGAGCTGCTCACCGTGGCCGGCGCGTGTGCGGACTACAAGGCGCTCGACGAGGCCGGTCGCCAAGCCGTGCTGCGGGATGAACTGCGCTCCCCGCGGCTGCTGCGCAGCCCGTTCCACACCTACAGCGAGCGAACGGCCGTGGAGCTCGACGTGCTCGACGCCGCGGCTGTCGCGGTCGAGCAGCTGGGGGCACCGGCGATCCCCCACTACGTCATCTCCGGGGCGTCGGCGCCGAGCGACGTGCTCGAAGTCGCGCTGCTGCTGCGGGAGGTGGGGCTCGTGCGACCCGAGCGCAACCCGCCGAGCGCGATCGACATCGTGCCGTTGTTCGAGACGATCGAGGACCTCGAACGGGGACACGAGGTGCTGGCTGAGCTGCTCGACGATCCGCTGTACGCCGCGTACGTCGCGGGTCGGGGCGGGCGCCAGGAAGTGATGATCGGCTACTCCGACTCCAACAAGGACGGCGGCTATCTGGCGGCGAACTGGGCGTTGTCGCAGGCCCAGACGCGTATCGTCGCCGTCGCCCGCGCCCGCGGCGTGCGGCTGCGCCTGTTCCACGGCCGCGGCGGCACCGTGGGACGCGGTGGCGGCCCGGCCTACGAAGCGATCCTGGCCCAGCCGGCGGGATCGGTCGACGGGCAGCTGCGGATCACCGAGCAGGGCGAGATGGTCGCCGCCAAGTACAGCCAGCCGTCCTCGGCCCGCCGCAACATCGAGATCCTCGTCGCCGCCACGATCGAAGCGTCGGCGGGCGTCGGACCGCGCCTCGGCGACGACCGGGCCAGGTTCGAGGAGGCGATGGAGGCGCTGTCAGCGAGCGCGCTGCGGGCCTATCGCTCCCTCGTCCACGACGATCCACGGTTCGTCGAGTTCTTCACCGCGATCACGCCGATCGGCGAGATCTCCACGCTCAACGTCGGCAGCCGGCCGGCGTCGCGGACCGGGTCGGGGCGGATCCAGGATCTGCGGGCGATTCCGTGGGTGTTCGGCTGGACGCAGTGCCGGCTGATGCTGCCCGGGTGGTATGGCACCGGCTCAGCGTTCGAGGAGCTGGCGGCGTCCGACGCCGGCGCCGACGAGCTGCTGCGCGCGATGCACGAGCGGTGGCCGTTCTTCCGGGCGGTGATGGCGAACATGGGCATGGTGCTGGCCAAGGCGGACGTCGGCATCGGCTCGATGTACGCCGACGGGCTGGTCGCCGACGAGGTGCTGCGCCGGCGGATCATGGATCGCATCGTGGCCGAGCACCACCTGACGGCGGGATGGCATGCCCGGATCACCGGTTCCGACGATCCGCTGGCCGGCAACCCGTCGCTGGCCCGCAGCATCCGCAACCGCTACCCGTACCTGGATCCGCTGCACGTGATGCAGGTCGAGCTGCTGCGCCGCCACCGCGCCGGCGACCACGACGAGCTGGTGGAGCGGGGCATCCAGCTGACGCTGAACGCGATCGCCACCGGGCTGCGCAACAGCGGCTGACCCCACCGATCCACCGCGCCGGCCGTCGGCCGTCGGTCTTCCGGGGCGTGGCAGTCTCAGATTCGAGACCGTCACGCCCCAGAAACCGGACTGAGACCACGGCCACCCAGTTGGAGGGAGTTGCACGGGGCCTATCACGGGGTTTCCCGGATCTCGACGGCGCCGCGATGCGCTTGGATGGTGACCGTTACCGAGTGGTAACCGGCGCTGCCGGTGGAGGCTCGGACCGGGACGAGCGGCTGGCGCACCACGATGCGGCCGGCTGCCCCAACGTCGATCGGGGTACGGGCGGGTACCCCGAT
>JBIOUO010000051.1:0-3581 GCA_044867195.1 Ilumatobacteraceae bacterium
GGAAGCCGGGCACGTCGACGAACGTCACGAGCGGGATGTTGAACGCATCGCACGTGCGCACGAAGCGGGCCGCCTTCTCCGCCGACTCGATGTCGAGCACGCCGGCGAGCACCATCGGCTGGTTGCCCACGACACCCACGCTGCGCCCGTCGATGCGGGCGAAGCCGCAGAGGATCGAGCGCGCCCAGTGCGGGAAGTACTCCATCAGCTCACCGTCGTCGACGACGGCTTGCACGACCTTGCGCATGTCGTAGGGCAGGTTCGGGCTCGCTGGCAGGATGTCGCGCAGCTCGGGACACAGCCGCTCCGGGTCGTCATCGCTCTCGACGAGCGGCGGCTCCTCCATGTTGTTCTGCGGGAGGAACGAAAGCAGGTAGCGCACGTCGTCGAGGCACGCCTTCTCGTCGGCGGAGACGAACGTAGCGACGCCGGACTTCGACGCGTGGCTCATCGCCCCGCCGAGCTCCTCCAGCGTGACGTCCTCGCCGGTGACGGTCTTCACCACGTCGGGGCCGGTGATGAACATGTGCGACGCCTCGCGCACCATGAAGATGAAGTCGGTCATCGCCGGCGAGTACACGGCACCGCCGGCGCACGGTCCGAGGATCACCGAGATCTGCGGCACCACGCCCGACGAGAGCACGTTGCGGTAGAAGATCCCGCCGTAGCTGGCGAGGCTGACGACCCCTTCCTGGATGCGCGCGCCGGCGCCGTCGTTGAGGCCGACGACCGGCGCCCCCACCTTGAGCGCGAGGTCCATCATCTTGTGGATCTTCTCGGCGAACACCTCGCCCAGCGCCCCGCCGAACACCGTGAAGTCCTGCGAGAACACGAACACCTTGCGCCCGTCAACGGTCCCCCAGCCGGTGATCACGCCGTCGGTGTAGGGCCGCTCGTCGAGGCCCGACGAGAAGGCGCGGTGCCGGGCGAGCAGGTCGAGCTCGTGGAACGAGCCCTCGTCGAGCAGATACTCGATGCGCTCGCGGGCGAGCAGCTTGCCGTTGGCGTGCTGGCGCTCGACCGCCCGTGAGGAGCCAGCGTGGTACGCCTGCTCGCGCCGCTTCTGGAGGTCCTCCAGCTTTTCCTGCATCGTGTTCCCGGTCACAGCCGCGACGCTACTTGCGCCGTCCCCTCACGGTTCTCCGGAGTCTCAGTCGCGCTGAGCGCGACGGCACGTGCACCAGAATCCCGTGGGGGGCGGAAGGTCAGGCGAGATCGCGGCGGCGGAGCTTGCCGGTCGTCGTGCGCGGGAGCTCGTCGACGAACGTCACGGTCTTCGGGACCTTGTAGCGGGCGAGGTGCTCGCGCACGTAGGCCTTGACCGCAGCAACCGTCAGCTTGGCGCCAGGGCGGCGGACGACGTACGCCTTCAGGCGCTGCCCGAACTCCTCGTCGGGCACGCCGATCACTGCGGCCTCGAGGATCGCTGGGTGACCGGCGAGCAGCTCCTCGACCTCGGCCGGGAACACGTTCTCCCCACCCGAGATGATCATGTCGTCGTCGCGCCCGTCGATGAACAGCCGGCCGTCGCGGTCGAAGTGCCCGAGGTCGCCGATCGACAGCAGGCCGTCGATCTGCTCCTTGCCACCGCCGCCCGTGTAGCCGTCGAAGCGGGCACCGCTGCCGACGAACACCCGGCCGACGACGCCCGGCGCCACCTCGTTGCCGTCGCTGTCGAGGACGCGCACCGTGCTGCCGGGCGCCACCCGCCCGGCGGTGGCCGGCGCCGCCTGCAGCTCGTCGGGGCCGGCGATCGTGGCCAGCGAGACCTCCGTCGATCCGTAGACGTTGTAGAGGATCGGCCCGAACCGGCGCATCGCCGCGGTGGCCAGCGAGGCACCGAGCGCGGAGCCGCTGGACGCGATGTAGCGCAGCGATGTCGTGTCGTAGCGGGCCAGGACGTGGCTGCCGAGGGCGAGGATGCGCTGCAGCATGACCGGCACCACGACGAGTCCGCCGGCCCGGTGCTCGCTGACTGCGGCGAGCGTCCGCTCGGGATCGAAGTGCTCGTGAACGACCACGGTGGACGACACCGTCAGCGACATCCCGAGGTGCCCGAGGCCCCAGGCGTGGAACAGTGGCGCGGCGATGACGACCGTGTCGCGTGCCCGGATCGGGATCGTCTCCAGGAGGCCGGTCAGCGAGCCGAGGCCGCTCACTCTCGCCCGCGCCGCACCCTTCGGCCGTCCCGTGGTGCCGGACGTCAGGATCACCTGCCGACCGACGCGCCGCGACGACGTGAACGGCACGATCGAGCGCCGGGCGCCGAGCCGTTCGAGTTCGGACGACGACACCGCCAGCCGCGCCCCGGCAGTGACCGCGATCGGGGCCATCACGTCGTCGTGGAGCAGCGTGTCGACGCGCTCGCGTTCGACGACGTCGGCGAGCTGCGGGCCGGCGAACCCGGTGTTGAGGTACACGACGTCGGCGCCGAGCTTGACGGCGGCGACGAGGCTCAACACGAACCCCCGACCGTTGAGGGCGAGGATGCCCACCGTCCGCCCCGGACCGACGCCCCGCGAGCGCAGGAACCGGGCGATCCCATCTGTCTGCGCCCACAGCTGGCTGTAGGTCAGCGCGCCCCGATCGTCGACGATGGCGTTCGCCGCGGGGTAGCGCGCCGTCGCGGCGGCGATTCCGCCGGCCATCGTCGGGCCGGTGGCAAGCATCGCCAGCAGCGCGCGCGGCAGCCGGTCGGGCCGCTCCGGTCGCAGCCCGGCGCGCGCCAGCGCGGTCGCCACGGCGACGGTGCGCGGGGGCTTGCGATCAGCCACGTCAGCTCCTCTCATCGCCGAGCACGACATCCTCGACTCCCGTGGTGCGCATCGCCGCCCAGAGTGGCTCCACGAGGTGCGACAGCACGAGCAGGTCATGGACCTCGCCCGCCTGGCTGCGGACGTGGTCCTTGAGCAACCCCTCGGCCTCGAAGCCGAGCTTGGAGAACATGGCGACGGTCGCCTCCTGCTCGGCGACCACCTCCACGACGAGCTTGGTCACGCCCATCCCGACTGCCTCGACGACGGCGCGCTGGGCGAGCAGCCGGCCCAGCCCTTGCCGGCGGTGCGCCGGGTTGACGACGAGGCGCAGCTCACCGACGTGGCTGCTCCAGCCGACACCAGGCAGCACGGCGACCGTCCCGGCGATCTCCCCGTCCACGACGGCGACGAGGCGGTGGTGGCCCTGGTCGGCGATCCACGCCTCAATGACGCCCCGCGCCAGCACGTCCTCGCGGAAGAACGTCCGGTCCCCTTCCGGCACGTGGGCGAAGAAGCGCCGCAGCGGGTCCGCGTCGCCGGGGTCCAGCGGGCGAACCTCGACATCGGTGCGCGGCCGGTCTGTCATACCGGCTCGCTGTGACGGGCGATCCAGTCGGCCATCGCCGGGACGTTCCGCTTGTGCGCGGTGCGCCCGGCGATCAGGCCGACGTGGCCAGACGGCAGCCGCAACTCCTCGACCTCCGTCGACCCGACCAGCTCGGACAGCGACCCGACTGCGTCGGGTGGCACGATGTGGTCCTTGTCGCCGATGATGTTGAGGAACGGCACGGTGATGTCGGCCAGATCGACCGTGCGGCCACCCAT
>JBIOUO010000052.1:0-6984 GCA_044867195.1 Ilumatobacteraceae bacterium
CAGGGTGGGGGCTTCGGCGCGGAGTCCGGCCGGCTCCGCCGGACGGACGGAGCCCAACGAGATGGGGGGTTTCAAGGGGGGAAGGTCCTCCTTCCCCCCTTGACCCGAAAAATGCCTGGGGCACCACCCCGAGTCGGTAGCGGGCGGACGGGCCGACTCAGCGATAGTGCCCCAGATCACGGGAACCGGTTGCGGGAGGGAGTCCGTCTTCCGGTTCCGTTATGTGTCAGTCACGTTACAGGACAACCCGAGAACCAGTCAAGGGACCGCCCCGTCGCAACGACGAAGATATTTCTACCCCAGTTCGCGCCGACCTCAAACATCAAACTGGTGAAGAACCGCTGACGAACGTCCGACGGGCGTCAGACGGTGCGCACGATCAGCGCGTCGCCCTGCCCGCCGCCACCGCACAGGGCCGCTACGCCGGTGCCGCCGCCGCGCCGGCGCAGCTCGTGGAGCAGCGTCAACACCAGGCGGTTGCCGCTCATGCCGATCGGGTGGCCGAGCGCGATCGCACCGCCGTTGACGTTGACGGTGTCGCCGTTGAGGCCGAGGTCGGACATCGACGCCAGTCCAACCGCGGCAAACGCCTCGTTGATCTCGAAGAGGTCGAGGTCGTCGAGGGCCAGCCCGCCGCGCTGGAGGGCGGCGCGGATGGCGGCGCTCGGCTGGTGCAGCAGCGACGCCGAGTCCGGCCCGGCGACCATCCCGTAGGCCACGAACTCACCGAGCGGTTGCACGCCGCGCCGCTCGGCCTCGGCCTTCGACATCAGCACGAGCGCGCTCCCGCCGTCGCTGAGCTGGCTGGCGTTGCCGGCCGTGACGGTGCCGTCCTTGTCGAACGCCGGTCGCAGCGAGCCGAGGCTCTCGGCCGTCGTGCCGGGGCGGACGCCCTCGTCGTGCTCGACGACGATCGGCTCACCCCGGCGCTGGGGAATCGACACCGGGACGATCTCGTCGGCGAGCCGGCCGTCCTTGATCGCGTTGGCGGCCCGCTCGTGGGACACGGCGGCGAACTCGTCCTGGGCTTGGCGGCTGATCGTGCCCGCGGTGTAGCGGTCCGTCCCGAGGCCCATCAGGCAGGCGTCGAACGCGCACCACAAGCCGTCGGCGATGATCGCGTCGCGCAGCTCCGTGTTCCCGTAGCGGAACCCGGCGCGGGCGCCGTCGGCGAGGTACGGGGCGTTCGTCATCGACTCCATCCCGCCGGCGACCACGACGTCGGCGTCACCGGCGGCGATCATCTGGTCGGCGAGGTAGACCGCGTTGAGCCCCGACAGGCAGACCTTGTTGACGTTGACCGACGGCACCGACATCGGGATGCCGGCTTTCACGGCCGCTTGGCGGCTGGGCACCTGGCCCTGACCGGCCATCAGGACCTGGCCCATGACGACCTGGTCGACCTCGTCGGGAGCGACGCCGGCCCGTTGGAGGGCGGCGGTGATGGCGGCTGCGCCGAGGTCGGCGGCCGAGAGCGAGGCGAGCGCACCCGACATCTTCCCGATGGGGGTGCGGGCGCCGGCGACGATGTAACTACCTGGCATGGGATAACGCTACTGCACGGTTTCGCCGCCTCTCCTACCCGCCGGTAACATTTCGCCCCGTGGAGCAGATCTTGGAGGCCATCGAGGCGGGGGCGAGCGGTGCCGAGCTGGCGAACCTCCCCCTGCCCGACCACTACCGGGCCGCCTTTGTGCGGCGCGACGACGCCGAGATGTTCGCCGGCATCGACTCGGCCGACAAGGACCCGACCAAGAGCCTCCACGTCGGGGATGTCCCCACACCATCCGAGTTGGCGCCCGATGAGGCATACGTCGCGGTGATGGCGTCGAGCATCAACTTCAACACCGTGTGGACGTCGATCTTCGAGCCGCTGCCGACGTTCGGCTTCCTCGATCGTTTCGCCCGCGAGAGCACGTGGGCCGCCCGCCATGCGCTGCCCTACCACGTCGTCGGTTCCGACGGCTCCGGTGTCGTGCTGCGTGTCGGCTCGGCGGTGCGCAACTGGAAGCCGGGCGATCGGGTCACCATCCACTGCAACTCCGTCGACGACCAGGAC
Source organism: Ilumatobacteraceae bacterium (assembly GCA_044867195.1). Lineage (GTDB taxonomy): Bacteria > Actinomycetota > Acidimicrobiia > Acidimicrobiales > Ilumatobacteraceae > JALZMG01. The sequence continues at coordinate 2,060 of JBIOUO010000052.1, forward strand.
CCGAGCGCGCACGACGACTCGATGCTCGCCCTCAACCAGCGGATCTGGGGCTTTGAGACGAACTTCGGCGGGCTCGCCGACCTCACGCTCGTCAAGGCCAACCAGTTGATGCCCAAGCCCACCCACCTGACGTGGGAGGAGGCGGCCGTCAATGCGCTGTGCAACTCGACCAGCTACCGCATGCTCGTCGGCCACCACGGGGCGCGGATGAAACAGGGCGACGTCGTCCTGGTGTGGGGCGCCACCGGCGGCATCGGCGGCTACGCCGTGCAGTACGTGCTCAACGGCGGCGGAACCCCGATCGGCGTCGTGTCCTCGCCGGACAAGGTCGACCTGCTGCACGAGCTCGGGTGCGCGGCGGTGATCGACCGCAAGGCCGAGGCGTACCGGTTCTGGTCCGACGAGACGACGCAGGACGAGTCGGAGTGGCGCCGGTTCGGCAAGCAGTGCCGCCAGCTCGCCGGCGACGACCCCGACATCGTGTTCGAGCACCCCGGCCGCCAGACGATGGGGGCGTCGATCTTCGCCTGCAAGCGCGGAGGCACGGTCGTCACGTGCGCCGCGACGTCGGGCTACATGGTCGAGTTCGACAACCGCCACTTCTGGATGAAGCTGAAGCGGCTGATCTCCAGCCACTTCGCCAACTACGCCGAGGCCTACGCCGCCAACAAGCTGATCGACCAGGGTCGCATCCAGCCGTTGCTGTCGCAGGTCTACCCGCTGACCGAGGTCGGGGTCGCCGCCCGCTCGATCCACCGCAACGAGCACGAGGGCAAGCTCGGGATCCTCTGCCTCGCCCCGACCGAGGGTTTGGGCATCGACGACCCGGACAAGCGCGCCCGCATCGGCGAGGACCGCATCACGCTGTTCCGGAGGCACGGCGCGTAACCGTTGGAGGGTTTGCGCCATTGGAGGGTTTGAACAGGGGAGGCCCCTGAGGAAACCCTCCAATGCGGGAAACCCTCCAACGGGGTCTGACAGGATGCCAGACATGCTGCTGACTGAGATCGACCACGTGGCGATCGCCGTCCACGACCTCGACGCCGCCGTCGACTACTACGAGCGGGCGTTCGGGGCGACCGTCGCCCACCGTGAGACCGTCGAGAGCGACGGGGTCGAGGAAGCCCTGCTCAAGGTCGCCGACAGCTACATCCAGCTGATGCGGCCGACGCGTGAGAGCTCGCCGATCGCCAAGTCGCTGGCCCGCCGCGGGGAGGGGCTGCACCACGTCGGGTACCGCGTCGCCGACTGCGGTGAGGCGTTGAAGGCGATGGTCGCCGCCGGCGCGACGGCGATCGACGAAGCACCGCGGCCGGGCAGCCGGGGGACGACGGTCGCGTTCATCCATCCCAAGGGCAGCTTCGGGACGCTGATCGAGCTGGTGCAGGAATAGCACCCGTGACTGCGCCGGCCGCGTCCGCGGTCGCCGCGCCACCAGCCGCCGTCCTGTGGGACATGGACGGCACGCTCGTCGACACCGAGCCGTACTGGATGGCGTGCGAGCACGAGCTGGTCGCCGCCCACGGCGGGTGCTGGACCGACGCTGACGCTCGGTCGATCATCGGCTTCGACCTGCTCGATGCCGCTGTCGCCCTGCGCGATCGGGGCGGCGTCGCGCTGGAGCCGGAGGAGATCGTCGAGCACCTGCTCGACGGCGTAATCGCCAAGGTCTCCGAACGGGTGCCGTGGCGACCCGGCGCCCGCCGACTCCTGTCGGAGCTCAACACCGAGGGCGTGCCCTGCGCGCTGGTGACGATGTCATGGCGGCGCCTCGTCGATGCGGTGATCGACGCGCTCGGGCCGATCCGCTTCCAGGCGGTCGTGACCGGCGACGAGGTCCGCCACGGCAAGCCGCACCCCGAGCCGTATCTGCGCGCCGCCGCTGCGCTCGGCGTGGATCCGGCCCAGTGCGTGGCCATCGAGGACTCTCCGACCGGTGTCCGGTCGGCTGCCGGCGCCGGCTGCGTCGTCGTCGCCGTGCCGAACATGGTGCCGATCGAGCCGGCGCCGGGACGCCACGTCGTGCGCTCGCTGAAGGGCCTGACGTCCGGCGACCTCGGCCAAGTCCTGGCGACGACGCCGCTTCCCGCCGACGTTCCACGCGCAGGGCGCGGGCCGCGCGAGCAGAGGCCGCGCACCGGCATCCTCGCCGCCGCCGCGCTGGCGCTCGTCGCGGCGATCCCGATCGGGGCGGCGCTGTTCGGCGGTGGCGAAAGTGGTCCCGTCCGCGTCCCGGGGCCGCTCAACGTCCACGCGTGGACCCCGTACTGGGCGCTCGACGAGGCGCTCCCTGACCTCGGCGCGCGCGCCAGCACGCTGCACGAGGTGTCGCCGTTGTGGTTCCAGGCCACGAGCGCGAGCAGCATCGAGACGGAGGCCAACACGCCGGCCGACAAGGCCGAGCAGTTCATCGACGAAGCGCGGGATCGTGACGTGCCGGTCGTGGCGTCCGTCGTCGACGGCACGGCGCCGGGCGTGATGGCCGGCATCCTCGCCGACCCGACGCAACGTGCCCAGCACGTCGAAGCGCTCGCCAGCTTCGCCGCCGACGGCGGCTTCGACGGCCTCGACATCGACTACGAGCAGTTCGCGTTCTCCGACGGGCGCGAGACCTGGGCGACGACGCGGCCGAACTGGGTGGCGTTCATCGACCAGCTGGCCACCCGACTCCACACCGACGGCCGCACGCTCACAGTGAGCGTTCCACCCGTGTTCGACGGCGGGCAGTCCGACGACAGCGGGTTCTGGGTGTACGACTACGCCGCCATCACCCCGCTCGTCGACACCATCCGCGTGATGGCCTACGACTACTCGGTGGCATCCGGGCCACCCGGACCGATCGCCCCCCTGCCGTGGGTGGATCGGGTGATCGCCGGAACCAGTCAGGCGTCGGGCGACCCGTCCAAGCTGATCCTCGGCGTCCCGCTGTACGGCCGCAACTGGGTCGTCACGACGAGCGGCACCTGCCCTGCCAGCGCGGAGGGCACGGTGGGCGTGACCACGCGGGCGGCCGCCGATCTGGCGGCGCGCCGCGGCGCGACGCCGACGTTCGTGCCCGGCGACTACGAGATGACGTTCTCCTACGACCTCACGGTGGCGGACGGGACTACCTCGTGCACGCAGTCGCGCGACGTTCGCTACGTCGACGCCAACGGCGCCCAGATCCGCATCCAGCACGCGGTCGACGCCGGCTTCGGCGGCGTCGCGCTGTTCGCCCTCGGCTACGAGGACGACGCGACGTGGCAGGGCATCGACAGGGTCGCCGCCCAACTGCAACCCGCGGCGGCTGCGGGGACCGCGCCAAGTACGGGGTAGCACGATGCACCGAATGATCCACGCCGCCGAGCATGTCGAGCCAGGGAATGCCAGGCTGGTCGAATGCTCGCTGGCGCGATCAGACGATTCCCCACCGAGGTCGTCGGCGTCGCCATGGCCGTCGTCGTGTTCGTCGCCGCCGGTACGAGCTTCGCCCTCCACGAGCCACCGTTCAACGGGACCGACGAACGGGCGCACCTGGCCTACGCCCACGCCATCGCCGGCGGCCACCTACCGACGATCGACGAGCCGATCCGGGTACCTGCTGATGCCACGGTCTGGCGTCGCGAGCTGTTCGACGACTCCAAGAACGCCAGCTATCGCACCATCTGGGTGGCCAACCACCCGCCGCTCCATTACCTCGGTGTCGCCCCGCTCGTGTGGGCTGCGGACGCCCTCGGCCGAGCTGATGGCGGGCTGCTGTTCCTGCGCTTCGCCAACCTGGCGTTCGCCAGCATCGGCATCGTCTTCACGTACCTGCTGACCACCGAGATCAGCGGTTCCCGGCGGCTCGGGCTCGGCGCCGCAGCGCTCGCGGCGACCCTGCCGCGGGGCCACTACGAGTTCTCCCAGGCCCTCAACGACGGGCTCGCCTTCGCCGCCGTCACCGCGGTCGTGTGGGCGACGGCGCGCGTGCTGCGGCGTGGTCCGTCGCGCCGGAACCTGCTTGTCGTCGCGGCGACGATCACCGTTGCAGCAGGCGCCCGTGCCGCGGCGATGGTCGTGGCCCTGGCCGCCGTCGCCGTGCTGACGATCACGGCGTTCTGGCGTAGGCCCGGGCGGCTTGCCAGTCGAGCACGCGCCGCCGTGGTAACCGGCGCCGTCACGGTGCTACCGGCGACGGTCGTGTTCGGGTGGTTCTACGCGCGGAACCTCGTCCTGTACGGCGACATCGGCGGTTCGGCGTACCTCATGGACCACTTCCACCGACACGGTGCGGCAAACGGGTCGCTCGGCGTGCTGACCAGCGGCCGGATGTGGGTCGACATCTTCCAGGCGCTGGCGGCTCGATCCGTGCTCACGTTCCGGCCGAGGGCACCGGCGACGGTCGTCGTCGACCTCGCCGGCCTCGTCGCCATTGCCGGCCTCGTCGTCGTGATGGTCCGCGGCCGGCGGAGGCGAGGCCCATCCCCGGACCGATCCGCGCTCGCCGCGTGCTTGCTCGTCGTCGGCGCGATCGCCGTGACGATCGTCCAGCACGTCTCGGTCGGCGGCCTGCCGTCGTCGCGGTACGCCTTGCCGGCGCTCGGCGTGCTGACCTGTCTGTTCGCGGTCGGGGTCGACGCCATCATCCCCCGCCTGCTGCTGCCGGTCGCGATCGGCACAGTCATCGTGTGGTCGGCCCACGTTCTGCCGGATCGCGTGGCGACCGAGATCGCCACCAGCCGCCGGACGGATCCCGTCGAGCTCTCGGGCGTCGTGTCGGCGGCGCTCGTTGCCGTCTCGCTCACCGCCACCGTGGCGATGCTCGGCATCTTGGTGGCGTCGTCGATCCCACGACGCGTCGAGTGGCCCGGTCTGCTGGGTCGGGTACGGCGCGCGGCGCCTGCGCCGCTCGGGTCGGTCAGCGCCCTGCTGCCCGACGGAGCTGACAGCCGCTGACGCCAGCG
>JBIOUO010000053.1:0-9757 GCA_044867195.1 Ilumatobacteraceae bacterium
TGGTCGAGGCGTATCTGGCCGAGCTCGACCCGCCACCGGGTGCCAGGGTGGTCGAGCTCGGCTGTGGCAGCGGGGCGATTGCCCGCATGTCGCCGCCTGGCCCGGCGTCGCCGAGGTCGTCGGCATCGACCCGTCACCGATCCTGATCGATCGCTCGGCAACTGAGCGCGGATCTTGTGAATGTCTCGTTCCGCGGCCACGTCGTCTACGCCAGCGTGCTCGCCCAGAAGCCCGGCTGAGGGCGCGTGGGTCGACGACGGCGACCGGCGTCATCCGAAGCTTCGGCGGCGCAGCCCGCGCACCAGATGTCCGGTCGCTTCGTCCTACGCTCGACGTCGGTGCCGGATCCGGACGCCGCTTTGCTCGATGCCCTGCGGGCCGGCGACGAGGATGCGTTCGCGACCCTCGTGTCGCGATACCACATGCGGCTGCTGCGCTTCGCCGAGTCGCTGGTGGTCAGCCGCGCGGTCGCCGAGGAGGTCGTGCAGGACACGTGGCTCGGCGTGGTGCGCGGCGTGCAGCGCTTCGAGGGCCGGTCGTCGGTGAAGACGTGGCTGTTCCGAATCCTCACCAACCGGGCCCGGTCGGCCGGCGCACGGGAGCAGCGGACGGTCGCCCTCGGCGACGATGCACTGGAAGGCCGCTTCGATCGGCTCCGGCGGGTGGAACCTGCCACCAGAACCCTGGTCCGACACCGTCGACGCCCGGGTCGTCGCTGAGAAGCTCGCCGGCCGAGTACGCGAATGCCTGCCCGACGTGCCGGACGCGCAGCGCCAAGTCGTCCTGCTGCGCGACGTCGAAGGGATGGACGCGGCCGAGGTGTGCGACCTCCTCGGCGTGTCCCCCGGCAACCAGCGGGTACTGCTTCACCGGGGCCGAGCCCGCCTCCGCAGCCTCCTCGAGACCGAGATGCAAGGGAACTGAGCCATGCTGTTCCGCCGCCGCCGCACCCTCGTCTGCCGCCAAGCGGTCAGCTTGATGACCGACTACCTCGATGGCGCGCTCGGCCAGCGCGACCGGGATCGCCTGGAAGCACACCTGGCGGGATGCGCCCACTGCAGCGAGTACCTCGCCCAGATCCGGGCGACCATCGCCGCCGCCGGCCACGTCGAACCCGATGACCTCAGTCCCGAAGCGCTCGACGACCTCGTCGCCCTCTATCGGAATTGGCGGACGCAGTGACGACGACCGCCCCGCGGCGCGTGGACCTCGGTCACTGGCGGGTGATCGCGGCGACGCCCTCGGCCAAGCGAACGGCCTCCTCCTGTCCGACGGCCGTGGATCAGCCACCCGAGGCCGACGAGATGTGCGGCCTCGCGAGGGACCGTGCGGGCCTGAACATCTGCGGTCGCATCAGCTGTGAGTCGAGCTGGCGCTGGGCGATCGTCCGATCAGGCGCAGCCCTTTGGCGATGAAGGCCTCGGTGGCGCTGTCGGGATCGTCCGAGGCCCTGAGTCGGTCGTGGCCGAGCGTGGCACCGAACGGAGCGTTCCAGTAGTCGCCGTCGAGCCCGGATCGGTCGTGCGGTCCGACGTACACGTAGGGCTCAGGCGAGTGGTCGTCCCCGGGTGAGAAACCGATGTTCACGGCCGCGCCGCCGATGTCGACGATGACGGCGAGGTCGAAATGTTCCGGCCAGAGTTGCGCCTCGCTGACGGCGCCCTTGACGAGTCGTGTCGAGAGCCGGTCCAGCTGTGCGGCTCCGAACCGGTACCACGCGCCGACCCAGCGCGATGTGTCGGCGTCAACGTCGAGTTCGTCGTCGGGCGTGAATGGCGGCAGGTCGCGTCCGACGCCGGGGTCTGGCGTGACCGCGATCCCGAGGAACTCGGCCGCTGCCCGTACGGTCGTGATCCGAGTCTGGCGATCAGCGGCAACCAGGCGATCCCCGGTGACTGAGATGCGCGTCCTGTCGTCGAACGGAGGTGTGCCGATGCCGTCGCCCACCGGCCGCAGCCCGATGCGCCCGGTGCGCGCCTTGCGGGCGGGGGCGATCGCGTAGCAGGCCAACGCGCGCAGGCTCTCTCGGGTGACGACGAGGTTCGATGGTGGCGTTGTCATCGAGGCCAGCGTTCTCATTGGTCGCTCCTGTTTCAGATCGGTGTGGCGTTGGCGACGGGCACGCCGAAGGTCTGGCACCAGATCAGCACCGTCCAGGCGCCGTCACCGACGTCGACGTCGTCTGGCACGTCGTAGTACTGGGTGCCCTGGTTGCCGCGCAGGTCGTCGAGGCGGACTCCGTCGTTGGGCTCGTGGCGATCGGTGCCGGGCACGACGTAGACGTCGTAGTCCGGTCCGGGTTGGATGTCGAAGGTCTCCAGCCCGACCACGTGGCGACCGTCAGGGGCGCGGTAGATCGAGACCGTGCCCGATGCGCGGTGGTCGATCCCGGTGAACGGCGCCGAGCGGAGTCGCACCGGTTCGGTCGGCGCCGTGGTCGTGGTGGTGGTGGTGGTGGTCATCGTGGTCGACGGCGGCGAGGACACGGTGGTCGGCGCAGCTCCCGCCGGTCGGGCGGCTTGTGCCGTCGGGGCCGGCGTGGCGGGCGGCGAGAGCGTGGTGGCCGCCGCCTCGGGGCTCAGCACGGGGAATGCCTCGACGACGGTCTCGTCGTCGTAGGCGGGCAGCACGACGACGGCTAGGACTCCGACGGCAGCCAGGCCGAACACGACAGTGCGTGCGAGCCGCCAGCGGAACCATCGGGCGAGCACGACGCGGGCGATGATCCAGATCACCGCCGCGGCGACCATGAGTGTCACGGCGCGCCCGCTCTTGAAGGCGCTGGTCGCCGCGTCGGGCTCGTCGACGAGGAACAAGGTGAGCCCGGCGACGAGCACGGCTTCAGGCAGCAGCTCATACCAGTCGGGACGCCACCATGGCCGGACCTGTTGACTGTCGTCCCGAATGGTCATGTGGTGCTGTCTCGCCGGCCGGGCCGGTGTTACACGACGGCCTCGGACTCCACGACCGGCGCGGCGAGCGCCAGGCGCCGCGCCCGGGCAAGGGCGATCGGCGGGAACAGCAGCACCGAGAGCAGCCCGGCGGAGATGAGGGCGGCGGCGGTGACCGGCGTGATCACCCCGATGGACGCGCCGATGTCGGCGGCGGTGACGATGAACGGCAGCGACGTCGCTTGGAGCAGTCCGGCCACGCTCGCGGCGCGTCCGCCGAGGGGACGGCGGTAGAGGAGGGCGGGGACGAAGCGGACGACGAACAGGGCGGCCAGGAACAGCGGCACTCGTGCCAGCGCGGAGGCGTCCTGGGTGAGGGCGTCGAGGTCGAAGCGCAGCCCGCTGCTGACGAAGAACACCGGGATCACGAAGCCGTAGCCGACGGCTTCGAGTTTGACCCGGAAGTGCGGATGGGTGGCCGTGTCCCGGTCGACGAGGCCGAGCACGGCGCCGGCGAGGAAGGCACCGAGGATGGTCTCCAGTCCGATCGAGGCGGCGAGGGCGACGAAGCCGACGAGGATGGCGACGGCAATGCGCACCCGGATCTCCGCGGTGGTGTCCTGGAGGGCGACGAGAAGGTCGTCGATGCGCCGGTTGCGCCCGGCCCGGGTGAGGGCGACCGCGACGGCGGCGATGACGGCGACGAACATCGCGACGGCGAGCAGCCGGCTGGCCGTTCCGCCTTCGGACTCGGAGAACAGGAACGACAACAGCAGGACCGCGCCGAAGTCGGCCACCGTGGCGCCGGCGATGGTGAACTGGCCGATCGGCTGGTCGGCCAGCCCGGCGTCCTTGAGCACCGGGACGACGAGGCCGAGCGAGGTGGCGGACAGGGCGATGGCGAGGAACAGGGGGCTGTGCACCCACCCGGCGGCGTCGAAGACGAGTCCGGCGCCGAGGCCGAGCGCGACCGTGAGGCCGAATCCCAACAAGGTGAGGCGCAGCAGGTCGCCGCGTAGCCGCGTCAGGTCGATCTCCAGTCCGGCGAGGAACAGCAGGAACGCGACGCCGACGAGGGCGAGCACGGTGACCGGTTCGTCGGTGTCGACCCAGCCGAGCACCGACGGGCCGACGACGATGCCGGCGACGATCTCCAACACGACGGCCGGCACCTTCACGCCCGGGATCGCCCGGGCGACGAGGGGCGCGGCGACGGCGATCAGCGAGACGATCAGCAGGTTGCCGAAGCCCAGCCCGCCGGTCATGAGCGCGGCTCGTGACCGGTCGGCAGCGCGAGCGCTCGCGGGCCTGACGACGATGGGGCGTGGGGGCGCAGGCCCGGCCGTGTGACGGTCATAGCCCGTAGGCCTCGAGCAGCCGGAGCCAGACCTCGCTGACCGTGGGGAACGACGGCACGGCGTGCCAGAGACGGTCGAGCGTGACCTCGCCGGCGATGGCGATGGTGGCGGAGTGGAGCAGCTCTTGCACGCCCGGCCCGACGAACGTGGCACCGACGATCACGTGACGGCGCTCGTCGATGACCAGCTGGCTGGTGCCGGGGAACTGGTCGCCCAGCACGGTCGCCCCGGCGACGCCGCCGGTGGCGTAGCGGACGGTGCGCACGTCGATGCCGGCGTCACGGGCTTCGGCTTCGGTGGGGCCGACGGCGCACACTTGCGGGTCGGTGAAGGTGACGCGCGGGACGATGCCGTGGTCGGCGACGCTGGCGGTGTCTTTGCCGAGGATCACGTCGGCGGCGATCCGGGCCTGGTACTTGCCCATGTGGGTGAGCAGGGCGCGACCGTTGCAGTCACCCACCGCGTACAACCAGCCGCCGGTGATGGCGGTGGCGCGCAGCTGGTTGTCGACGTCGATGTATCGACCGGGTTCCAGGCCGATCACGTCGAGACCGAGATCAGCGGTGGCCGGGCGGCGCCCGGCAGCGACGACCAGCTCGTCGCCGACCAGCTCGGTGCCGTCCTCGAGCCAGACGCTGACCGGTCCGGATTCGTCGCGCTGCACCCTTGTGATCCCGGTGCCGACATGCACGGCGATCCGCTCGGCCTCGAGCGCGGTCCGCAGCTCGTCACCGGCGAACGGTTCCTCACGGGCGAGCAGCCGTGGCGCCACCTCGATCACGGCGACCTCGGCGACGCCGAGGCGCCGGTAGGCCTGGGCCATCTCGACGCCGATCGCCCCTCCCCCGAGGACGAGCAACCGCCTGGGGAGTTGCTTGGCGGCGGTGACGTCGCGGTTGTCCCACGGTCCGGCCGCGGCCAGTCCGGGCACGGGTGGGATCGACGCGCGGGTGCCGGTGGCGAGCACGACAGCGCGGCGGGCCTCGAGGGTCCGCGACGTGTCATCGGCGCCTTCGATGTCGACCCGCCGTGCTCCGGCGAGTCGACCTTGCCCCCGCACGACGGTGATGCTGCGCTCTTCGAGCCATGGCAAGGCGCCGGCGTCGTCCCAGTCACCGGTGATCCGGTTGCGCGAGGCGAATGCTGCGTCGGCGTCGACGGTCCCGGTCACGGCGGCCCGGGCGGCGGGAACACGCAGGGCTGCGGCGATCACGTCACCGGGCCGGATGAGTGTCTTGGACGGCATGCACCCCCAGTACGAGCACTCACCACCGATCAACTCGCGTTCGACGATGGCGACCGTCAGGCCGCCTTCGGCGCACCGTCCGGCGATGGTCTCGCCGGCGGGTCCGGCGCCGATGACGATCACGTCGTAGGTCTCCATGTCAGTCCTTTCGAAGCAGAAGGTCGGCGACGAGTCCGGTCCAGCCGGTTTGGTGGGAGGCGCCGAGGCCGGCGCCGGTGTCGCCGTGGAAGTACTCGTGGAACGGGATGGCGTCGTGCCAGCCCGGGTCGGTGTGGAACTTCTCGTATGGGCCGTGCACCGGGCGGCGGCCGTCCGGGCCGTCGCGGAACGTGGCTACCAGGCGGGCGGCGAGGTCGTCGGCGATCGCGTTCAGGTCGTGCGTATGTCCGGATCCGGTCGGGTGCTCGACGGCGAGGTCGGCGCCGAAGTAGCGGCCGTAGCCGCGCAAGGCGTCGACGACGAGGGCGTTGACCGGGAACCACACCGGTCCGCGCCAGTTGGAGTTGCCACCGAACAGCCCGGTGGTGCCCTCGGCCGGGTCGTAGCCGACGCTCAGCCGCATGCCGTGCAGGTCGACGATGAACGGCTCGTCGCGATGCCGAGCCGACACGGACCGCACCCCGTGGGGTGACAGCAGCTCGGTCTCGTCGAGCAGCCTGGCGAGGATGCGCTGCAGCCGGTCTGGACCGACGATCGCGAGCAGCCGGCCCTCGCTGCCGTCGCGGACGTGACGATGCTGGATGTGTCGGGCGAGGTGCGGCTTGTGGGTGACGAACCAGTCGAAGTGGGCGGCGAACGACGGCAGTCGCTGCAGCGTCGCCGGTCCGATCGTCGTCACTGCGCACAGCGGCAGCAGCCCGACCATCGACCGGACGCGCAGCGGGATCCGGGCGTCGCCGATGCGCAGCACGTCGTAGTAGAAGCCGTCGTCGTCGTCCCACAGTCCACGCTCGTGGATGGCGGTGGCGATGTAGGCGAAATGCTCCAAGAACTTGGTCGCCACGTCCTCGTAGGCGGGTGACCGCTCGGTGAGGACGAGTGAGATCTCGAGCATGTTCAAGCAGAACAGGGCCATCCACCCGGTTGCGTCGGACTGTTCCAGCCGGCCGGCAACGGGCAGCGGGGCGGAGCGGTCGATCGGGCCGATGTTGTCCATCCCGAGAAACCCGCCCTCGAACACGTTGTCACCGGCGGCGTCCTTGCGGTTGACCCACCACGTGAAGTTCAACAGCAGCTTGTGGAAGATTCGCTCGAGGAACACGTAGTCGGGAACGCCGCCGGCGGCGGCGTCGATAGCGAACACGCGCAGCGCGGCCCAGGCGTGGACGGGTGGGTTGACGTCGCCGAACGCCCACTCGTAGGCGGGGAGCTGGCCGTTGGGGTGCATGAACCACTCGCGGCACATCAGCAGCAGCTGGTCCTTGGCGAATCCGGGGTCAACATGGGCGATGGCGACGCACTGGAACGCCAGGTCCCACGTCGCATACCACGGGTACTCCCACGTGTCGCACACCGTGATGACGTCGGCGTTGTTGAGGTGCCGCCACTCCCGGTTGCGGCCGGCGAGCCGCTCGGCCGGCGGCGTCGGCCCGGCCGGGTCGCCGTCGAGCCACCGGTCGACGTCGAGGTGGTACCACTGCTTGGTCCACATCATCCCGGCCAACGCCTGGCGGGCGATCATCGCTGCTTCGTCGTCGAGGCCGCCGAGGAGGTCGCGGTAGAAGTCGTCGGCCTCGCTGTGGCGAGTCGCCAGGACCTCGTCGAAGGACGGTCCGAGATCGCCCGCGTCGGGACCGAGGCGCAGGCGGACCTCCGCGGTGGCGCCGGCCGCCACGTCGAGCACGTACCACAGCGCGCCCTTGGTGCCGACGCCGGCGCCGTTGACGGTGTCGGCACCGTGGACCACGTGATCGTTGATCCCGTCCTTCGGGAATGGCGTCGTCGAGTCGATGCCCCACAGCCGTGACGCGTTGGTCTCGTTCTCACACGCGACGGCATGGTGGTCGCCGGCGCCGGTCAGTGTCATGCGACCGAGTTCATGGTGGTCGGCGATGAGGGTGCCGTCCTTGACGCTGATGGTCGGCTTGCGATCGTCGAGACCCCACGACCACGTGTTGCGGAACCACAGCGTCGGCAGCACGTGCACGCTGGCGCGGTCGGGACCGGCGTTGCGCACCGTCATCCGGATGCAGATGTCGTCGACGGCGGCCTTGGCGTAGTCGACGGTGATGTCCCAGTAGCGGTCGCCCTCGAAGATGCCGGTGTCGAGCAGCTCGTACTCCGGGTCCTCGTAGCCGCGCCGGGCGTTCTCGGCGACCAGGTCGGCGTACGGGAACTCGGCCTGCGGGTACCAGTAGCGCCAGCGCATCCAGGAGTGGGTGGGCGTCGAGTCGAGGAACCACCAGTACTCCTTGGCGTCCTCGCCGTGGTTGCCCTCCGGCCCGGTCAGCCCGAAGATCCGTTCCTTGATGATCGGGTCGACGCCGTTCCAGAACGCGAACGCGAAGCACAGGTGCTGGGCGTCGTCGCAGATGCCGCCGAGACCGTCCTCGTTCCACCGGTAGGCGCGCGAGCGGGCATGGTCGTGTGGCACGTCGGCCCACGCGTCGCCTCCGGCGCTGTAGTCCTCACGGACCGTTCCCCACGCCCGCTCCGCGAGGTACGGGCCCCATCGCCGCCACCGCTTTCCGTCGGTGGCCAGCCGTTGCCGTTCCGCGGTCGTCATGCCCATCCGGTCCCGGCAGAACGCCAGACGTTACGCAGTACGTTGAGGTCGATGCGGGCCTACAAGTTCCTCGACGCCGACGGTCGGGCCCCGTTCACGGCGACGCCGTGGGCGCCCGGCGAGTGGGTCGAGACCGCCTCGGTGCACCCGTGCCGCGAGGGCGTGCACGCGTGCCGACCCTCCGACGTCGCCCACTGGCTGGCCGACGCGATGTGGGTGATCGAGCTCGGCGGCCCGATCGTCGAGTCACGACACAAGGTCGTCGCCGCGCGTGGTCGCATCGTCGCCGCCGTCGACGGCTATCAGGCAGCCGCCCGCGAGCTGGCTGCCGTCGGGGCATGGAGAGCCCGCGACCGAGCCGTCACCGCCTTGCGCGCCGCGGGTGCCGACGCGGTGGCGGACCGCTTCGCCGCGGCGACGTCGATGGAGGAGCTGGCGTCCTGCGGCGACGTCGTCGGTGTCGATGTCGATGAGTCGACCTTTGCCGGCGCCGCGGCGGGGTTGGCGGCCGACGCCGCTCACTTCGCGCTCCACGGCGACCGCGCCCAGTCGCCGTTCGTCGCCGCCTGCTCGGCAGGTCATGACGCCGCCGGGCCCGACGGCGACCAGACCGCGTACGACACCGGCTACGCCGCCGAGCGGGTGTTCCAGTCCGCGTGGCTGACCGAGCGCCTCAATCTCACCTGAGCGGTACGGGTCCTTGCGCGCCATGTAACGGTCGGCGGTCTTGGCGGACAGGGGTTGCCATGCGGTGCAGCGCGTGCCGCCGGAGAGGAGATCGCCATGTTGATCATGCCCGCGCCAGCCCGCAGGAAGACCGCTCGCCGCGTCGCCGCTGTCGCGGCCGGAGCCGCGTCGATGCTCCTGCTCGGCGCAGCCGCCGATGCCGAAAGCGCCTGCCGGTCGTTCTCGGGGAGCTACTCCGAGCAGTTCGCGCCCACCGACTGCACCTCGTTCTGCATCGCCGCCCAGTACACGAGCGGCCCGCTCCACGGAACGTTCCACGGTGTGGTCAGCATGTCCGAGAACGCCGGGACGCAGGGTGTCTCCCTGTTCACCACCGACACCGTCGCCACGGTCAGTGGATGGGGGATGAGCGGCACGCTGACGATCGAGAACGCCGGTGCGTTCGCCACCGGAGGGCGCGGCGACATCGTCGACCTCCAGACGATCGTCGGCGGCACCGGGGACTTCGCCGGCGCGTCGGGTGCGATCCGCGCCTCGGGCACGTTCGACTCGATCACCGGCACCGGCACCTCACGGTTTACCGGCACCGTCTGCACCGCCTGATCGGCTCTACGTTCGGCGGGCGCGGAACGCGTCCAGCAGGGCTGCTCGCGCCTCCGCCGGCGGGGCCTCGCCCGGTGCCTCGCGGAGCACGGCGGCGGTCGCTCGCAGCTGGGCCAGGTACTCGGTGCAATGCGGGCAGATGACGAGGTGCTCTTCGACCAGCAGGCGGGCGTCGTCGTCCAGCGCCCCCTCCATCCAGTCGGTGACCGTCTCGACGAACTCGACGCAGCGGACCTTGGGCTGGCGC
>JBIOUO010000054.1:0-8676 GCA_044867195.1 Ilumatobacteraceae bacterium
GCCGCTCACCGGCGTCGCGGCGAGCGACCACGCCGGCCTCGTGGTCGACATCGTCTGGCCACAACGGCCCCCTCGGCGTGGCTAGCGTCCGCGTGTGGGTCATCTCGTCGTGACAACGCATGCCGGCGTGGCGACGGTCGTCATCGACCATCCGCCGATCAACCTGATGACGGTGTCGGTCTTCCTCGAGCTGGCCGACACGATCGACGAGCTCGCTGCCGACGACGACGTTCGAGTCGTCGTGCTCCGCTCGGCGAACCCGGAGTGGTTCGTCGCCCACTTCGACGTCGCGGCGATCCTCCGCTTCCCCAGCGATCCGGCGCCGCCGGCGACGGAGCTCACCCGCTTCGCCCACATGTGCGAGCAGCTGCGGCTGATGCCGAAAGTCACGATCGCCGTGATCGAAGGTCGGGTGGGCGGCGGCGGCAGCGAGCTGACGCTGGGCTGCGACATGCGCTTCGCCGGGCCGACGGCGATCTTCAGCCAACCGGAGGTGGCGCTCGGCATCCTCCCCGGCGGGAGCGGCACCGTGCGCCTGCCGCGGCTGATCGGGCGCAGCCGCGCCCTCGAGGCGATTCTCGGCTGCGACGACATCGACGCCGCCACGGCCGAGCGGTGGGGCTGGGTCAACCGCGTGCTGCCGACCGACGAGCTGGCGATGTTCGTCGACCGCCTCGCCGCCCGCATCGCGTCGTTCCCGCCGGGTGCTGTCGCGGCGGCGAAGGCGAGCGTGGTGCGGGCCGAGGCTGGCGTCTTCGAGCACCTCCTCGCCGAGGCTCATGCCTTCCAGGGCACGCTGGCTGATCCTCGGGCTCGCGCGGCGATGGAATCGTTCCTCGCCCACGGCGGCCAGATACCCGAGGGTGAGCGCCGCCTCGGGGCCCTGGTCGGTGAGCTGTAGCGGAACGTGCTCCAATGCTCGTATGAGCATGCGCACCTCCCCGTGGCCGGCCGGATTCCCGTGCTGGGCCGACCTCGTCGTCCCTGACCCGGCGGCCGCCAAGGCGTTCTACACCGCGGTCCTCGGCTGGACGTTCGACGACCAGGGTGAGGAGTTCGGCAACTACTCGATCGCCATGACCAAGGGCGTGCCGGCGGCCGGGCTCGGTCCAGCTCAGGAGGGCCAGCCCCACGTGTGGACGCTGTACCTGGCGAGCAACAACGCCGACGCCACCGCTGCCAACATCCGCGAGCACGGCGGGACGATCCTCGCCGAGCCGTTCGACGTCGGACCGCTCGGGCGGATGCTCGTCGCCGCCGACCCCACCGGCGCGGCCTTCGGCGTGTGGCAGGCGCGTGAGCACATCGGCGCCAACATCGTCAACGAGCCGGGCGCCCTGTCCTGGGACGATCTTCGCACGTCGGACCCCGGAGCGGCGCAGCGGTTCTACGCCGACGTCTTCGGCTACCGGCTTGAGCCGCTGCCCGACGCCGGGTCTGACTACTCGCTGTTCCATCTCGGCGACGACACCATCCCGCTCGGCGGCATGGGCGGGATGTTCGGGGCGCCCGAGGGGACGCCGTCGCAGTGGCTCGCCTACTTCGGCGTCGCCGACGCCGCGGCCGCTGCCGACGCAGCCGCTGCCAACGGCGGGACGGTGCTGGCGCCGCCGTTCGCCACCCCGTACGGGACGCTCGGAGGGCTGACGGATCCGGCCGGCGCAGTGTTCTGGATCGCCCAGGTCGACCCGTCCCAGCAACCCGACCGCTCCGGCTGACGTTCCCGCCGCCGACTTACATGCGCAGGCGGATCGCCGCGGCGTGGGCCGGGAAGCCCTCGTGGTCGGCGAGGGCGACGATCGACGGCGCCATCCGCGCCAGCGCGCCGCGGTCGGCACGGGCGACGGCCGTGCGCTTGAGGAACGCCTCGACGGTGATCCCGGACGACACCTCGGCGAAGCCTGACGTCGGAAGCGACGCCGGGCAGCCGATGACGAAGTTGGCGGCGCTGAACGGCGTGTGCTGGCCGACGAGGATCTCCCCGGCGTGGTGCAGCCGCTCGACGACATCGTCGACCGCGTCGTCGGCGACGGCGACCTGGAGGTGCTCGGGCGCGTAGCGGTTGGCGACGTCGATCGCCTCGTCGACGCTGGCGACGAGCACGCACCCGCCGTTGCGCCCCAGCGACGATCGCGCCGCCTCCGCCCGCTGGGCCGGGAGGCCGGCAAGCTGGCGACCGAGCTCGACATCGGTTACCGCGGCGAGGTCCGGCGACGGCGTGACGAGCACGACGGACGAGTCGGTTCCGTGCTCGGCCTCGATCAGCAGGTCGGCGGCGAGGCGCACCGGGTCGGCGCTGGCGTCGGCGATGACGAGGCTCTCCGTCGGCCCGAGGACCATCATCGTCGCCACGCCTTGGCGCTGCAGCTCGACCTGGGCGCATGTCACGGCTGGCGAGCCGGGTCCGACGATCTTGCGCACGCTGGGGATCGACGCCGTCCCGAACGCCAGTGCGGCGAGACCCGCCGGCCCGTTGACCCGAAACACGTCGGTGATGCCGAGCTTGCGGCACACGACGAGCACTGCCGGGTCGACCGCTCCGTCCCCGCCCGGGATCGGCGGCACGACGAGGGCGATGCGCGGCACCCCGGCGACGACCGCCGGCACACCGAGTTGGTAGGCGACGCTCGGGTAGCTGGCCTTGCCCGACGGCACGAACAGCCCGGCCGACACGATCGGGCTGACCTTCTCGCCGACTCGCAGGCCCGGCTCGGGCTCGAAGCTCCAGTCGGCGGCCCTGGCCAGCAGCCGATCGTTGAACGCCCGGACGTGAGCGATGGCGTCGTCGAGCGCGGCGTCGACGGCGGGCGACACGGTGGCCGCGGCGATCTCCTCGGGAGTCACGCGCAGCCGGTCAGGGCCGATCGTGATCCCGTCGAAGCGGGCGAGCGCGTCGCACACCGCCTCGTCGCCGCGCCCGCGCACATCGTCGATCAGCGCGCCGATCGACGCCACCAACGTCGGCTCGAAGATGTCACCGAGCCCGCGCGCGCAGAGCTCGTCGCGCGCCGCTTCGTCCATCGCCGCCCACTCCATCCGGCGCATCACCGCCTCCACGACGCAGGACCGTACCGGCCATTACAGTGCCGCGACGTGCCCGTCACCGTCGTCGTCGGCGCCCAGTGGGGTGACGAGGGCAAGGCCAAGGTGATCGATCTGCTGGCCAAGGAGCACGGCTACGTCGTGCGCTACCAGGGTGGCCACAACGCCGGTCACACCGTCGTCGTGGGCGGTGACCGCTACGCCCTCCAGCTGATCCCGAGCGGCGTGCTGTACGACCATGTCGTGCCGGTGATCGGCAACGGTGTCGTCGTCGACCTGCCGACGCTGTTCGCCGAGCTCGACGCGCTGGAGTCACGCGGCGTGTCGTGCGCGCGGCTACGGGTGTCGAGTCGAGCGCACCTGATCTTCCCGTGGCACCAGGCCCACGACGCGATCGCCGAGGCGATGCGCGGCGACGACAAGATCGGCACCACGCTCAAGGGGATCGGGCCGGCCTACGCCGACAAGGCCCGCCGGGTCGGGTTGCGAGCCGGCGACGTGGCCGACCCGGCGTCGTTCGCGGCCCACGTCAAGGCTCGCGCCGTGGCCGAGTACCGCGAGCTCGAGTCCGCCGGCGGCGAGCCGATCGACGTCGATGACGTCGTCGAGCGATTCGCGGCCCTCGGCGCCCGGCTGTTGCCGTACGTCACCGACACCGTCGCCCTGCTCCACGACGCGCTCGCCGCTGGCGGGCACCTGCTGCTGGAAGGGGCCCAGGCGACGTTCCTCGACCTCGACCACGGCACGTATCCGTACGTGACGTCGTCGAACCCGACCGCCGGCGGCGCCTGCACGGGCACCGGCCTCGGCCCTCGGCACATCGACCGCATCGTCGGGATCACCAAGGCCTACACGACGCGCGTCGGCGCTGGGCCGTTCCCGACCGAGCTGACCGACGCAGACGGGGACACGCTCGTCGAAGTCGGGCGCGAGTTCGGCACCGTGACCGGGCGGCGGCGGCGCGCCGGGTGGCTCGACTGCGTGATGTTGCGCCACGCCGTCCGCCTCAACAGCCTGACCGAGCTGGCCCTGACCAAGCTCGACGTGCTCGACGGGTTCACTGCGGTCAAGGTGTGCACGGGCTACCGGCTCGACGGGCGCGCACTGCCCAGCTACCCGGACCGCTCCGACGTCCTCGGCCGCGTCGAGCCGGTCTATCGCACGCTGCCCGGATGGGGAACGGGGCTCGGGACGGCGCGCGAACGAGGCGATCTGCCGCCTCCTGCGCGGGCGCTGATCGAGCTCGTCGAGCAGGAGGTCGGGATCCCCGTCCGCGTGGTCGGCGTCGGCGCCGAGCGCGACGACTACCTGCTCTGGCACCTGGCGTGATCGACCGCTACTCGACACCCGAGATGTCAGTCCTGTGGTCAGACAGGGCACGCCTCGCGCGGTGGCTGGAGGTCGAGCTGCTGGCCACCGAGGCCCACGCCGCCGTCGGCGTCGTGCCGCCAGCCGACGCCGCGGCGTGCCGGGAGCGAGCGCCGGTCGTCGACGACGCCTTCGTCGCCACAGTGCATGAGCGTGAGCGCACCACCGACCACGACGTGGCGGCGTTCGTCGACGTGGTGCAGGCGGCCGTCGGACCGCCCGCCGGCTCGTGGATCCACTTCGGGCTGACGTCGTCGGACGTCGTCGACACGGCGTTGTGCTGGGCGATGCGCGATGCAGCAGACCTCGTGCTGGCGTCCACCGACGCGCTGGTCACGACGATGGTGGCGATGGCGCGACGGCACCTGCGAACGGTCATCATCGGACGCACCCACGGGATCCACGCCGAACCCACGACGTTCGGCGCCAAAGTCGCCCTGTGGGCGTTGCAGCTCGAGCGGGACCGCGTGCGGCTCGGCGCGGCGCGGCGGTCCGTCGCGGTGTGCAAGCTGTCGGGTGCCGTGGGCACGTACTCCAACGTCGAGCCCGCGGTGGAGGCGTTCGTCGGTGAGCGACTCGGGCTGCAGCCGGTGCCGGCGACGCAGGTCATCGCCCGCGATCGCCACGCCGAGCTGCTCTATGCGTTGGCCTCGATCGCCGCGACGTGCGAGCTGGTCGCCGTCGAGCTGCGGCACCTGCAGCGGACGGAGGTCGGTGAGGTCCGCGAAGGGTTCAAAGCCGGCCAGAAGGGTTCGTCGGCGATGCCCCACAAGCGCAACCCGATCTCCGCCGAGACGATCAGTGGGCTCGCTCGCGTGGTGCGCTCCAACCTCCTTGCCGGCCTGCAGGACGTCGCGCTGTGGCACGAACGCGACATCTCGCACTCGTCGGTCGAACGGGTCGTGCTGCCGGATTCGTCACAGCTGGCGCACTACATGACCGGGCGCCTCGACCGGCTGTTGCAGGGCCTCGAGGTGGACGTCGCCCGGATGGGCGAGAACCTGTGGTCGAGCCATGGTCTCGTGTTCAGCCAGCCGGTGCTGCTCGCCCTCGTGGCGGCTGGCACGACGCGTGACGACGCATATCGCATCGTGCAACGCAACGCGATGACGGCATGGGAGGAGCAGTCCGACTTCCGGACGCTGCTGGAGAACGACCCGGAGGTATCGGTCTCCAAGGAAGTGCTGGACGAGGCGTTCGACCTCGACCGCTCGCTGCGCCACATCGACCGCGTGTCTTCGGCGCTCGACGACCTGCGGCCGTAACGGCGGTTCCCCGGCGGTCGGCGGGGGAACCGTCAGCTGCCGCGGCCGATCCCCGCCCGGCGCAGCACCGACGCCTCGACACCGACCTCACGCCACGCCGCATAGGAGATCCCTTGGCGTTCGCTGTAGTCCTTGGCGACCTTGACGAAGGCGTCCTCGATCGCCGCCATGTCGACTGCGTGGCTCATCGTGGCCAGCTCCTCGGAGAGATCGCGCTTCTCCTGGATCAGGCGGAGCTCGCTCAACGGGTCGGCTTGGGCCAGCTGGCTGTCGATCGCGGCAAGGCGCCTCTTGATCGAATCGGGCGTGCGCTTGCGTCCCCGCTTTGGCTTGTTGGCACGCAATGCATCGAGGTAGTTGCGTACCGCCTTGCCCTCGGACCGGCCGCGTGCGAGAGCGGCCTTGTGCTCGTCAGTCATCGGGCCCTTGCGGCCGCGCTTGGTTGCCATGGAACCCGATCCTAGGCACATCACGCGATGGATTGACAGGATCTGCGGGTGATCTGGCGGCGACATTGTGCGACAACCGCGTCGAGCGGCGGTCGCCGGTGCGCTCCCGGGTCCGCGGGTCGCGTCAGCGCACGAGATCGGCGATGGCGTCGAGGTGGTCGAGGTCGGACAGATCGAGCACCTGGAGGTACAGCCGCTCGGCGCCGGCGTCCGACCACCGTTCCAGCGCCGCGCGGACCTCGCCGGTCGTCCCGGCGACGCCGTTGGCTCGCAGCTCGCCGGGTTGCCTGCTGATCGCCGCGGCCCGCCGCTCGTACTCGGTGTCGTCCGCACCGAGGCACACGACCGCGGCTGCGCTGTAGGCCATCGAGCCGGGATCGCGGTCGATCGCCGCGCACGCCGCGGCGACGAGCCGACGCTGCTCGACGAAGCGCTCGACTGGCATGAACGCCGTGTTGCACTCGGCCGCGAACCGGGCGGCGAGGGCGGGCGTGCGTCGCTTTCCACCGCCGCCCACGATGATCGGGACGCCGCCCGCTTGCACCGGCTTGGGCAACGCCGGGGAGTCGGTGACAGTGACGTGCCGGCCGGCGAAGCTGAACCGTTCTCCGACCGGTGTCGCCCACAACCCGGTGATCACGGCGAGCTGCTCCTCGAGGCGGTCGAAGCGCTCGCCGAGCGCCGGGAACGGGATCCCGTAGGCGGTGTGCTCCTGCTCGTACCACCCCGCTCCGAGCCCGAGCTCGACCCGCCCGCCTGACATCTGGTCGACGCCGGCGACCGTGACGGCCAGCGGTCCGGGGTGCCGGAACGTCGCCGACGTGACGAGCGTTCCGAGGCGGATCGTGGTCGTGTCCCGCGCCAGCCCGGCGAGCGTCGTCCAGGCGTCGGTCGGTCCGGGCAACCCGCCCGCCGCGAGCGCGTCGCCCATCGCGAGGTAGTGGTCGCTGCGGAAGAAGGCGCCGAACCCGAGCTGCTCGGCGCGCCTGGCCACGGCGAGCAGGTCGTCATATGTGGCGCCCTGCTGCGGCTCGGTGAAGATCCGCAGGCGGTCGATCGGCAACATCGGCGTCACCATACGGGCCGGCCGCCGGCCGCGTTACCGTCGTCGGGCGATGTCCGCGCCCGCGCCGACGGCGCTCCCCGACCTGCCGCCCGCGCTCGCTGCGTTGCGCGACCACGTCCTGGCGCACTCCGTGAAGCGGGGGACGTTCACCCTCAAGTCGGGCGCTACGACGACCTGGTTCCTCGACACCAAGCAGACCGCGTGCCGGCCCGAGGGCATCGTGCTCGTGGCGGACGCAGCACTCGCCGCTATCCCCGACGGCGCCGACGCCATCGGCGGGCTGACGATGGGTGCCGACCCGTTGGCGTACGGCGTGGCGGCGATCGGCGCCGTCCGCGGGCGCCGGCTGCGGGCGTTCAGCGTGCGCAAGGAGACCAAGGCCCACGGCGTGACCGGGCGCATCGCCGGCGCGCTCGAGCCCGGCGACCGTGTCGTCATCGCCGAGGACACGACGACCCGTGGGACATCGCTGATGGAGGCGGTCGACGTCGTGAGAGCGTTCGGTGCGGAGCCGGTCCTCATCATCGCGATCGTGGACCGCGGCGGCACCTGCGGCGCGCTGGCCGAGGCCGCGGGCATCCCGTTCCGCCCCCTTCTGACCGCTCCCGACCTCGGATTCCGTTACGGCACCTGACGCCTATCCACTGCTCGCTGGCCGCAGGATCAACGTCTGCAGGGCCGGCCGACCGGACCCTCGTCGTCGAACAGCAGCGCCTCGACCAGCCCGATCCCGGACGGCTGCCACGCCGAGGTCGCGCGGCTGCCCATCCACTCGCCGAGCGGGTCGCGGTGGAGGGCGATCACCAAGTCGATGTTGACGAACCGGACCTGTTCGGGCTCGGCATGACGGCTGAACGCGTTGCCGCAGTCGGCGAGCGGACAGATCCGCTGGAACGGCGTCATCTCCTCGCCGGGGAGCAGGGCGATGGTGTGCATCCACACCGTGGTCGCACCCGGTCCGGGACTCTCGCCGGGCGGGTAGCGTACCTCGACGGCGTTCCGGAAGCCGGGCAAACCGTGGGCGAACGGTCCGATCGGGAAGTCGCCCGGCGCGGCGTCGGCGACGTGGGGCGTCTCGACACCGGCGTTGTCGAGCCGCCCCTCGAACACCGCACCAGTCCTCGCCGCGAGGTGGGTGGCGGTCGCCGTGACCCGGACCCTGCCGCCGGCGTCGACGAGCGAAGCGGTCGTGTTGGCCGTCGTCCGCCCGCCCCGCACGAGCTCGGCGTGGATCGTGAACCCGGCCATCGGCACCGGTCGTCCGAGCTCGACAGAGATGCGAGCCAGCCGCAGATCGGGCTGCAGCCGCTCGAGAGCACGCACCAGCAGCCCGGTCGGCGGGCCGGCGTGGGTGGCGTCCGGGTCCCACGGGCCCCGGGCCGATCCAGCCGACTCGGGGTTCTATAGCCGCAAGGTGGTCGACGCCTGCCGCCGCGCTGGGGTGCGGTACTCGATCACCGTCAAGTTGAACAAGACGCTGCACAAG
>JBIOUO010000055.1:0-6224 GCA_044867195.1 Ilumatobacteraceae bacterium
GCCGGCCTCCACCCGTCGAACATCCACGACACCGGCTACGCGATCGGCGCCGTCGACCTCACCGGCGACATGCCGATCATCCTCGGCCCGGATGGCCCGAGCCTCGGTGGCTTCGTCTGCCCGGCAGTGGTCGCCGCGACGGAGCGGTGGAAGCTCGGCCAGATGGCCGCCGGCGATCGCGTGCGGCTCGTGCCATGGACGGCGGCCGACGCCGCGGC
This sequence comes from Ilumatobacteraceae bacterium, assembly GCA_044867195.1. GTDB lineage: Bacteria > Actinomycetota > Acidimicrobiia > Acidimicrobiales > Ilumatobacteraceae > JALZMG01. The sequence continues at coordinate 219 of JBIOUO010000055.1, forward strand.
GGCAGACGCCCGGCGTGCCTCCTGGCTGGCGCGGGCAACGCGGCCCGTCGAACCGCTCGCCCGCCCGTCGTGGAACATCCCGCTCGCCCGCAGGTGCCGCATCGACGACGGCGTGATCGAGCGCCGCGAGCCGGAACGCGAGCATCCCGGTGTGACGTATCGGCGGGCCGGCGATCGCTTCCTGCTCGTCGAGTACGGCCCGATGACACTCGACCTCGCGCTGCGCGTCCGAGTCCACGTGCTCGAGCAGTGGGTCCGCACCAACCTGCCCGGCGTGGTCGAGGTCACCGCCGGCGTGCGCTCGCTGCTCGTGCAGGTCGGCGGGCAGCCGCTCACGGTCGCCGGCGTGCACCGCCTGCTCGCCGGCGCCGAGGACGAGCTGGGCGACGTGACCCACGCCGCGCTGCCATCGCGGGTCGTGCACCTGCCGCTGTCATGGGACGACCCGGCCACCCGCGAGGCCATCGAGCGCTACATGCGCGGCGTCCGTGCCGACGCCCCGTGGTGCCCGTGGAACATCGAGTTCATCCGCCGCATCAACGGGCTCGGCGACGTCGAGGACGTCCGGCGCATCGTCCATGCGGCGTCGTACCTCGTGCTCGGCCTCGGCGACGTCTACCTCGGCGCGCCAGTCGCCACACCGCTCGATCCCCGCCATCGCCTGGTCACCACGAAGTACAACCCGGCGCGCACGTGGACGCCGGAGAACGCGGTTGGCATCGGCGGCGCCTACCTGTGCATCTACGGGATGGAGGGCCCGGGCGGGTACCAGTTCGTCGGGCGCACCGTGCAGGTCTGGAACCGCGAGTGCCGGGGCCCGCACTTCGAGCGGCCGTGGCTGCTGCGGCCGTTCGACCAGCTGCGCTTCCATCCGGTCAGCGCCGAGGAGCTGTTGGACCAGCGAGCCGAGCAGGCAGCCGGCCGGCTGGCGATCGAGATCGAGCCGGCCACGTTCTGCCTCGCCAGCCACGAGGCGTTCCTCGCCGCCAACGCCGGCTCGATCGCCACGTTCCAGGCCCGCCAGCAGGCGGCGTTCGCTGCCGAGCGAGCGGCGTGGTCGGCGAGCGGGGAGTCGGTCGCATGACACCCGGCGAGGCGACGACCGGCGGGATGGGCCGATGACCGTCACGAGGTCGGCGGTGGAAGCCGTCGAGGCGGCGTTCGACCGCATCGCCGCCGACGGTCGGCCGGGCATCTGGATCACCCTCGCCGACCGGTGGCTGGCGCACCGGGCGGCGGCCGCCGTCGATGCCCGCCGGGCACGGGGGCAGAACCTGCCGCTGGCCGGTACGGCGCTGGCGGTCAAGGACAACATCGACGTCGCCGGGTTCCCCACCACGGCCGCCTGCCCGGCGTTCTCCCGGGCGGCGGCCTGCGACGCGCCGGCGGTCGCCGCCCTGACGGCCGCCGGCGCCGTCGTGATCGGCAAGACCAATCTCGACCAGTTCGCCACCGGGCTGGTCGGCGTGCGCTCCCCGTACGGCGGATGCCCGAACGGCCGGTGGCCGGAGCTGATCGCCGGCGGGTCGAGCAGCGGCTCGGCGGTGGGCGTCGCCACGGGCATGGTCGACCTCGCGCTCGGCACCGACACTGCCGGATCGGGGCGGGTCCCGGCGGCGTGCAACGGGATCGCCGGCGTCAAGCCGACGCGGGGGCGGATCAGCACGCGGGGCGTGGTCCCGGCCTGCCGGTCGCTGGACTGCGTGTCGGTGTTCGCTCGCTCGGTCGCCGACGCGGCGCGGGTGGCCGCACTGGCGGCCGGCCCGGATCCGTCCGACCCATGGAGCCGGCGCCGGCCGCCCGTCGCCAGCCGGCGGGCAGGGCCGCCTCGGTTCGGCGTTCCGCGAGCCGCGGGCTTGACGTTCGACGGCGACACGGCTGGCGCGGCGCGCTACGCCGCCGCGGTCGAGATGGTCGAGACGGTCGCCAGGACCACAGGCGGCGGGCTCGTCGACGTCGACATCGGACCCTTCGTCGAGGCCGGCGCGCTGCTGTACGGCGGGGCGTTCGTCGCCGAGCGCTACGAGGCCGTCGGCGCGTTCGTCGACGCCCATCCCGGCGACGTCGACCCGGTCGTCCGGTCGATCATCGCCGCCGCCGGACGCATCCCGGCGTGGCAGCTGTGTCGGGACCAGACCACGCTCGCCCGGCTGCGGGCGGCCACGGAACGGGTGTGGGACAGCATCGACGTGCTGGTGGTCCCGACCGTGCCGCGAGTGCCGACCGTCGCCGAAGTGCTCGCCGAGCCGATCGCCGTCAACACGATGCTCGGCACCTACACCAGCTTCGTCAACCTGCTCGACCTGTGCGCCGTCACGTTCCCGGTCGGCGCGGGCGACGAGGCAGGTCCGCCGCCGAGCCTGACCCTGATCGGGCCGGCGTGGGCGGACGATCTCGCCGTCAGCCTGGCGACGCAGCTCGATACGCCCGCCACCCTCCGTAGCGCGTGATGTCGGGCGCCCCGTCCGCGGCGATCGACTCGCACAGGAACCCGGCGACGTCGGTGCCGTCGGCGAGTCTCACCCGCCCGATGCCGAGCGGCGACGGAATCTCGTCGACGAACGACCCGAACGCCGCGGCGTCGAGCTCCCACACCTCGACCTCGATCGCCCCCGCTCGATCGTCGCCGGCGCCCACCCGCAGCAGTCCCGGCTTCGGCGGCTCGGTCGGCAACGCGACCAGCCGGTAGACCGGCGCCGTCCGCGTCGCCGCCACCAGCGTCCCCCCTCGCGACGTCAACTCATGGTTGAGCGCCTCCCCCGCCAGATGCGCCCCGACCACCGCAATCCGCATCCGCCGCAACGTACAGCCGCTGATCGCATTGGAGTGTTTGCGCCGTTGGAGTGTTTCGCGGGGGTCCCTCCCCGAGGAAAGACTCCATCGGTCGAAACACTCCAATGGCCGACACCGTGGGGTCGCTGCGGGCTGGTCTACCGTCGGCGTCCGTGACGGAGTTGGCGGATCACGTCGACGAGCGCAGCGAGGCGTACCAGGCCAACCGCGCCCACCTCCTCGAGCTGCTCGCCGAGCACGACCGCCAGCTGGCGCTCGTCAACCAGGGCGGCGGCGCCAAGTACCTCGAGCGGCACCGCCAGCGGGGCAAGCTGCTGTGCCGCGAGCGAGTCGAGCGGCTGGTCGACGCCGACTCGCCGTTGCTCGAGCTGTCGCCGCTGGCCGCGTGGGGCAGCGACTTCCCAGTCGGCGCCGGCGTGTTCACGGGCGTCGGCGTGGTCGAGGACGTGGAGTGCGTGATCATTGCCAACGACCCCACTGTGCGCGGCGGCACGAGCACGACGTGGACCGTGAAGAAGACCCTGCGGGCGATGGCGATCGCCCGCGAGAACCGGCTGCCGCTGCTCTACCTCGTGGAGTCTGGCGGCGCCGACCTACCGCACCAGGCGGAGATCTTCGTCCCCGGCGGCCAGACGTTCCGCGACCTCACCCGCCTGTCGGCCGCGGCGATCCCGACGATCGCCATCGTGTTCGGCAACTCGACCGCCGGCGGGGCGTACATCCCCGGAATGTGCGACCACGTCGTGATGATCGACCAGCGGTCAAAGGTGTTCCTCGGCGGCCCGCCGCTCGTGAAGATGGCGACCGGTGAGGAGAGCGACGACGAGAGCCTGGGCGGCGCCGACATGCACGCCCGCGTGAGCGGGCTCGCCGACCATTTCGCCGTCGACGAGCTCGACGCCCTGCGCATCGGCCGCCTGATTGTGCGCCGGCTCAACCACCGCAAGCTCGGCCCGCCCCCCCGAGGCGCCGGCCGCCCGCCGCGCCACGACCCCGAGCGGCTGCTCGGCATCCCTTCCGCCGACCTGCGCATCCCGTTCGACCCGCGCGACGTCCTCGCCCGCGTCGTCGACGACAGCGACTTCGACGAGTTCAAGCCGCGCTACGGCGCGTCGCTGGTCACCGGGTGGGCGGAGCTGCACGGCTATCCAATCGGCATCCTCGCCAACCACCGGGGAATCCTGTTCAACGAGGAGTCGAACAAGGCGACGCAGTTCATCCAGCTCGCCAACCAGACCGACACCCCGTTGCTGTTCCTGCAGAACACGACCGGCTACATGGTCGGCCGGGAGTACGAGCAGCGGGGCATGGTCAAGGACGGCTCGAAGATGATCAACGCCGTCAGCAACTCGACAGTGCCGCACCTCACCGTCAACATGGCGTCCAGCTACGGCGCCGGCAACTACGGCATGTGCGGCCAGGCCTACGGGCCGCGCTTCCTGTTCACCTGGCCCAACGCCAAGACTGCCGTGATGGGCCCGCAGCAGCTCGCCGGCGTGCTGTCAATCGTCGCCCGCCAGTCGGCGGAGTCGATGGGCCGCCCGTTCGACGAGGAGGCCGATGCCGCGATGCGCGCGGCAGTAGAGGACCAGATCGAGCGTGAGTCGCTGGCGCTGTTCATGACCGGGCGGGTCTACGACGACGGGCTACTCGACCCCCGCGACACGCGGGCGGTGCTCGGGATGTGCCTGTCGGCCGTGCACAGCAACGAGGTCCGCGGCCAGCGCGGCTACGGCGTCTACCGGATGTAATCACACGGGGGCTCCGCCCCGTGAACCCCCGAAGAGAAGAGATTGAGCCAGCTCCGTGCACGCAGATCAGACCGAGCGCATTCTGATCAAGAGCGAACGAATCATGCGGGCCGTGCGCCCGAAGACGGGCGGAGGCACCGGATGATTCGCTCGCTGCTCATCGCGAACCGCGGGGAGATCGCCCGGCGCATCGCCCGCACCTGCCGGCAGCTCGGGATCCGCACCGTCGCCGTGTTCAGCGACGCCGACGACGGCGCGCTGCACGTGCGGGACTGTGACCTCGCCATCCACCTGCCGGGCAACGCTCCCACGGACACGTACCTGCGCGCCGATCTGCTGGTCGACGCAGCCCGGCGCACCGGCGCCGATGCCGTGCACCCTGGCTACGGCTTCCTCGCCGAGTCGGCAGCCTTCGCCCAGGCTGTCCTCGACGCGGGGCTGACGTGGGTCGGCCCGTCACCGTCGTCGATCGTGACGATGGGGTCGAAGACGGACGCCAAGGCCCTGATGCGGCGGGTTGGCGTACCGGTGTTGGCCGACTCGACGGTGGAGGGCGCGGGCGACCCGGCGGCGATCGGCTTCCCCTTGCTGGTCAAGGCGGCGGCCGGCGGCGGCGGGCGTGGAATGCGCGTCGTCGCGTCAGCCGGCGAGCTGGAGGCCGCGCTCGCCGCCGCCGGGCGAGAGGCGCTGTCGGCGTTCGGCGACGGCACGGTGTTCTGCGAGCGCTACGTCGCGCGCGGCCGCCACATCGAGGTCCAGGTCCTCGGCGACACTCACGGCACGATCGTCGCCCTGCCCGAGCGGGAGTGCTCGATCCAGCGGCGGCATCAGAAGATCATCGAGGAGTCGCCGTCGCCCGCCGTCGACGACGCGCTGCGCCGGCGTCTCGCAGACGCCGCCGTCACCGCGGCGCAGGCCGTCGACTACGTCGGAGCGGGCACCGTCGAGTTCCTGCTCGACCCGGACGGCGGGTTCTGGTTCCTCGAGATGAACACCCGGCTACAGGTCGAGCACCCGGTGACCGAGGCGATCACCGGACTCGACCTGGTCGCCGTGCAGCTCGCCGTCGCCGACGGAGGCCGCCTCGACGAGCTCGGCGTCGTCCGCCGTGTGGCGGTGGGCCACGCCATCGAGGCCCGCCTCACGGCCGAGGACCCGGCGGCCGGCTATCGCCCGTCGACGGGCACGTTCCACTGCTTCGCGCACGACTCGGGGAGTGTGCGAGTCGACACCGGCATCGAGTCCGGATCCACCGTCTCGCCGTACTACGACTCGATGGTCGCCAAGGTGATCGCGTCGGGCACCACGCGCGACGACGCGATCCGCCGGTTGTCGCGGTGGCTGGCGACCGCCCAGCTGCACGGCCCGGTGACCAACCGCGACCAGTTGCTCAATGTGCTGCGCCACCCCGCGTTCCTCGCCGGTGAGTTGCACACCGGCTTCCTCGACGAGTTCCCGTGCA
>JBIOUO010000056.1:0-2659 GCA_044867195.1 Ilumatobacteraceae bacterium
ACGCACGGACATGCGCGACCAGCTGTCCAGCCCGCCGAACCAGTGCTCGCTGCTCGCCCTGCGCTACTGGATGACCGGATCGGCCGCCGGTGGTGTGTGCACGACGGGCACCCTCGCGTCGCCCGGCCCGGACCGCTCACCGGTGGCCGCCAGCGGGTTCCCCGTGTGCCTGCGCCTGGCCGACGGTTCGATCGTCGCCGCCGGGACCAACGCCTACGGCGTGTTCGTCCGCGTCGACGGTGGCGCCGATGGACCGGTGTCCGCCCCGGCCGAGCCGGTACGGGCCGCCGGCGGGTCCGACTGCGTTGCCGTCACTGGACTGGCGCCGCCCACGTACGGCGACGACGGCCATGCTGCGTTCGCCCTTGGCTACGCGCTGTCCACGGACGAGGCGCGGTCCGAGACGAAGGCGTCGTGGAACGTCGTGATCCTCGTCGTCGCCGGCGGGCTCGTCGCCGCCTTCGTGGTGCTCGCCGGCGCGGGCGCGATCGGCTGGATCGGCCGGCGGTCGCTCGCCGGCGGCCGGACCGGGCCGGGTGGGCCGGGCGGGCCGCCGTCAGCGGATGCCGGCGAGGCGGCGCAGCGTGAGGCGGCGGACCTTGCCGAGCGGGGTACGCGGGATGTCGTCCACGAGCACGAGCCGGCGGGGCGCGCAGAACGCGGGCAGCGCCGACTTGACGGCGACCCGTAGCACGTCCAGCGTGGGCGGGCCACCGTGAGCCGGGACGACGAGGGCGGTGACGACCTCGCCCCACTCGTCGTCGGGCAGTCCCGTGACGGCGACGTCGACGACGCCCGGACAGTCGCGCAGCAGCGCCTCGACCGGCTCCGGCCACACGTTCTCGCCGCCCGTGACGATCAGGTCGCCGGCTCGGCCCTCGACGTGGAGCCGCCCGTCGGGGAGCCAGCGCCCGATGTCGCCCGTCGCCAACCAGCCGTCGACGAGCGGCTCGCTGCCGTCGCGGTAAGCGCGCAGCAGCATCGGGCCGCGCGCGTGGATTGTGCCGCCCGTGCCCGCTGCGTCCGCGGTGTCGCCGTCGATGCGGACATCGACGCCGTCGAGCGGCACGCCGTCGTAGACGACGCCACTGCCGGTCTCGGTCATCCCGTACGTGGTGACGACGTTGGGGGGCAGCTCGGCCGGTGGGGCCGCGCCGCCGAGCACGATCGTGCGGAACGCGGCCGCATCGATGCGACGCAGCGCCGTGGCGACCAGTGCGACGTGGGTCGCCCCGACGCCCGTGACGATCGCCGGGTCGAACGACGGCAGCACCGTCAGCGAGGTGCCGAGCACGATCGCCCGGATCACGACCGCCAGCCCGCCGATGTGTGAGAGGGGCAGGCACGCCAGCCAGTGGTCGTCGACCGTGATGCCGAGGCGCGCCGACGTCGCCTGGGCCGACGCGGTCACGGCGTCGTGGGTCAGCACGACGCCCTTCGGGGCGCCGGTCGAACCGCTGGTCGCCACGACGAGGGCGTCACCGGGTTCGACCGGCCGCCCGTCGTCGAGCGCCGCCGCGCCGCTGGGATCGATCACGCGTCCGGCGGCCATCGAGCCGAGCAGGGCCGCCTTGGCGGCGGGTGGCAGCCGCTGGTCGACGGGCAGTGCGGCGTCGCCGGCATCCCAAACGTCGCGCAGCGCGTCGACGAACGCCGGCCCGCCCGGCAGGTCGATGGCGACCAGCCGCCCAGTCACGGCGCGCGCCACCCGAGTGTTTCGGCGCACCGGAGTACCACGCGCCGGAAAGCCCCGCAGCAGATACTGATCGGAACGTGCGCCTGGGGCCCGCGCCGCACAGTTCCCGCGCCGTCCACCCGCCGCGCCCACGTGCATCTGGGTGGCCAGCGTCTCATTCGGCCTTCTGGGTGGCGGAAGTCTCGGATCTGGGACTGTGGGCACCCAGAAAGCGCGGGAGCCTCGGCCGAGACGGGTTCGGTTGCCAGGGCGAGGCCATTGCCTCCATGATGACCGTCCGATGAACCCCTGGGTGGTCGGCGCTCGGCCGCGCACGCTGCCGGCGGCGGTCATGCCCGTCGCCATCGGCGCCTGCTGCGCAGTCGGCGCCGGCGACGTCGTGTGGTGGCGGGTCGCGGTGGCGCTCGTCGTCAGCCTGGCCCTCCAGGTCGGGGTCAACTACGCCAACGACTACAGCGATGGCGTGCGCGGCACCGACGCGGCCCGTGTCGGCCCGCTGCGACTCGTGGCGTCGGGACTCAAGCCGCCGGCCGCGGTGAAGCGAGCGGCGTTCGCCGCGTTCGCCGTCGCCGCGGTCGCCGGCTTGGCGTTGGCCGTGGCGACGAGCCTGTGGCTGCTCGCGGTCGGGGCAGCCGCGATCGCGGCGGCGTGGTTCTACACCGGCGGACCCCGGCCGTACGGCTACATCGGCCTCGGCGAGGTGTTCGTGTTCGTGTTCTTCGGTCTCGTGGCGACGGTCGGCACGACGTTCGTGGCGATCGAGCGGCTCACCGCGCTTGCCGCCGTGATGGGTTGCGCCGCCGGCTCCCTGACGTGCGCCCTGCTCGTCGTCAACAACCTGCGCGACATCCCCTCCGACACCCGTGCCGGCAAGCGCACGCTGGCGGTCCGCCTCGGCGACGCACGGACCCGCCGGCTGTACGTCGGGCTGCTGGCCGCCACGTTCGCCCTCACCGTGGTCGC
>JBIOUO010000057.1:0-2265 GCA_044867195.1 Ilumatobacteraceae bacterium
CCTTATGCCGGTGATGTTGTCAAGGGGTTGTTGTACAGGTCGTCGACTTGTTTGGCGGCGGCGTAGTACTGGTCAGCGACTGTGCGGTCGGCGATGCGGGCGTAGACGAGAGTCATTCGCATCGATCGGTGGCCGAGCATGGCGGCGATCGCTTCGAGGCTCATGCCTCGGTTGATCGCTTGCGTAGCAAGCGTGTGGCGAAGCTGGTGAGGGTGAACGTGACCGATGCCGGCGACGCGGGCGCAACGGGCGACGATGCGGGCGACGGTGTGACGGCTCAACGCTCGACCGTGGTTGGTGATCAGCAGACCGCTGTCGTCGGGCCCGGCTTGTGCTCGCCATCGCCCGAGGAGCTCGAGCAGGATCGGGTGCAGCGGGATGTAACGGTCGGTGTGCAGCTTCCCGACCGGCACGCGCAGCCACTGGGTCTCGCCGACGGTGACGACGGCGTCGGCTTGGAGAGCGCAGAACTCGCCGACGCGCATCCCGGTGCGCGCCAGCATCTCGACGACGAGCCGACGGAACGGGTCGAGTCGGATGGCCGCTTGCATCAACGCGGCTGCGGCGTCGTCGTCGAGGAACCTGGGCAGTGGCTCGTCGAGCTTGGGCAGGTCGGTGCCGAAGATCGGGTTGCGCACCGGGGTGTCGGGATGGTCCCACTCGATGAGCCGTTCGAAGATCACCCGGAGCGTGCCGAGACGCAGGCTGATGGTGGTCTTCTTCAGCTTCTCACCGTGTGCGTTCTCGCGGCTGGCGAGCCACAGCTTGTAGGCCTCGATGTGGCGGCGGTTCACCCTGCGCAGCGACGTCGCCGTGGGGTCGTGATCGATCAGCCAGCTGGCGAACAGTCGCAGCGCGATGTCGGCCGAGTTGACGGTGTTGGGCCGCACCGACACGGCGATCTGGTCGAGGTAGTGGCGGCAGGTGGCGGCCAGGATCGGCGCCCGGCTGGTGATCCGCGCCCAGCGCTGATCGACAGGCTCGGGTTCGATCGCCAGCATCGTCATCACGCCCGCCCCCGCTGACCGAGATGGCCCTGGGCGTCGATCGCCTCAGCAGCCCGACGGTACTCGCCGGCTAGCCAGTCGTTGGCCAGATGCAGATACACCTGGGTCGACGAGATCGAGCGGTGACCGGCTTGGGCCTGCAACGCCTCCAACGTCATCCCCGCCTCGCGCAGCCGGGTGAAGCAGGTGTGGCGCAGCTCGTGGCAGGTGCCATGGGACAGCCCGGCCCGCTGGCGGGCGCCGGCGAGGACCTCCTCGAGACCTTTCGCCGTCAACGGCTGGGCGCGGTTGGGGCCTTTCAACACGACGAACACCCGGTCGGTTGACGCCTCGGCGGGACGCTCGGCGTCGAGATAGGCGCGCAGACTGGTGAAGAACCGTGACGAGATCGGCACCAGCCGTTGATGGCCGCCCTTGCCGTCGGCGATGAACAGCCTTCGTTCACCCCAACGGACATCGGCGAAGCGCAGCCCGAGGGCCTCGCAGCGTCGCAGCCCGGCCAGCAGCATCGCCTCGACGATCGCCCGGTCGCGGTACTTGCGCAGAGCGCCCAACAGCGCCGTCACCTCGCTCGGGTCCAAGACCCGCGGCAGATGACGCACCGGGCGCACCAGCGGCACCACCCGCTTGCCCTTGGCCACCGGTGAGCGCGCCGCCATCCCCCGCTGCACCGGGTTGAGCTCGACCTCGCCGAGCGCGACGAGATGGGCGTAGAACCCTGACAGCGTCGACAGACGGCGCCGCACCGTCGACAACGCCAACCCGCCCGCACCGTCATCGATGCGCACCACCGTCGCGTCGCCGCCAGTCCGCTGGGCCCGTACGAAGGTGATGATGTCGCCGCGCGTGACCGTCGCCGGGTCCTTGCCCACGACAGTGAAGAACACCTTCAAGTCGTACGCCACAGCCAAAGTCGAGTTCGGCCGCAACCGCGCGGCGACCAGCTCGAGATAGTCATCGACCAACCGATGACCGAGGCGAGGAGCAACACTCGAACCCTTCGGCGCAAGCGTCAGGAACGGGAACACGGACGACATCACGATCCTCCGATCACGCCCTCCACGACTGTCAACGACGGCCACAGACGGGCTACTGGATCACCGACATATCATCCCTTATCGGGCGCACCATAGCAACGCGCTCCGTGGGCGGATCGACTCACCGTGGGGCTCGACCGTCGGCGCCACGCCGGCTGCGCCCCTCGCACTGAACGGACCGTCACGCCGCCGGCGCCCATCGGCGCGAACCGGACCTGCCA
>JBIOUO010000058.1:0-7031 GCA_044867195.1 Ilumatobacteraceae bacterium
GGTTCCTGGTCGCACGGCGACTCGGATCCGGACCGAGGCGCGCCTCGGCAAGAATTGTCTGACCGATTGGTAGAGCACGTATCAGCGGGTCGGTGTGAGGATCACGTTGGCGTGATCGTGCTCGCGATCCCTCCCGGCGACCCACGCCTACACTCGCCCGACGTGGAGGCGCAGGAGCTCCTGAGCCGCGTCGTCGCCGGCGACGAGGCCGCCTGGAGCGAGGTCGTCGACCGCTACGCCGGTCTGGTCTGGTCGGTAGCCCGCTCGTACCGCCTCTCGTCGGCGGCCACGGACGACGTCGTGCAGACCGTGTGGCTGCGTCTCGCCGAGCACTGTGGGCGGATCCGCCAGCCGGATCGGCTGGCGTCGTGGTTGGCGACGACCACGCGCAACGAGGCGCTGAGAGTCATCCGCGGCAACACCCGCCAGACACCTCAGGCGCTGACGGCGGATCTCGCCGAGCCGACCACCCCGTCGATCGAGGAACGGGTGGGCGACGACGTCACGCTGCGCGCGGTGCTCCAGGCGTTCGCCCAGCTGTCGCCCGAGGACCAGCAGCTGATGCGGCTGCTCTGCGCCGTGCCGCCGATCGACTACCAGACGATCGCCGAGATGCTCGGCCGCCCGATCGGCAGCATCGGCCCCACCCGGGCCCGCTGTCTCGACCGTCTCAAGAAGCTCCTGCCGCCCGGTTTCGACCCGAAAGAAGGCTAAGTGATGTCCGTGTCCGACGACGAATTGCTCGAGCTGGTCGGCCGGGCGCTGCGCGCCGCCGACCCCGTACCTGAGCGAGTGCTCTCCGGGGCCAGGGCCGCCTGGACATGGCGGACCATCGACCAGGAGCTGGCCGAGCTCGTCTTCGACAGCGCGTCCGAGCTCACCGGCGTACGCAGTGAGGACACGGCGCGGCAGCTGACGTTCCGCGCCCCGGGGCTGGAGATCGAGGTGATGGTCGTCGACGAGGTCTCCCGCCGGCTCGTCGGCCAGCTGATCCCGCCGGGATCGTTCACGGTCACGTTGCAGACGGGCGACCAGGCGTTGGAGAAGGCCACCGATCGGCTCGGGCGGTTCTCGTTCGACACCGTCGCGCCGGGGCCCGTCCGCATCGCCATCGCCGACCCTGACGGCAGCCACTTGGTGGCCACGGAGTGGATCCTGCTGTAGAGCGCTCGCTCGGAAGGCGAAGCCTCTGCCCCGCACCCCCGCCGCTCGCTCGCCACGGGTGCGAACCGCCAGGTTGTTGGGGTGGTCAGCGACCCCTACCATTGCGGGGCCGTCCCAATCCAGAGGTGATGCGTGCCGACGATCCAGCAGCTGGTCCGCCAGGGCCGCAGCTCGAAGTTCTCCAAGACCAAGACCCCCGCGCTGAAGGGCTCGCCGCAGCGTCGCGGGGTCTGCACGCGCGTCTATACCAACACCCCGAAGAAGCCGAACTCAGCGCTGCGCAAGGTGGCCCGCGTGCGGCTGTCGAGCGGCGTCGAGGTCACAGCGTACATCCCAGGGGAGGGCCACAACCTGCAGGAGCACTCGATCGTGCTCGTGCGCGGCGGGCGTGTCCGCGACCTGCCGGGTGTGCGCTACAAGATCATCCGCGGCGCGCTCGATGCGGCCGGCGTGAAGAACCGCAAGCAGGCCCGCAGCCGGTACGGCGCGAAGGCCGAGAAGTGAACCCCGAGGAATCTCGCTGATGCCGCGCAAAGGTCCCGCTCCCCGCCGCGATCTCGTGGCCGACCCGGTCCACCACTCGGTGCTGGTCACCCAGCTCGTCAACAAGGTGATGCTGCATGGCAAGCGCAGCCTCGCCGAGCACATCGTCTACGAAGCGATGGACATCATGGCCGCCAAGACGAGCGAGGACTCGCTGGCCACCGTCAAGCGGGCCGTCGACAACGTCCGGCCGCCGCTCGAGGTCCGCCCGCGCCGCGTCGGCGGAGCGACCTACCAGGTGCCCGTCGAGGTGCGCCCCCGCCGAGCCACCACGCTGGCGATCCGCTGGATCGTCGACTACGCCCGATCTCGCCGCGAGAAGACGATGGCCGAGTGCCTGGCCGCCGAGTTGCTCGATGCCGCCAACGGGCTCGGCGCCTCGGTGAAGCGCCGCGACGACATGCAGAAGATGGCGGAGTCGAACCGGGCCTTCGCCCATTACCGCTACTGAGGACGTGAGCGGATCGGCAAGGTGGGCGAGCGCCGCTGTGCAGCGGCGGCGGCGAGCTCGGGAGGCGAGGCGAGCCGCTTGGCGGCGACCCGAGCCCGAGTCAAGGTAGGCGACCGCGGTCGGCGACGCCACCGCGATGCGAGCGGCCATCGCGGCCGCCGCCACCGTCCGTCACACGACCTCGCCCAATCCATGGGTCGGCGCCGTCGTCGTCGATGCGACCGGCACGATCATCGCCACCGGGATGACGCAGCCCCCAGGCGGCCCCCACGCCGAGCGTGAGGCGCTGCGTCAGGCCGGGCCGGCGGCGGCCGGGGCGACGCTCGTGACGACGCTCGAGCCGTGCAACCATCACGGGCGCACGCCGCCGTGCGTCGAGGCCATCGTCGCCGCCGGCATCGAACGTGTCGTCGTCGCCATCGAGGACCCGGACCCGATCGTCGCCGGGAACGGCGTCGCCGCGCTGCGGGCCGCGGGCATCGAGGTCACGGTCGGCGTCGAGGCCGACTCGGTTGGCCAGCAGCTCGCCCCGTACCTCACGCATCGCCGCACCGGCCGTCCGCTCGTCGTGTTGAAGCTGGCCGCCACCGTCGACGGGCGCACGGCGGCGCCCGATGGCACGAGCCAGTGGATCACCGGCGACGCGGCACGCGCCGACGCCCACGGCTTGCGCGCCGAGAGCGACGCGGTCGTCGTCGGCGCCGGCACGGTGCGCGCCGACGACCCCTCGCTCACGGTCCGCCACGTCGCTGGGCGCGATCCGCTGCGTGTCGTGCTCGGCCGGGCGCCGTCCGGGGCACGGGTCCACCCGTGCCTGGAGCTGTCGGGCGACCTTGGCGGCGTGCTCGACGAGCTCGGTCGCCGCGGCGTGCTGCAGGTGCTCGTCGAGGGCGGGCCGACCGTCGCCCACTCGTTCCACGCCGCCGGACTCGTCGACCGCTACGTCGTCTACCTCGCCCCCGCCGTCTTTGGCGGCGACGATGCCCGCGGCCTGTTCACCGGCCCGGCGGCGCCGACGATCGCCGAGCTCACCCGCGGCCGGTTCACGTCCGTGCGCCGGCTGGGCGACGATGTGCGCCTGGATCTGGTGATGGAGCACGATCGTGACTGAGGTGCTTGCGCAGCCCGGCCACCCCGCCGTCCGGCGCGTCGCCGACGCCCGCCTGCCGACCGACCACGGCGTGTTCCGCTGTGTCGCCTACGAGTCCGACCGCGACGACGAGACCCACCTCGCGCTCGTCGCCGGCGACCCCGCGGCGGCCCCCGAGGCGGTGCTCGTGCGGGTCCACAGCGAGTGCCTGACCGGGGACGTCTTCGCATCCCGGCGCTGCGACTGCGGGCCCCAACTGCACGCCGCGATGGCGATGATCGCCGCCGCCGGCTGCGGCGTCGTCGTCTACCTCTGCGGTCACGAGGGCAGGGGGATCGGCATCGCCCACAAGCTGCGGGCCTACGAGCTGCAGGACCAGGGCTTCGACACCGTCGACGCCAACGTCGAGCTCGGCCTGCCGGTCGACGACCGCGAGTACGGGATCGCCGCGGCCATCCTCCACCAGCTCGGCGTCACACGCGTCCGGCTGCTCACCAACAACCCGCGCAAGGTGGCCGGACTCGCGGGCCTCGGCATCGACATCGCCGGCCGCCTGCCGCTGGTGACCGAGGTCCACGAGGACAACGCTGCCTACCTGCGCACCAAGCAGGAGCGCCTCGGCCACCGCTACGGACCGGACGCGTAAGTGGCTCGCTCGCGTAGCTCGCTCGCGTGTCTCGCTGCGCCTGGCGGCGCGACGCTCGACCTGACGATCCATGCTCGCTGCGGTCGGGGGCCGAAGCGGTCGGGAGCCTGGCTCTCGCTCGCGTAGAACCGGGTAGTCCCGCCGTGGCCGTCCTCGCCCTGCGCTACGGTTCCGCGTTGGACAACTGCCGCAGCGTCGCGGTCAACCATCGCTCAGGCACGGCTTCCGGGGGTGCGAATTGAACGTCGACACGATCCTGGCGTCGAAGGGGACCGACGTCGCCATCATCGACCAGCAGTCCTCGCTCACAGACGCCGTCGCCCAGCTGCGCGACCGCGGCGTTGGCGCGCTCGTCGTCGCCGACGATGGCCGGCACATCGACGGCATCATCTCCGAGCGCGACGTGGTGCGGGCGCTCGCCAATCACGGCGCCAGCGTCCTCGGCCGCACGGTTGGCTCGGCGATGTCGACGAAGGTCGTCACGTGCTCGCGGCAGGACTCCGTCGAGACGTTGATGCAGTCGATGACCGAGAGCCGGTTCCGCCATCTTCCGGTCATCGACGACGACCAGGTCTTGATCGGCATCGTCTCGATCGGCGACGTCGTCAAGGCCCGCCTTGGCCAGCTGGAGATCGAGAACCAAGCGCTGACCAACTACATCCACCAGGGGCTGTAGCAGCCGAGACCCCAGCGCCCTGGCGCGCCCGGCACCCGAACGTGGGTGCGGCCGACCGTCGCTGCCGCTAGCCTTGAACGGGCTCTTGCGACCGGTGACGGTCCGAGGGTGCTCCGCAGACCCTGGTGGGCTCCACCTCGGTCCTTCGTGTGTTCGTACGTCGTGAGTCAGGTGATCAAATTGGCCAAGCGTGAGTTTCCACTCGAGCGCTACCGCAACATCGGCATCATGGCCCACATCGATGCCGGCAAGACGACGACCACCGAGCGCATCCTCTACTACACCGGCAAGACCTACAAGATCGGCGAAGTCCACGAGGGCGCGGCGGTGATGGACCACATGGCCCAGGAGCAGGAGCGCGGCATCACGATCACGTCGGCTGCCACGACGGCGTTCTGGAACGACCATCGCATCAACATCATCGACACACCGGGCCACGTCGACTTCACGATCGAGGTCGAGCGCTCGCTCCGCGTCCTCGACGGGGCGGTGGCCGTGTTCGACTCGGTCGCCGGCGTCGAGCCGCAGACCGAGACCGTCTGGCGCCAGGCCAACCGCTACAACGTGCCGCGGACGTGCTTCGTCAACAAGATGGACCGCACGGGCGCCAACTTCTTCCGCACCGTCGAGATGATCGAGAGTCGCCTGGACGCTCGCCCTGCCGTCGTGCAGCTGCCGATCGGCACCGAGGGCGGCTTCAAGGGCGTCGTCGACCTGGTGACGATGGAGGCGATCATCTGGGACGGCGACGACAAGGGCGCCACCTACCGGCGCGAGCAGATCGCTCCGGCTCAGCAGGCCGAAGCCGAGGAATGGCGGCACAAGCTGCTCGACACGGTGTGTGGTGAGGACGACGAGGTCCTGGAGAAGTATCTCGGCGACGAGCCGCTGACCGTGGCTGAGCTGAAGAAGGTCATCCGCATCGGCACGCTGGCCGGCCACTTCGTGCCCGTGCTCACCGGGTCGGCGTTCAAGAACAAGGGCGTCCAGCCGATGCTCGACGCCGTCGTCGACTACCTGCCGAGCCCGCTCGACATCCCACCGACTCGAGGCACGAGCATGCACGGCGACGAGGAGGTCGTGCGCGAGGCCGACGACAAGGCGCCGTTCTCGGCGCTGGCGTTCAAGATCGTCGCCGACCCGTTCGGCAAGCTGACGTACTTCCGCGTCTACTCGGGCACGATCAACAAGGGCGACGAGGTCTACAACTCGACGAAGCAGAAGCGCGAGCGGCTGGGCCGCATCCTGCTGATGCACGCCAACCAGCGCGAGGATCTCGACGTCGCCTACGCCGGCGACATCGTCGCCGGGCTCGGCTTCAAGGACACCACCACCGGCGACACGCTGTGCGATCGCCACGACCCGGTCATCCTCGAGCGGATGGAGTTCCCCGAGCCGGTGATCCACGTCGCCATCGAGCCGAAGACCAAGAGCGACCAGGACAAGCTGGGCAAGGCGCTTAAGTCGCTGTCCGACGAGGACCCGACGTTCCGCGTCCGCAGCGACCATGAGACCGGCCAGACCGTCATCTCGGGCATGGGCGAGTTGCACCTCGAGGTGCTCGTCGATCGCATGCAGCGCGAGTTCGCCGTCGAGGCGACAGTCGGCAAGCCGCAGGTCGCCTACCGCGAGACGATCACCAAGCCGGTCGAGGCGGTCGAGTACCGCCACATCAAGCAGACCGGTGGCTCCGGTCAGTTCGCCGTCGTCAAGCTCAGCCTCGAGCCGAACCCGGGCCAGGGCTATGAGTTCGTCGACGAGATCTCCGGCGGGCGCATCCCGCGCGAGTACATCCAGCCGACGAACCAGGGCATCCAAGCGGCGCTCGACTCCGGCGTGCTGGCCGGCTACCCGACCGTCGACGTCAAGGCCCGCCTCGTCGACGGCCAGTACCACGACGTCGACTCGTCGGAGATGGCGTTCAAGATCGCTGGGCAGATGGTGTTCCGCAAGGCCGCCGAGCTGGCCAAGCCGGTCCTCCTGGAGCCGATCATGTCGGTCGAGGTCGTCACGCCCGAGGAGTACATGGGCGACGTGATGGGCGACCTGTCGAGCCGGCGGGGGCGGATCGGAGGGATGGAGGCTCGGGGCAACACCCAGGTCGTGACCGCCCAGGTACCACTTTCGGAGATGTTCGGATACAGTACCGACCTTCGTTCGCGCACCCAGGGGCGCGCCACGTACACGATGCAGTTCGACGCCTACCAGCAGGTGCCGGAGAGCATCGCCAGCGACATCATCAAGCGAGTGCGCGGCGAGTGATCGCCGCTCACCCCGTTCTTTGACAACCCACCTTCAGCCAGCAGGAAAATGGAGAGACTGGAGCGCGATCGACCATGAGCAAGGCGAAGTTCGAGCGTACGAAGCCGCATGTGAATGTTGGGACGATGGGTCATATTGATCATGGGAAGACGACGTTGACGGCGGCGATCACGAAGACGTTGGCGGAGCGTGGGTTGGC
>JBIOUO010000059.1:0-9490 GCA_044867195.1 Ilumatobacteraceae bacterium
GTGATCGACGACAAGAGCGTCACGCTCGACTGCAACTGGAAGATCCTCGCCGAGGCGTTCCTCGAGGTGTACCACGCCCGGACGATCCACCCGACGACGGTCGGCCCGTCGCTCGACACCAAGGGCACCGTGATCACACTGTTCGACCACGGGCACCAGAACATGCTCTCGCCGGTGAACCGCGGCACGCGCGGCGACCGCCGCGAGCTGCTGCCGATGTTCGACGGCGTCACGTCAATCTTCCAGAGCGACGTCCAGCCGGCGTACGGGATCTTCCCCAACGTCGTCACGCCGCTCGACGGGCGAGGGTTCCCGATCCTGCGCTTCTGGCCGCTGACAATCGACCGGACGCGCCTCGACATCACGTGGTTCGCCGCCGACTGGGGCGACGGCGAGATGCCGCAGGAGCAGCGGGAGATCTGGGACGCGCGTCTGATCCGGTTCGACAAGGTGATGGACGAGGACTACGAGAACCTGGCCCCGATCCAGCGCTCGATGGAGACCGCCGCCCACGGCGGGCAGGTGATCAACTACCAGGAACGGCGGATCTGGCACGTCCAGGCGTGGATCGACAAGGTGATCGGTTCCGAGCGTATCCCGGAGCACCTGCGGGTGCCAGACCTCCTCGCCGACTGGGTGGAACACGTCTGAGGCACCTTGGTCAGAGAATTGGTCGTGCTGATCGCCGAGGTTCTGAATTCTGACCAAAGTGATCCCGGTTCGTTGTGGCGGGCGCTCGGCTGCGGGCCGAGTCGCCCATCGTGCCTACGTTGAGCGGTCGTGGCGACCTCGCCAGTCCCGGGTCTGACCAACGCCCGCCTGTGGGCGGTGCTTGGCGCGCTGATGCTGGCGGTGTTCCTGGCATCGATGGAGATCTCGATCATCGCCACGGCGTTGCCGACGATCGCTGGCGAGTTCGACGCGTTCGAGAGCTACGCGTGGGTGGGCACGGCGTACATCGCCGCCGCAGCCATCGGCACGCCGCTGCTCGGCAAGCTCTCCGATCTCTACGGGCGCCGCACCGTGTTCCTGACGACGATGGGTCTGTTCATCGTCGGCTCGTTCCTCTGCGGCATCGCCCAGTCGATGGGACAGCTGATCGCCTCGCGGGCGATTCAGGGCCTGGGAGGAGGTGCGATCCAGGCGTTGGCGTTCGCCGTCCTCGGCGACATCCTTCCGCCCCGGGAGCGGGGCCGCTACATCGGCTACTTCACCCTCGCGTTCGTGGGTGCCGCCCTCGTCGGACCGTTGATCGGCGGATTCATCATCGACCACTGGACGTGGCCGTGGATCTTCTTCATCAACATTCCGCTGGCGGGCGTCGCCACAGTGGTCAGCTACTTCGCGCTGCGGCTGCCGTTCCCGCGTCGCAAGGCCCGTCTCGACGTGCCCGGCGCGCTGCTGCTGTCGCTGATCATCGGGACGTTGATGATCGGGTTGGAGGAGGGCGGTGGCGGTGACGGCTGGACGCAACCGCACGTCGTCGCGCTCTTCGTGGTCAGCGCCGTGGGGCTGGCTGTGTTCGTCGCCGTCGAGCGGCGTGCCGTGGAGCCGATGATCCCGCTGCACCTGTTCGCCAACCGGGTGGTGCTGGCCTGTGTCGTGGCCGGCATGTGCGCTGGCACGGTCGCCTTCGGCGCCGGCCAGTTCCTCCCCCTGTACTTTCAAGACTCGCTGTTCGTCTCGCCCACCGAGTCCGGTCTGCGGATGCTGCCGCAAATGCTCGGGGTCACGCTGGGCACGTTCGGCATCGGCCGGTTGATCCTGTGGACCGGCCGCTACAAGATGTTCCCGGTTGTCGGGACGGCGGTCGCCGCCGGCGGGTTGTTCGCCATCGGCCATATCTCGGGCACGACGCCGTACCCCTGGCTGGTCGCCCCGATGATCGCCATGGGCTTCGGGGTCGCGTCGGTGTTCACGACGACGTCCATCGCCACCCAGAACGCGGTTGAGTTCCACGACCTCGGCGTGGCCACTGCCACGATCATGTTCTTCCGCACGCTCGGGGGGTCACTCGGGCTGGCCGCCTTCGGCACGATCCTCAACGCGACCGTGCGGGCCGAGATCCCCGACCGCCTCGGCATCAGCCCCGACAATGCCGCCGGTCTGATCCGCGAGCCCGCCGAGATCGAGGCGTTGCCGGTGGCGAGTCGCGCTGCCGTCGTCGACAGTCTGGCGCTCGGGGTCGGGCGGATCTATCTCGTGTGCGCCGCCGTGATGGTCGTCGCGTTCGTCGCCTGCGTGGCGCTGCCGGAACGGCCGCTGCGTCCACGTGCCGGGATCTCCGACGCTCTCGAGGAGCAGGCTGCCAGCGTCGTCTGACGCCGGAGCACGTGATCCACGAGGACCAACACGACTCCGCGTCTCGACCGCGTGATCGCCGGCCAGCTCTGGGCGGGATTCGTATCTGGGCGGGAATCGTCCCGGAATCCGAGACGATTCCCGCCCAGAAGTCCACCTGGGACGATTCCTGGACTGCCAGCAACGCTACGACCTCTCGTCCAAACGAAAGACCGGCTTGCTCACCTCCGTCCTGGCCCGATCACTGAGCTGCCGACGCTTCGCATGATCTATGCTGTGGGCACTCGGAGGTGCGTACCCGGAGGGAGAGGGCATGCAGCTGCAGCTCATCGAGGTGGCCATCGGCGTCATCGCCGCGTTCTTCTTGGTGTCGGTCATGGCGTCCGCCGTAGTCGAGATTGGGAGCAACCTCTTCCGCAAGCGCTCCAAGGACCTTGAACAGGTCATCAAGCAGATGCTCAGCAGCACAGGCCAGGACACCATCGGACTGACCGAGACGTCGGTCTGGAAGGCCGCAGAGATCGCCTCTCGACGAAAGCGAGGCATCCGCAAAGGCGAGAAGGACCGTCGGACGCCCTCCTACCTGTCCGCTCGCTCGTTCGCGGACGGCGTCATCGAAGGGCTCGTCAGGCTGAAGGCAGCCGGATCGACCCTGGACGACGTCGTGCAAAATCTCGCGGACGGACCTATCAAGTCGAGGCTCCTCACCCTCCGGCAGGAGGTTGGTGACGATCTCGTAGCCATCAAGGCTGGCATCGAGGGGTGGTTCGACGACACCATGGACCGCCTCGAGGGTGCCTATAAGCGCTGGTCACAATGGCTCTTGCTGGTCGTCGGACTCGTGTTCGCGTTCGCGCTCAACATCTCCACGGTTCGCATCATCGATGCTCTCTGGAACGACCCGGTACTCCGAACCGCGATCGCCGAGCGCGCCGACGATCTCGCAGTGTGTCCGGCCGACAACCCTGACTGCGCCCCGGAGGAGCAGATCGAACAGGCCATCGATCAGCTCGACGGATTGAAGCTGCCTGTCGGCTGGTCAACCGGATGGGACGACGAATCCGGAGCGGGCTGGACAATCCTCGGCATTATTCCCACCGGACTCGCCGTCGTGCTGGGCGCTCAATTCTGGTTCGATCTGCTCACCAAACTCGCTGGAGCACGTGGCGGACGCGGCGTGCCGCCCAAGGCTGCTGACGAGCAGGGCTCGGCGACCGTAGAGTTCGTCGACCTGAGTGCCGTAAGAAAAGTCACAGCATTCAGCACGCTCACTTCACCGCCGTGACCTGAGTCATGATTTCGGTGTGACCCGCCATTCTCTCCAATGTCGGATCGTGTCGCGGTCTACGTGCAGCTGCGGGTCGCCGTGCTGGAGGCCGAGAACACCCGTTGCGAGCGGAGAATGAGGCGTTGCGGGTGGAGGTGGCGGCGCTGCGGAGGCGGCGAAGAACTCGGGGCATTCGTCGAAGCCGCCGAGCCGTGACCGGGCGGCGGAACGTAAGCGCCAGGCCGAGCAGCATCAGGCGAAAACGGAGCGGGCCGCCGGGGGGAACGTCGCCAGGCAGGCTGTTCGACAAACGACGTCGCGACCCACTGTGATCGGAGTCGGGAGGCGAGGATGCGATCGGCGACCGCCTCAACGCCATGGATTGATGACCGCGAGATCCTCGAACCGTTCGAAGTCCTTCACGTTCCGCGTCACGACGGCCATGCGATGCACCAGCGCGGTTGCGCCGATGAACGCGTCGCGAAGCGGCGCGGGATCCGGCACGTGAAGCGTGGCAGCTCGCCGAGCCACGTCCGCGTCGATCGGCAGGACGCGGTTGGCGAAGGCCGCAGCGACGCTTCCGTCGAGCCAGACGCGCATGACGGCACCCCGTGCCGGGTCAGCGCGCTCGGCCAGCAGCACGCCATGCTCGAGCTCGTGGATCGTCATCGAGGACAGGAACATCTGCGCCGACGCCACGCCTGAGGCCCAGTCGGAGACACCTGGATGCGCCTTGCCCGAACGCACCTTACGGAGCTCGGACACGACGTTGGTGTCAAGCACGTACATCAGTCCAGCGTCGCCGGGTGCGCGACCTCATTAGCCGCCGGGACCGTGAAGTCGATGTCCTCGACTCCCTCCGGTTCCGCCAAGCGGTCAAGCACGAACTGGGTGCCGAGGAGCTGTTCGTACGCCTCGTAGGTCAGCAGCACGTGCGCCGGCCGCCCACGATGTGTGATGTACACCGGCCCGTGCTCGGCTGCCTTCTTCGCACCAGCGGTGTCTTGGTTGAACTGGCGACTGGTGATCTGCGTGGGCACCGTTCCTCCACAAGTAGATATGTTGCTACTCTACCTGCCCGGGGCCGTTCGCCCCCAGAATCGTCGCCGCGTCAACGTCATCGCCCCGGCGACGCCTCGCGCACGCTCCCGTCGCCCGGTCCGCCGCTGTCGCGGTCTCCGATCCGCACGCTCCAGGGCAACGACTTGCCGTCAATCGTGGAGTGGCTGGGTACGGGCTGCGGGGGTGGCCAACTCGACTCCGGCCCGCTTCGCCAGCGTGGCCATGCCCATTTGCTCGGCTGCGGCCTTGGCCTCTTGGGCGAGTTTGCGGGAGCCGATGAGTCGGGCGAGATCGAGCTGTGTACGCGCAAGCCAAGGTCGCGCTCCGATGGCCTCGTTCTCGCTGATGGCTCGCTCAAGGTGTCGCTCCGCGATGTCCGTCTTGCCCAAGACGACGGCTACGAGCCCGATCTGACGCGACGTCGACCCCATGGAATAGCAGCACATCTCGCCGTAGCGGCCCTCGTAGCGCGAGACCAGGGGCCACAGCTCGGCCGCTGCGTGCCTGTCACCGGTGACGCCGCACAGCTCGGCCGCTGCCAGCACGACACCGGATCGCGCCCAGTCACCGACAGGTGGGATGTGCTCCAGTATTGCCGGCAGCAGATCCGGCGACCCCTCTGTCTCGGCTGCGATCAGTGCGTGAAACGCCCAACGGAGAGTGAATCCGTCGGTGGGGAAGGCGGGGGCTGCGTACGCCGACAGGTTGCCTCGCTCTCTCTGCAAGAGGAGGAATTGGACTTTAGTTATGCTCCACATGGGTGGCCAACGGGTGTCGGGCCATTGGCGGATCGACGACTCGGCCGCGTCAAGCTGTCCTCGCAGCAGCTGGAGTTCAACTTCGATCATATGTGCAAAGGTTGTCCCGATCGGCAGATGCCAATCCTCGGCCAGGCTTCGCAAGGTGATGGCTTCTTCGGCGCAACGCTGAACGTCACCGAGTCCGAGAAGTGCATTGGCGCGCCCGCCGCGGGCGGCAAGAACGTGGTGACGGTCGCCGGCCTGCTCGGCGGCGGCGAGCATGTCGTCGACGAGGGCGAGCTGAAACTCTGGCGGCTCTTCCCACGATGCCCAGTACTGCGCCCATCGAGAGAGCGCGCGCAGCCGTGCATCCCCGAGACGCTCGGCCAGTGCACTCACCTCGGGGATCAGGCTCATCCGTCGCGGCGATCCGTCGGGCAGATGGAGCGTCAGCGTGGCGATCACGGTGGCGCCGAGGACACTGTTGCTAGAGAGTGCTGCCGCGGCGTCCTCGAGGAGGCCGACGGCGACCGGGTCAGGACCTAGGGTCGTCTCGTCGATGGCCAATGCCGCTGCTGCCAGGTCTTCGGGCCGGCCGTCACGGCGGGCCAGATCGGCGGCTCGGATGAAGGTTTCTCGTGCCTCGGGCAGGCGATCCGAGCTGCGCTGTGCGGTGCC
Organism: Ilumatobacteraceae bacterium; assembly: GCA_044867195.1. Classification (GTDB taxonomy): domain Bacteria; phylum Actinomycetota; class Acidimicrobiia; order Acidimicrobiales; family Ilumatobacteraceae; genus JALZMG01. Next base: position 6,049 of record JBIOUO010000059.1, read on the forward strand.
CAAGGCGATCAGCAACCGGCACCGGCTGGCGTCGTCCTCGGCGAACTCGAACGCTCGACTGTAGTAGGTGGCGGCGTCCTCGAACGCCAAGGCTTCGGAGGCCCGCGTTCCTGCCGCCTCGTTGTAGGTGGCGGCCAGCTGGCGGTCCTCGGGACGGGCGCGCGCCGACTCCCCCCAGTGGTACGCGAGGTCGGCGGCGGCATGTGGACGGTGCCGCGTGATCGCCATCGCGATCCGGCGGTGGAGGCGTGACCGTCGAGTGGCGCCGGCACGGCTGCGGATCGCTTCGCGTACGAGGGCATGCACGAAGCGCGCTCGTTCCTGCTCCTCGACCACGAGCCGGGCGTCGATGGCCTCCCCGAGGTAGTCGACAGCGCTGTCCTCCTCCAACCCTGCGGCTTCGGCCATCACGACGACGTCGATATGTCCGTTGCCGATCGCGGCGACGGTGAGCAGCGACTGGGCGCCGGCCGAGAGTCGCTGCAGCCGCTCGTCGACAAGGCCGATCACGCCCTCGGGCACCAACTCACGCCACGAGTCCGGCTGGTCGCGTGCCTCGGCGGCGAGCTCCTCGACGAGGAACGGGTTCCCACCCGTATCGGCCAGCAGCGCGTCGACGATCCCTTGCGGTGGATCGCGACCCAGCACCGCCGTCGTCAGCTCGGCCACCTCTGTCGCGTTCAATCCGGGCGGAGCAACGATCTCGGCGAGCTTGCGTCGCCCCAGATCGGCGACCATCCGGCGCAGCGGCGGTGCTCCCTCGGTGTCGCGCACCGTGCCCAAGATGAGCACCCGCTCGGGCCGCTCCGCAGCGAGGTGAGCGAGCAGCAGCAGGCTGCCTTCGTCGGCCCAGTGCAGGTCTTCGAGCACCAGCAGGACCGGCTGTTGCGCGGCCAGCTCGCCCAACCGATCGCTGAACGCGGAAAAGAGCTCCAGCCGGTCGGTACCGGCGTGAGGGGCGAGGTCGGTGAGGGAGGCCAGACCGGGTTCGGCGAGGCGCAGCGCCTGGACAAAGGGCTGATACGGGGCGAGCACCTCCGGTGTGCAGTGCCCAGCCAGCACGCATCCATCCTGCTCGATGGCCGCTCGGGCCAGCTCGAACACGAGGCGGGTCTTGCCCATGCCCGGCTCGCCGGCGATCAGCACCAAGCGACTCATCCCAGCGCCGGCCGCATCCCACGCCGCCGTCAACGTGGCCGTCTCCACTCGGCGACCCACGAACGGTGATGACGGCGACGTCCGCAACAACCCCGGGATGCCTACGCGGCGGCCAGTCGATGGGGTGGGCTCGTGCTCGCCAGGGTGGCCCCAGCGCACCTCGACCGCCGGGACCGGCGCCGGCAGGCCCTTCAACGCCAAGCTGCCGACCGGGCGACACGACTCGACGTATCGGTTGCCGGCCAGGTCTTGAACGAGCTGCGAAGCGAGGATCTGGCCTCCGGTCGCCCGGTCACAGAGCCGTTTGGCAACAACGACGGTGCTGTCGAAGTGGTCGCCAGCGTCTCGGGTTGGCTCGCCGGCGTGGAGACCAACTCGCATCGACAGACCCGTCCCGTCGGTGGCGACGGCGCGTTGCGCGGCCACGGCGGCGTCAAGCGCCAGCACAGGGGACGAGAAGGTGACCATCAGGCCGTCACCCAGGTTCTTCACGACGCTGCCGTAGCGGCTGAGCTCCCGCTCGATGGTGGCGAAGTGGCGCACTCGGAGACGTTCCACCTCCGCCTCGCCTGCCCTGGAGAGCAGCGCCGTCGACCCGACGAGGCCGGTGACCAGAAACGTCAGCACGGCGGCGCCATCTCCGCTGTCCCCGGGGTCCGCGAGCTCCTGGTGGTCGCGTCGCCCCACCACGCGCGACGTCCGCAAATCAGAGGATCGGGGCGCTTGGACGGCTCCGTCAGCGGCGCGGTTTGGCCGGAGCGACGGCTCCTGGTTGAGGATCGCTCGTTCGACGTCGAAGAGCTCGGCGCCCGGGCTCAATCCGAGCTCATCGCGCAGGAGCGCTCGCGCCCGCTGAAAGGCCTGCAGTGCGTCGTGCTGGCGCCCGGCAAGGTACAGCGTCCTCATCAGCAGCGCCCACCGGCGTTCACGGAACGGTTCGGCATCGACCAGGCTCTCAACGCCTCCGACGAGTGCGCTGGCGTCGATCCCGGCGTCGAGTTGCTCGGCGACGGCGACTTCCTCGAGGTGAGCCCGCGTCTCGCCCAACCGAACCGCCGCTGCCCTTGCCGGGGGCCACTCCGCGATCTCTCCGAACGGCACCCCGCGCCACAGGGCCAGGCGGTCCGCTCCAGCGCGGCGTGCATCCTCGAACTCGTCGGTGTCGACCCCGACGCTCGAGCCGAGCCGATAGCCCACCCCGACGGTCTCGATGAATTCTGGCGTGAGGAGCCCCCGCAACTGTGACACCCGGTTGCGCACGACCTTGTCCGCCGCCGCCGGCGGCTCATCGCCCCACAGGGCATCGACGAGCTCGTCGATCCCGGTGACCCAGTCACGGTCGACGGCCAGCGCCGCCAGCAACGCCCGGTTGAGGCGACCGGAGACATCGACCGCCTTCCCACCGACCACGCACTCGACCGGGCCGAGCACCCCCAGCCACATCCCCGCCGACCCTAGTGCGAGCAAGGACCAAACAGGGACCGAACCGGGACGAGCGGGCGCACCCTCCGTTCGAAGCAACCGACCCAGCATCCGTCCAGGGCCACTCACACGAAAGGGCGGACCATGAACCGTCGCACCCTCAGGCGAACGCTCATCACCCTCGGCATCACCATCAACGTCATGGCCACCACCGCCAGCCCAGCCAGCGCCGGCGTCAACCTCCCCACCCACAGCGAGCCGAACACCGCAGGGTTCGACTCGACTTCGTGCACCTACACGCCGGTCGGTGTGGATCAGACGAACGTCCGGGCCTTTTCCGGTCACGTCCAGCAGCGCTGGGTGGAACGATGCACCGGGCGGGACGATCGGTACTACTGGGTGGACATCTTGGCGACCCCGCAGCCGCCTGGTCCGCCGCCGTCATGCCGCAGATGATCATCCCCGGCGCCGTCGCTCGGGAGAACGGCAGCTGCCCACGCCGGTGCCACTGATCGCCGCTCCCGACCGCAATTTCAGCGGCCATGCGACTGTCCGGAACCGAACTCCTTCTGGGTCGCGCGCGCCAGTAGGCGGGGCAGCAGCGGCCAGTCCGCAACCCGATGGTGACGGGCGGTTCGTCTGACACGACGGAGCGGTTGAGCCCAGTCTCCACGATGGCTTTGCTCCGAGTCCGGAACCACGCGTCATGAACGTGGGCGTGGGCTCTTTGAACGTCCGAGCTGTGATCGTGCTGATGCTGAGACGGCCCAGGTGGCGGCGGCGTGCCGGCGGCGACGCGGGCGCGCGTCGATGTCGGCGCGTCGGGCCGCTTCGGCGTAGTGCTCGAGATCCGGCGGCTCGG
>JBIOUO010000060.1:0-5671 GCA_044867195.1 Ilumatobacteraceae bacterium
GTGATCGACAACTTCTCCCTCATCGCCAAGGCCTTGTTCCTGTTGACGGGTTATGTCGTCGTGCTGATCAGCCAGACTGAGCTCGAGGAGGGCGGCTACTACCAGGGCGAGTACTACGTCATGCTGCTGTGCAGCGTGCTCGGCATGGTGATGATGGCCTCCAGCCGTGACCTCGTCAGCGTGTTCATCGCCCTCGAGCTGCTGTCGATCCCCGCCTACATGCTCGCCGCCTGGCGCAAGCGCTCCAGCCGCAGCAACGAGGCGGGCGTCAAGTACTACCTGCTCGGCGTGTTCGCCAGCGCCGTGCTGCTATACGGGATGAGCCTGCTCTACGGGGCCACCGGCACGACCAAGCTGACCGAGATCAACGAGTACTTCGCGGCCAACGACCTCACCGGACTGACCGTCATCGCGGTCGTGTTCGTCGTTGCCGGCTTCGGGTTCAAGATCTCGGCCGTGCCGTTCCACACCTGGGCACCCGACACGTACGAAGGGGCGCCGACGCCGGTCACCGCGTTCCTGTCGGTCGCCTCCAAAGCGGCCGGCTTCGTCGCCCTCGTGCTCGTGATCTTCACCGCCTTCCCGACCGCCGACGGGGTGTATGGGCCACTCGTGTGGGTGCTGTCGGCGCTGACGATGACGGTCGGCAACCTGGTCGCGCTGCGCCAGACGAACATCGTGCGCATGCTCGCCTACTCCAGCGTCAGCCAGGGCGGCTTCATCCTCATGCCGCTGGCGTTCGTCAACACCGCCGACGCCGCCGAGTCGGCGCTCCGGGCGGTCGTCGTGTACTTGGTCGTCTACGGGTTCACCAACCTCGGCGCGTTCGCCGTCGTCATCGCCGTCGCCCGCCGCACCCGCAGCGGCGAGATCTCCTCGTACGGCGGGCTGATCCAGTATTCCCCCGGTCTGGCCGTGCTGATGACCGTGTTCCTCGCCTCGCTCACCGGGATCCCGCCGCTCGCCGGATGGATCGCCAAGTTCAACGTCTTCCGCACCGTGCTCGACGCCGGTACGAACAGCGCCTACGTGCTGGCCGTGATCGGCGCCGCCAACACCGCCATCGCTGCGGCCTACTACCTGCGGGTGATGCGCACGATGTGGGTGGACGACGCGCCGTACGGCGAACGCACCCCGATCGTCACGCCGCCACCGATCATGGCCGCCCTGACGATCACCGCCGCCGGCACGATCGTGCTCGGCGTGCTGCCGGGCCTCGTCATGCGTTTCGCCGACCTGCAGGATCTCAGCGGCGCCCTCGGCCGTTGATGGCGGGCGGCCGCCCGGCCGGTCGTGCCGCCGACGACGCCCGCATGGCGATCGACGCGGCGGGCGGGGCGATCCCGTTCTCGGCGTTCGTCGCCGTGGCACTGTACGGGCCGCACGGCTTCTACACCGCGGCCGGCGGAGGTTCGGCCGGGCGCCGCGGTGACTTCCTGACCGCACCCGAGGTCGGCCCCCTGTTCGGCCTCGTCGTCGGCCGCTACCTCGACTCCGTGTGGGACCGGCTCGGGCGGCCTGACCCGTTCACGGTCGTCGACGCTGGCGCCGGCCCGGGGACGCTCGCGCGCAGCGTGCTCGCCGGGCAACCCTCCTGCGCCGCGGCGATGCGGTACGTCGCGGTCGAGGTGTCCGCCGCGCAGCGAGCCTTGCACCCCGATGGCGTCGAGTCGCGGGCCGTTCTCCCACCCGGCCCGATCGACGGCGTCGTCCTGGCCAACGAGCTGCTCGACGACCTGCCGTTCCGCCTGGCTGTCCATGACGGCGCGTGGCGCGAGGCCTACGTCACGACCGACCGCGCCGGCCGGTTCGCCGAGGCGCTCTCGGCGCCGTTCGACCCCGTCCCCGCTGTCCTCCCGGCGGACCCGACTCACGGCGCGCGGGCGCCGCTGCAGGACGACGCCGCGGCGTGGCTGGCGGCGGCCCGTGCGCTCGTCGCCCGCGGGTCGGTGCTCGTGCTCGACTACGCGCGCGCCACGACCGCGGAGATGGCGGCCGCACCATGGCGGTCGTGGTTGCGCACCTACCGCGGTCACGAGCGCGGTGAGCACCCGCTGGCCGCGCCCGGTGACCAGGACATCACCGTCGACATCGCGCTCGACCAGCTGACCGATCCAGACCGCGTGTGTGCGCAGGCCGAGTTCCTGCGCCGGTTCGGGATCGACGAGCTGGTGGAGGCGGGCCGGTCCGCCTGGCGGGAGGGTGCGGCGCGGCCGGACCTGGCCGCGCTGGCCATGCGCAGCCGCGCCGGCGAGGCTGCGGCGCTCCTCGACCCGTCCGGGTTGGGAGGGTTCACGGTGGTCGAGTGGCATGCCGGTGACCGATGACGGTGGCGCAGTAGGTTCGGCGCGGCCAGTCCGAGGAGGTGGCGTGGAGCAGTCGGGCGAGCCCGAGCAACCCGAACAGCCCGCCGCGCCGTCGACACCGCGACCGGAACCGCCCGGCGACGGCCCGGCTGCCCGAGGGTTCCTCGTCGCCGGCATCCTCGTGCTCGTCGCCCTGGTCGGACTCGTCGCCTGGCTGGCACGCGGCGGCGACGGGCGGGAGGCGCTCCAGCGCGAGGAGGGGCGCTTCCCGTCACCGACGTCGACAACGCTCGCGCCGCCACCGAGCGCCACCGTGGCCGCCGATCCGGGGGCGGCGCCCGTGACGTCGTCGCCCGTGGCCGCCGCGCCGCCCACCGTCGCCCCAACACCGGTTCCCACGCCGGCGCCTACCCCGCCGCCGCCGCCTCCCTCGACCGTTGCGCCAACTCCCGGCCCGACCGCGCCGCCCCCGGTGACCACTACCCCGGGAGCGGTCGCGCCGGGCGCTCCGCCACCCGTCGCGGCGACCACGACACCGGCGCCGGTGGAGGATCGCGGCTACGTCGGCCTGCTCGTCCCCAACGTCGCCGCCTTCAACGAGTACCTCGCCACGCCCGAGCAGGCGAAGGCGCAGGTCGACCAGTTGCTCGCGTCGGGCCGTCACGACGTCGCCGCCAAGAGTCCGGTGCTGACGATCTGCGCCGCGGTGCGGATGGATCAGCCGCTCGCCCTCAAGGGACGCTGGGAACGCGACGGGCGGCGCGTCGCCATCACCGGCGAGACGCGCCGCGACGCACCCGGCTTCGGCGAATGCCTCAGCGACGATGGCGCGCCACTGGAGGAGGGCTCGTACCAGTTCATCGCCGTCGATGCGGATGGCCGCGAGTCCGCCGCCGGCGGCATCGTGATCGGCGCCGCGGTCGTCGACGAGCAGCTCGTCAACGACGGTGACACCGATGTCTGCGCGGTGCGGATCGCGCCCGCCACCAGCCGGTACTTCGAGGTCTACCTGTACCGGGCCGACCCGATCGCGCCCGGCGAGTCGATCACGCTGCCCGTCGCCGACGTGCCCCAGGACGTCGAGTCGATCGGCTGCGACGGCGACGTCGTCGCCCAGTTCCGCTTCGACCCGACCCCCGGGCGCCCGCAATCCCTCGCGCCGTGACCGAAGAGGCATTCGACAGGGCTCACTAGTGTCGGGGTCATGACCGACGCTTCCTCGGGCCAGCCAGGCCAGACAGGCATCGACGCCCTGCTCGACGAGAACCGGACGTTCCCGCCGCCCGAGCACATCAAGCGCGACGCCCTGGTCACCGGGACCTGGATGTACGACGAAGCGGCCGAGGACGACCAGGGGTTCTGGGCCCGGCAGGCCAGCGAGCTGCTCGACTGGGACACCGAGTGGCACACGATCTGCGACTGGGAGCTGCCCTACGCCAAGTGGTTCGTCGGCGGCAAGCTCAACGTCGCCCACAACTGCCTCGACCGCCACGTCGCATCCGGCAAGGGCGACAAGGTGGCGATCCTGTTCGAGGGCGAGCCGGGCGACACGCGGTCGATCACGTATGCCGAGCTGCTCGCCGAGGTGCAGCGCTTCGCCAACGCGCTCAAGGGCCTCGGCGTGGTGGCCGGCGACCGGGTCAACATCTACCTGCCGATGATCCCCGAGGCGGCGGTGGCGATGCTCGCCTGCGCTCGCATCGGGGCCGCCCACAGCGTGGTGTTCGGCGGCTTCTCGGCGCAGGCGCTGGCCGACCGCATCGCCGATGCAGAGGCCAAGGTGCTGATCACCGCCGACGGCGGGTGGCGGCGCGGCGCCGTGTTCCCGCTCAAGCCGGCAGCCGACGAGGCCGTCGCGGCCACGACCACGATCGAGCACGTCGTGGTGGTACGGCGCGGCGGGAACGACGTGACCATGGTCGACGGTCGAGACCAGTGGTACCACGACCTCGTCGCCGCCGCGGAACCCGAGTGCCCGGCCGAGCCGTTCGACTCCGAGCAGTTGCTGTACCTCCTCTACACGTCGGGCACGACGGGCAAGCCGAAGGGGATCATGCACGCCACGGGCGGCTACCTGACGCAGGTCGCGTTCAGCCACAAGTACGTGTTCGACCTCCACCCCGAGAGCGACATCTTCTGGTGCACCGCGGACGTCGGCTGGGTCACCGGGCACAGCTACATCGTCTACGGTCCGCTGGCCAACGCGGCGACGATCGTGCTCTACGAGGGCGTCCCGAACCATCCGGGCAACGACCGCTTCTGGGCGATCATCGAGAAGTACGGGGTGACGATCTTCTACACCGCGCCGACGGCGATCCGCACGTTCATGAAGTGGGGCTCCGGCGAGCCGGCGAAGCACGATCTGTCCAGCCTGCGCGTCATCGGCACGGTCGGCGAGCCGATCAACCCGGAGGCGTGGATCTGGTACCACACCCACATCGGGCGTGAACGCTGCCCGATCGTCGACACGTGGTGGCAGACCGAGACCGGTGCGATCATGATCAGCCCGCTGCCGGGGGCGACGACGACGAAGCCGGGATCGGCGACGTTCCCGCTACCGGGAATCTCGGCCGAGGTCATCGACGACAACGGCAAGCTCGTCGAGCTCGGCGGCGGTTACCTGACGCTGACCCGGCCATGGCCGGCGATGCTGCGCGGGATCTGGGGCGACCCGGACCGCTACATGCAGACGTACTGGAGCCGGTTCCCCGACCGCTATTTCGCCGGCGATGGGGCGAAACTCGACGAGGACGGATACCTGTGGCTGCTCGGGCGAGTCGACGACGTGATGAATGTCTCCGGCCACCGCATCTCGACGACCGAAGTCGAGTCGGCGCTGGTCTCGCACCCGGCCGTCGCCGAGGCCGCCGTGGTCGGGGCCAACGACGCCACTACCGGCCAGGCGATCATCGCCTACGTCACGCTGCGCGGCGGGCAGGAGGCCGACATCGCCGCCCTGCGCGACCACGTGGCGACCGAGATCGGCGGCCTCGCCAAGCCGAAGACGGTGTACCTGACACCCGAGTTGCCGAAGACGCGCAGCGGCAAGATCATGCGCCGGCTGCTACGCGACGTCGCCGAGGGCCGCAACCTCGGCGACACCACGACGCTCGCCGATGCCAGCGTCGTCGACGAGATCAAGCGACGCGCGGAGGAGGTTCCTCCCGAGGAGTGAGCGTCGCGCATCGTTTTCGTCCGGATTCTGGTTGTGGACTTTCGCACTTTCGGGCCGAGCGCGGACCGGCCTGTGATGTAGCGGGGCTCGGTCGGTTCGATTGCCACCACGTGGCGGGTGCGATGGAGCACTCTTGATCTGTCCGTGAGTAAACGGACAGATTGAGAGGTTCGTAGGATGTCTTCGTTGC
>JBIOUO010000061.1:0-15314 GCA_044867195.1 Ilumatobacteraceae bacterium
GGCGGTCACCTCGCGTTTGTGCACGGGTGCGGGCTCGGCGGGGCGCTGGCGCACAGACGCATGGGGTGCCCGGCGGTCATCTCGCGTTTGTGCACGGGTGCGGGCTCGGCGGGGCGCTGGCGCACAAACACGGCAGGGCCGTGGCCGCGATCTCGCGTTTGTGCGCCAGCGTTGACTGGGTCGGGCGCTGGTACACAAACGCGAGGTGGGGTGCCGATGTGGAACAGTGAGAGGACGTCATCGCGACGGAAGGGGCGTGGAATGGCTGTCGACGGAGGGCGCGCGCTCGTCATGGGCGCGGTCCTGCTCGTCGGCGGCTGCGGCAGTGGGGAAGCCCCACAGCAGGCGACGGCGCTCGGCGACGACGCCGTGACCGTCGGATCCTTCGGCTTCTCCGAGAGCGTGTTGCTCGCCGAGATCTACAGCCAGGCGCTCGAGCGCGCCGGCATCCCGGTGCAGAGGGCGTTCGGTCTCGGGCCGCGTGAGCTCGTCGGGCCGGCGTTGGAGGTCGGCCTCGTCGAGCTGGTCCCCGAGTACGCCGGCACCGCCGTCGGCTTCGCGTCCGCCGGGGCGGTGCGTGGGGATGCGGACGCCGCGGCGACCCATCGGGCGCTCCAGGCCGTCCTCGACGGCTCGCCCGTCGAGGCACTGGCCGCGGCGCCGGCCAGCGATGCCAACGCGTTCGTCGTCACCGCCGACACGGCTCGCCGCTACGGCCTCACCGCGCTGAGCGACCTCGCCAGCGTCGCCGGCGAACTGCGGTTCGGGGGCCCACCGGAATGTGCCGAGCGGCCACAGTGCCTCCGCGGCCTCCATGAGCGCTACGGCGTGGACTTCGGCGCGACGACCACGCTGGACGCCGGCGGGCCGGTCACACTCCAGGCGCTGCGCCGCGGTGACATCGACGTGGCCCTGATGTTCACGTCGGATCCGGCGATCGACGAGTTCGTCCAGCTCGAAGATGACCGGGACCTCCAGCCGGCCGAGAACGTCACGCCGCTCGCTCGCACCGAGATCGTCGACCGATGGGGTGAACCGCTCGTCGAGGCCGTCGACGCGGTGTCCGCCGCGCTCGACGATCAAACGCTGCGCGACCTCAACGCGCTGGACAGCCGGGAGCCGGGCGCCGGCGACGTCACGGCGATCGCCCGGTCGTGGCTGCGATCGGAAGGACTGTGATGACGACCGAGGGTCGCGTGCGCGACGAGGCGGCTGCCCGATCACCCGCCACGGCGCCGAGCTCCCGAGGTCGCCGGCGCCGGCCGACGGGCGCCCCGCCGCCACTCCCCCGCAGCATCGGGACCACCGGCCGCGGGTGGCTCGTGGCGATCGTGCTGCTGATGGCGTGGACGATCGTCACCGCACGCGTCTCGTGGGCCCGCCGGGCCACCGACCGGGCCGACGCGGCGATCCTCCGCACGATCGCCCGCCTGCGCACCGAATGGCTGAACGACGTCTTCCGGGCGATCGATCGTGTCGTGACCGGCTGGACGATGACCGTCGTCGCCATGCTGCTCCTGGCCTCGATGATCATCTTCCGCCGGTGGCGCCACCTGTTCACGTTCGTCGCCAGCGTCGCGATCCTCGAGCTCACCGCCGGTCCGCTGCTCGACTGGTACACCCGCCCGCGTCCCTACGACGTCACGATCATCGGGCGGTGGGAGGGACCCTCGCTGCCGTCGGTCCCCCCCGCCGTCGTCGGGTTCACCGCGGTCGGCATCGCCTATGCCCTCGTCGTCCCGGGCCGGCCGCGGACGATCGCCAAGCTCGTCACCGTCGCCGTGCTCGTCGTCGTGTCGTTCGGCCGCCTGTACCTCGGCGTCGATCATCCCCTGGACATCCTCCTGGGCGTCGCCTTGGGTGTCGGGGTTCCGCTCCTGGCGTTCCGGTGGTTCACGCCGAACGACGCCTTCCCGGTCACCTATCACGCCGGCAAGACCGCCCATCTGGACGTCGGCGGCCAGCGAGGTGCGGCGATCCGGCGGGCAGTCCAGGACCAGCTCGGGTTCACCGTGCTCGACGTCCAACCGTTCGGGCAGGCCGGATCAGGCGGGTCGACGCCTCTGCGCCTGCGCGTCGCCGGCGACCCCGAACGGAACCTGTTCGGGAAGCTCTACGCGATGAACCACGTGCGCGCCGACCGCTGGTACAAGCTCGGCCGTCGGCTGCTCTACGGGCGCCTCGAGGACGAGCGCCCCTACCAGTCGGTGCACCGGCTGGTCCAGTACGAGGACTATGCGCTGCGCCTGCTGCGCGACGCCGGCATCCCCGTCGCCGAGCCGATCGGCATCGTCGAGCTGACACCCGAGCGCGAGTACATGATCGTCACAGGGCTGTTCGAGGACGCCCAGGAGATCGGTGACGCCGAGGTCGACGACCAGGTGATCGACGAGGGACTGGCGCTCGTGCGCCAGCTGTGGAACGCCGGCGTCGCCCACCGCGACATCAAGCCGGCCAACCTGCTCGTCCAGCACGGTCACCTGCGCGTGATCGACGTGGCGTTCGCCCAAGCTCGCCCGTCTCCATGGCGGGAGGCGGTCGACCTGGCGAACATGATGCTCGTGCTCGCCGTGCGCACCGACGCCGAGCGCGTCTACCGGCGGGCGCTGGCCTACTTCACGCCCGACGAGATCGCCGAGGCCTTCGCCGCCGCCCACGGCATCGCCAGCCCTACCCAGTTGCGCAACGTCATGAAGCGCGACGGGCGCGACCTCGTGACCCAGTTCCGCGCCCTCGCCCCTGCCCGCCGGCCGATCCCGCTGCAACGCTGGAACGTCGCCCGGGTGGCGCTCGCCGTTGCAGTTCTGCTCGTCACCGTGGTGGTCGTCCAGCTCGGCTACCGGATGTTCATCCCTGCCGATCTGCCGATCGTCGACCAACCCGGGTGCAGCAACGACGACGTGATGGTGCTGATGGCCCAAGCGGTCCCCACCGCCGGCGCCGTGCCGTGCATCGTCGCCGTGCCGACCGGTTGGCGCGCCGACATGGTCCGGGTCCAGAACGGTCGAGCGTGGTTCGAGCTGGAGACGACGGGTCACGTCGTCGAGGTCACCCTGCTCCCACCCGGTGGCTGCGACGTCGCCGGTGCCGACGAGGTCGCCAGCGACGAGCTCGACATGCGGCGCTACGAACGCCCGACGCAGCTGCCTCCCGATCTGCGCACGACCCGGACCTACGTCGGCACAGGTGGCTGCGTCACCTACGAGTACCGGTTCGACAACGACACCGATGGCGCATCGCTGATGATCGCCCTCGACCCCGTGCTGGAGTTCCGCCCCCGCCGCGAGCTGGTCGACGAAGTCGCCGACGAGACCGGCCTGCGGCTGTGCGGCGCCGACGCGCCCCCGTGCCCAGGCGGGTCGCCGTGAGCGCGCCGGGTGCCGTGCTGGCGACCGGCCTGATGACGGACCTGCTGCGGCTGCTGCTGACGGTCGCCGCGGCGGTCGTTGCCACGCTGCTGGCATTGCGCCTGCTCGGCACCCGGCGCGGCTGGGGGACGGCGCTGATCGCGTCCGTGATCGGGTGGGGCGTAGCGAGCCTGATCGCGCTCGGGGTCAACGACTGGGACTGGGGCGCCGACGGCCTCGTCGCCCACCTCCTGGCGATCGGCGTACCGGCGACCATGGTCGCGGCGATCGTGCTCGACCTGCTCGCCCGACCCGGATCGCTGGCCCTCGGCGAGCGCGCCGGGCTGGTGGTCCTGCCGCGCCCGATCCACGCATTCGGGCGACGGATCGCCGTGCTCCGTCGCTATCGCGAGCTGCTCCGGCTGTGTCGCCAGGAGGGCTTCGGGCCCTTCCTCACCGCCACCGAACGCGCCGAGCGCACCGTCGACAGCCCGGGTGTGCGCCTGCGCCGCGTGCTCGAGCAGGCCGGTGGCGTGTACATCAAGCTGGGGCAGATCGCGGCCACGCGGGTCGATCTGTTGCCTCGCGACGTGTGCGACGAGCTGTCCGAGTTGCAGAACCGGGTCCCCGCCGAGCCGCAGGAGCGCATCGCTCCGGTGCTCGAGCACGAGCTCGGGGCGCCGGTCGAGGAGATCTTCGCCGAATTCGATTGGGAGCCGCTGGCCGCGGCGTCGATCGGCCAGACGTACCGGGCGCGCCTGAGAACCGGGCAGCCCGTCGTCGTCAAGGTCCAGCGCCCCGACATCGAGGCGCTGATGGAGCGCGATCTGGCCGCCCTCGAGCTGGTCGCCGGACTTGCCCAGCGGCGAACGCCGTTCGGCCAAGGACTGCGCTCGGGTGAGATGCTGTCCCAGTTCGCCGACGGTCTGCGGGCCGAGCTCGACTTCCGTCACGAGGCCGAAGCGATGGCGGAGATGGCGTTGATGCTCCCGGAGCAATCTGCCGTCCGAGTGCCAACCGTGTACCGGGACCTGTCCGGGCAACGGGTGCTCGTCCAAGAGCGCTTCGAGGGCGTGACGATCAGCGACTCCCGATTGCTCGACAACGGCGATGTCGACCGGGCCAAGCTTGCCGACGAGCTGCTGCGCGCCACGTTGGACCAGGTGATGCGCATCGGCCTGTTCCACGCCGACCCGCACCCGGGCAACGTGTTCGCGCTCGCTGACGGCACGCTCGGGCTGATCGACTTCGGCGCCGTCGGGCGCCTCGACCCGATCCAGCAGTCGGCGCTCGTGGACCTGATGATCGCCATGGCGCGGCGAGACGTCGGCCTGCTGCGGGACGGCGTCGAGCGGCTGACCGAGCTCGCCGAGGGGACCTCACCAGAGCAGCTCGAACGGGCGCTGGCCCGCCTGCTCGCCGAGCACGTCCGCCCCGGCGGGACGGTCGATCCGGCCATCCTCGAGGACCTCGTGGCCACGCTGTCGCGCTTCGGCGTGCGATTGCCCAAGGATCTGGTGCTGTTGTCGCGGGCGCTGGTGACCGTCGACGGGACGTTGCGCGTCCTCCAACCCGACCTCTCGCTGATCACCGCGGCGACCGCGCTCGTTGGCGGGACGGAGGCGCCGGCGGTCGTCGATCGCAACGAGCTGATGCGCGAGGAGCTGCTCGGGATGGTGCCCCATCTGCGCCGGATCCCCGAGCGGGTCGAGCGGATCCTCGCCCTGACGAGCCGCGGCGAGCTGCGGATCCGCAACGTCGTCGACGAGGACAGCCGTCGCATCGTGCGAACACTGGCCAACCGGGTGCTGCTCGTGCTCGCCGGGACCTCCTTCCTCGCCGTGTCCACGTGGTTGCTGGTCGCCTCCGATCCCGGTCCGGTCGTGGCCGGCGGGACGGGGCTGTTCGAGGTGTTCGGCTATGGCGGGTTGCTCCTCGGCGCCGTGCTCGTCCTGCGAGTCGTCGCCGCCGTCGCGAGGGATGGGACGACATGAACGCGACTACCCCTGTCACGATCGTCGGATCGGCCGGTGCCGATCCGCGGACGTTCGACGAGCGCGCCGCCGGCGAGCGCTACTACCGCCACCCCGGAGACGTGCTCCGGCTGGTCGTCTGGGGACTGGCGACCGGCGTGCTGGTGCTGCTGATCGAGCTCGCCGAGGGCACCGACGAGGGTCTGCGCGACGACGTCGCCGACGCCGCGGCGCTCGTTCCCGAGGCGGCGCGCCAGCTCGTGCTGGCCGGAGCCCAGGTCGCCGCGCTGCTCGTGCCGATCGTGCTGTTCGGCCTGCTCGCCATCCAGCATCGGTGGCGGCGGACCATCCTCCTGCTGCTCGCCGCCGCACTCGGCGCGCTCGTGTCGGTCGCGCTGGAGCAGCTGCTCGATGTCGCCGGCACCGTCGCTGGGTCGCTGGCCAGCGACTCGTGGCTGATCTCGACGCGATTCCCGTCGACCCCCTACCTCGCCGGCGCCGCCGCGGCGACCGTCGTCGGTGCGCCGTGGCTGTCGTTCGCCTGGAAGCGTGCCGCGCACCGCGGGCTCGCCGCGCTCGTCCTGGCGCTCATCCTGGCCGGAACGGCGAGTCCCACTGCCCTGCTCCTCGCGCTGTCGGCCGGCGGGACGGTTGGCGCCGCGGTGCTGGTGGCGTGCGGGGCCCCGAACCGCCGGCCGAGTCCGGCTGCCGTCGCCACCGGGCTGACGACGTGCGGACTCGACGTCGTCGACCTCCGGCTGGAGCGGGCTGTCGGCGGGCGGGCGCAGCTGTACCGGGCGACGTCCGCCGACGGGCGGCGCAGCTTCGTCAAGGTCTACAGCCGGGACACACGGGACGCCGACCAGCTGTTCCGCGCCTACCGCACGGTCGTCCTGCGCGATGCCGGCGAGGACGTGACGGCCGGCCCGTTCGATCGCGCCGTCGAGCACGAGGCGCTGCTCCTCGTGCTCGCCCGCCGCGGCGGGGCGCACTGTCCCGACCTCCACGGCATCGCCGCCCTGCCCGACGGGTCGACGGCCATCGCCATCGACGACGTCGGCGGGCGCCCGCTCGACACGCTGGACGCCGCCGAGCTCGACACCGATCTGCTAGGCGCGGTGTGGCGGGAAGTCGCCACGTTGCACCGTGCCGGTCTGGCCCACCGCGCGCTGCGCGCCGCCAACATCGTGGTCGGCGACGACGGTCCGGCGATCGTCGATCTCGCCGCCGCTCGGACAGCGGCCGACGCCCGGCTGAAGGCCATCGATCGGGCGGAGCTGCTGGTCTCGCTGGCGGAGATCGTGGGGCCCGAGCGCGCCGTCGACGCCGCGGCGGGCGTGCTCTCCCCCACCGACCTGGCGGCGGCCACCGCGTACCTCCAGCCGCTCGCCCTGTCGGCTGCCACCCGCAAGCGGGCGCCGAAGTCGCTGCTCGCGTCGCTGCGCGATCGCATCGCCGAGGTCACAGGCGAGCAACCGGAGCCGCTCGAGCGGCTGATCCGGGTCCGCCCGCGCACGATCGTCATGGTCGCCACGCTGACCGGCGCCTTCTACTTCCTGCTGCCACAACTTGCCAACGTCGACGAGAGCGTGCGGGCGCTGGAGTCGGCGAACTGGGGCTGGCTCGCTGGCGCCGTGCTGCTGTCGGGGCTGACGTACGTGTTCGCGGCGGTCGGGCTCGCCGGCGGTGTGCGGCAGCGGATCCCGCTCGTGCCGACGACCCACGCCCAGCTGGCGTCGTCGTTCGTCAACCGGGTCACGCCGGCCAACGTCGGGGGGATGGCGCTGAACGTCCGGTTCCTTCAGAAGGCGGGCGTCCCGCCGGCTGAAGCGGTGACCGGGATGGGGCTCAATGTGGTGGCCGGAGGCGTGGTCCACATCGTGCTGCTGATCGTGTTCTTCGCCTGGGCCGGACAGGGCGGGCAGGCCAACTTCTCGGTGCCGAGCAGCAGCAAGCTGCTCGTCGTGATCGCCGTCCTGCTGGCGCTGATCGGGATCGTGATCGCCACCCGCTGGGGTCGGCGGATCATGCGCCGGCACGTGCTCGGCGCGCTCAGGCAATCACTCGGCAGCATCGGCGGGCTCGCCCGCTCGCCGCGCCGGCTGCTGGCGCTGTTCGGCGGCTCGCTCGGCGTCACCCTCGCCTACACGCTGGCGCTGACCTGCGCCACCAACGCATTTGATGCCGGGGTCAGCTTCGCCGAGGTGGGCGCGGTCTACCTGGGGGCATCGCTGCTCGCGGCGGCCGCGCCGACGCCTGGTGGGCTGGGGGCGATGGAGGCGGCGCTCGTCGCCGGGCTGACCGCCGTCGGTGTGGACGGTGCGATCGCCGTGGCGGCCGTGCTGAGCTACCGCCTGGCGACGTTCTGGCTGCCGATCCTGCCGGGGTGGCTCAGCTTCCAGCACCTCGAGCGCCGCAACTACATCTGAGCGTTCGCTCGGGACCGCCCCCGACCGTGATCCGTCGCGTTTGTGCAACGGGCACCGGTGGGGCGACCTCCGACGGTCAAACGCGCAGCGTGGCGGGTGGTCGTGTCGCGTTTGTGCGTCGGGGATCTGCCGGGCGACCTCTGACGAGCAAACGCGAAGCGTGGCGGTGGTCGTGTCGCGTTTGTGCGTCGGGGATCTGCCGGGCGACGTCCAACGAGCAAACGCGCAGCGTGGCGGTGGTCGCGTCGCGTTTGTGCGTCGGGGATCTGTCGGGCGACGTCCAACGACCAAACGCGCAGCGTGGCCGGCGGTCACGGCGTCATCCGGGGTCGGCGGTCACGGCGTCATCCGGGGTCGGCGTGGTCGAGGGACCGCAACAGCGCCGCTGCCTTCTCGA
Source organism: Ilumatobacteraceae bacterium (assembly GCA_044867195.1). Lineage (GTDB taxonomy): Bacteria > Actinomycetota > Acidimicrobiia > Acidimicrobiales > Ilumatobacteraceae > JALZMG01. Next base: position 8,147 of record JBIOUO010000061.1, read on the forward strand.
CGGCCCGGCGGGCCTGGGTCAGCGTCCTGTCCTCGGGGGGTCGCTGCGTGGCGCCGTCGGCGACAGCTCGCTGCAGGAGCTCGAACGACAGCTCGTCGAGCTCTGCTCCGACCTGCTCGAGCTGCTCCGCCAGCTCGCCATATCCACTCATTGGTGCACCCTGCCACCACGCGACCACGCCGCAGTGTCGGACCTTCCGGAGCACCACTGAGCGAAAGACCGTGTCGAATTGTTCGCTCGCTCGAGGACTCGCTCGGTCACGTCGGCTCCTTGGGCAGGCCGAGGACCCGCTCACCGAGGATGTTGTGCTGGATCTCGTCGGTGCCGCCGGCGATCCGCAGACCCGGCGCGCCGATCAGGAACCGCGCCCACTCATACGTGCCCCACTCGCCGGTGTCCGCGGTGAACGCCGGGCCGAGCAGCTCCCCAGCCAGCTCGCCGAGGCGGAAGTTCTGGCGCGAGCCGAGCAACTTGAGGATCGACCCTTCCGCCCCCCGCTCGGCGCCAGTGTGCTTGCGCAGGTCGGCACCGCGCTGGGCCACCTTGCGGATCAGGAAGTCGACGATGTGCACCTCGGCGAGGCGCTGGCGCACCAGCGGGTCGTCGTCCCTCGCCACGTGCCGGGCCAGCTCGGTGAGCATCCGCACCGGGTCGATCGATCGTGAGGCGGCTCCCGTGCCGACCGAGGCCCGCTCGGACATCAGCGTCGTCAGGACCGCCCGCCACCCGCTGCCCGGCTCGCCGACCCGGTTGGCGTCGGGCACACGGACGTCGTTCAGGAACACCTCGTTGAACTCGGCGTCGCCGGTCATCTGGCGCAGCGGGCGGACCTCGACCCCCGGCGTGTCGAGCGGCAGCAGGAACATCGTCAGGCCCCGGTGCTTGGGTACCCCTGGATCGGTGCGCGCCATCAGCTGCCCGATCCTCGCCCTGTGGGCGTACGAGCTCCAGACCTTCTGCCCAGTGACCACCCACTCGTCGCCGTCGCGCACGGCACGCGTCCTGAGCCCGGCGAGATCGGACCCCGCCTCGGGCTCGCTCAGCAGCTGCGAGCACAGCAGCTCACCGCGGTAGATCGGCTTGAGGAAGCGGCGCTTGAGATCCTCGCTGCCATGCACCAGGACGGCCGGGCCGACCATGTCCCAAGCCACCGCGAACATCCGCTGATCGGGCACCTCGAAGTCCGCTTCCAGCTCACGGTAGACGTCGTTGAGGTCGGGATTCAGGCCGCCGCCGCCGTACACCGCCGGGCCACCGGGCCACGCCACCCCTGCGTCGAACGCCTTCGCTCGCCACGCCGCGGCCGCGGCCAGCCGCAAGTCCTCCTGTCCGGCGTCGTCGGCGCCCATCAGCCGGATCGAGTCGCTGCCCTGACCCCAGACGAGCTCGGCCGTGGTTGTCCGCCGGCTGGTGTTGGCCTCGAGGAATGCAGTGGCCCGATCGATGAAGCGCTGACGCGCTGTGTCGTCCATCCTGTCGATGATCGCTCATCACGACCGGCGTGATCCGACCGTGCTCGGCATCCGGCGCCGGTACCGTCGGCTCCGTGCCGGCTCGTGATCTCGGGGGCCACGACGTATGTGCGTTCGACGCCGGCATCCCGATTGGCGCCGCCGCCCTCGCGCTGCAGTACGGGCGGCGCGCCGCCGCCGCCGCGAGCACCCTGACGGGTTCTGCGTTCGCCGTTGACGACCGCGCAGTGCTTGCCCACCTGCTGCTCCCCTTGGTGGTCGGAGACCCGGTCGTCCCCACCCCGCCGCGGCGTGTGCCCGGCGGTGGCCACATCCATGCCGATGTGGCCGCCGGCGACGAGCGGCTGCTCAGTGCGCTCGTGGCGTCCGAGCCTGGCGCCGACGCCGAGCGGGTGTCGGCGCTGGCCCAGGGATGCTGGCTCCCGGTGACCCCGTACCGACCGCCGGCGGGGGGCGCGTTTGTGCGACGGCGCACTCCTATCCGTGCATCAACGAACAAACGCGATGACTCGACCTTGACACCGTCGGACGTGGTGGTCGTCGACATGACGGCGATGTGGGCCGGGCCACTGTGCACGATGCTGCTTGCCGAGTGGGGCGCGACCGTGGTGACGGTCGAGCCCGACGCTCGTCGCGACGGCCTGCGCCGGTCGCCGGCGCAGTTCGCTGTGCTCGATGGTGGCAAGGCCCGCCGGCCGTGGGACCTCCACCGGCCCGCCGACCGCCGAGCCTTCGAGGACCTCTTGGCGACCGCGGATGTCCTGGTCGACTCGTTCTCCGACCGGGTGCTGCCCAATCTCGGCTATGGCACCGCCGCGCTCGCCGCGATCAACCCCGAGCTCGTCCACCTGGCGATCCGGGCGTTCCCGACCGGCACGCCCGAGGGATCGTGGGTCGCCTACGGCCGCGGCGTCCACGCCGCGCTCGGCCTCGGGCTCGTGGACGGCGCGCCGCAACCGGCCCTGCTCGCCTATCCCGACCCGCTCGCCGGGTTGCTCGCCTGCGCCGAGGTGCTGGCCGTGCTCGCCCTGCCCGGCCCCGAGCGGCCCACGGTCGACGTCAGCCTCGCCACGGCGGCGGCACCGCTCGTCGCGACCGCGGGCGGGCATCCCATTGGTGTGTTCGACGAGGGCGCGCTCAGCTGGTTGCGTGACGTGACGGGCGGCCGGCCCGGTCCGGTGCTCGTGCCCCGTCGAGGCCGAGCGCCCCGGCCACGAGATCGATGGGATGGCGGACGGTGACGCCGGCCGCGGCGAGGTGCATGACGCAGCCCGGGTTGGCGCTCGCGACGACGGCCGCTCCGCTCCGCGCCGCGCCACGACGTATCGCCGCGACCTTGCGAGCACGGACCTCGCTCGCCAGCGCCGGCTGGAGCGCGGCGTAGGCGCCACCCGCGCCGCAGCACAGGCCGTCGTCGTCGAGCTCGACGACGTCCGCGACGTGGGCCAGCACAGTGCGCACCGGTTCCGCCGCCCGCTGGACGTGGCGCAGGTGGCAGGGATCCTGGACGATCACCGGCCCGAGGCGGCGCGCCGGCACCGGCAGTCGATCGAGCCGGCCGGCCAGCCACTGCTGCACGTCGAGCACCCGCGCGGCGAACTGCTCTGCCGCCGGCGTGCCGAGCAGGTGCCCGTAGTCCTTCATCGCCGCCCCGCAGCCAGCCGAGTCGACGACGATCGGCGCGTCGCCGGGCATCGAGCGCATCGTGAGTTCAGCCAGACGGCGGGCGGTGTCGCCGAGCCCGGCGTGGGCGTGCAGCGCGCCGCAGCACCCGTCGGGCGACACCTCGAACGTCGCCCCGGCGGCCGTGATCAGGGCGGCCGCGGACCGGTGCGTGTCACGCATCCAGGCGTCCATCACGCAGCCGGTGTACAGCCACACCGGGTCGGCGCCGGGACCGGTCGGGGTGATGCGCGGACCTCGCCGCAGCGGCAGCCGGGCGAGACCCATCCGGCGCGGGACCAGGCGCAGGCGCTGGGCGGCGGCCAGCAGCGTCGACCCGGCGAGCAGCGCCCGGTGCCGGGCGAGCACGCCGTACGCGGCGCGCAGCCAGCGAGGCGCGGTGAGGTGGGTGTCGGCGAGCGCCTCCCGCGTGCCCTCCATCAGGTGCCCGAATGGCACGCCGCTCGGGCAGGCGGGCTCGCACCCGCGGCACTGCACACACGTTTCCATGAACCGCACGAACTCGGCGTCGGCCGCCCGGCCACGCCACTGGACACCGCGCATGGCGTCGATCCGCCCCCGCGGCGACAGCCCCTCCTCGCCCGTGACCCGGAACGTCGGACAGTGCGGCAGGCACAAACCGCACTGCACGCACGTCGACAGCTCGCCGTCATCGAGCCGCAAGTCGATCACCGCCATCGACCCTCACCCTACGCAGCGCCCATCCGTTGGAGTGTTTGCATCGTTGGAGTGTTTCGGCGATGGGGGACCCCCGGCAAACACTCCAACGGCGGAAACACTCCAATGGCTTCACATCGCGTGCCAGGTCGGGGCGTCGGGGTCGCCGCGCCAGAATGCCAGCCGGCGGCGGGCCTCGGGCAGCGCCGACGGGTCGGCCCGAGCGGCGCGCAGGCGCATCAGCGTCGCCGCCACGAGGCGGAGCTCGGCGATCGCGACGGCGGTCGGGTCGGCGGCGAGCGAGCGCCCGTAGCCGGCGGCGAACTCGCCGTACCACTGCGCCGGCCATCCCCACTGCGGCAGCCGCAGCAGCATCGCGTGGTCCCAGCCGGGCGGCGCGAGGCACAGCAGGTCCCAGTCGAGCAGCACCGGGCCGGTCGCCGTCATCACCACGTTCCCCGGGTGAACGTCGCCGTGACAGACGACGTGGTCGACGCCGTCGGACCACCGACGGTGACGGTCGATCGTCGCCTCGAGACCGGCGCGCGCCGCTGGATCGAGCAGGTCGCCGACCTCGACCAGGATGTTGTCGAACCGCCACCACGCGAAGCGCTCCCCGAGCGGTAGCGGGTACGCGGGCGGGATGTCACCGGGCCCGAGGCCATGGACCGTCGCCACCATCCGCCCCACGGCGCGCCAATCCGGCTCGGCGTCGACCAGCACCAGCCGCTCCCACGCCGTCACCGTCAGGTCGCCGCACCGCACGGCGTCCGGGCGCGCCGGACGCGCGACCGACACCCCTGCCGCATCCAGCACGCAGGCCAGCGCGATCGCCGCCTCCGGTTGCGCCGTCACGCGCCCGACGCGCAGCACGAGCCCGCCGGTGACGAACGTTCCGTTCATCCCCATCCGCAACAGGACCGGCGGCGGCAGTGACCACTCAGCCGCTGCGCCACGGGCTGCCGACCACACCGCCGAAGCCGGGCCGGCTGGCCCGTCGACGAACGGGCGGTCAGCCATCGAGCGGATCGCGTCCCGGATTGAGCCGACCACCGGGATCGAAGCGCTGCTTGATCCGCCGGTGCAGCTCGACGACCGCAGGGTCCGGCGTCCGGAGCGGCGGCGGATCGGCATGGTGGACGATGCCGACGCCGACCTCGGCGACGAACGTGCCGGTGAGGGTCCGCAGCGCGGTGGGTGGCACCGACCACCGGCCGCCGTCGGGCAGCGGGGGTGGTCCGCCGACCGGCGCCAGTGGGAGCCGGGCGGCCTGGGCGTCGATGTCGCGCCGGTCGCCTTCGAGCAGCACCCACGTCGCCGCTCCGTCCCACAGCACAGACGTCGGCCGGTACAGCCTGGCCAGGACCGCATCGGGGTCGACGGCCCCGGCGTACCAGCGCTCGCACCGGGCCCGCGGGCGGGTGCGCAGGATCACGTCGCCGAGGAAGCCGAGCGTGCCGTGCGAACCGACGAGCAGCCGGCACAGGTCGAAGCCGCTGACGTTCTTCACGGTCGGCCCGCCGGCCTTGACGATCTCGCCAGCCGCCGACACGTAGTGCACCTGCAGGACCGCGTCGCGCACCGGTCCGTATCCCAGCCGGCGCAGCCCGCTGCGACCCACAGCGAGCGCCCCGCCGACCGAGCCAGACGGCGGGACGGCCACGCACTGGCCGTGCTCTGCCAACGCCTCGTCGAGCTCGGCGACTGGTGTCCCCGCGCCGCACGACACGGTCATCTCCGCCGGTTGGATCCAGTCGATGCCGGCAGGGGCCGCCACGGCGCGGACCCCGGGGACCGCGCCGCCACGCGTCCCGAGCCCACAGATCGTGACGGGTCCGTCGGTGCCGACGTCGGTCGCCAAGGACGTCAGATCCACGCGCCCTCGGCAACCGCCCGCGCCACCTGGAGGTCCCCGCACCCTGCCGGACTCGGTAGCACCTTGCCGGGGTTGGCGCGGTGGTCCGGATCGAACGCGTCGCGCAACGCCTCCTGGGCGGCGAGGTCGAGCGGCGAGAACATGAGCGGCATCAGGTCACGCTTCTCGAGGCCGATGCCGTGCTCGCCGCTCAGCACCCCCCCGGCCTCCACCGAGACGCGGACGATCTCGTACCCGGCGGCGTGGACGCGCTCGGCCACGCCCGGCTCCCGCCCGTCGTACAGGAGCAGCGGGTGGAGGTTGCCGTCGCCAGCGTGGAACACGTTGAGCACCAGCAGGTCGTGGCGCGCCGCGATCTCATAGACCTTGGACAGCACCGCCGGCAGCTGCGCCCGTGGCACCACCGTGTCGTGGAGGTAGTAGTCGGGCTTGATCCGGGCGATCGCGCCGAATGCCGACTTGCGCCCCTTCCACAGCAGCGCCCGCTCGGCGTCGTCGGCGGCCGTGCGCACGGTGCGCACGTCGTGGTCACGGGCGATCGACGTGATCAGCTCGGCGTCGGCCGCCACGCCGTGTGGCAGGCCGACGACCTCGACCAGCAGCGCGGCCGCGGCGTCGACCGGCAGGCCGGCCCGGATGTATGCCTCGACCGCCCGCAGGCACAGCTGGTCCATCATCTCCATCGCCGCCGGAACGATGCCGGCCGCGATCACCGCGCTGACCGTCGACGCGCCCGCCTCCACCGAGGCGAAGTCCATCAGCATCGTGCAGATGGCCGGCGGGTCAGGGGTCAGCCGGACGCACACCTTGGTGGCGACGCCGAGCATGCCCTCACTGCCGACGAACACACCGCGCAGATCGAGCCCGAGCGGTTCGGGGTCCTCGCCGCCGAGCATCGTCATCGTGCCGTCGGGGAGCACGACCTCGAGAGCGATGATGTGGGCGTTGGTCACGCCCTCCGCCAGGCAGTGCGGTCCGCCCGAGTTGTTGGCCACGTTGCCGCCGATCGAGCACGTCTGCTGGCTGCTCGGGTCGGGCGCGAAATGGAGGCCGTGGCTGGCGACGGCGCGGGTCAGGTCGAGGTTGAGCACGCCCGGCTCGACCCATGCCCGCCGTGTGACGGGGTCGACGGACAGGATGCGGTCCATCTTCGTGGTCGCGATCACGACCGCGCCGTCCGGCGGCACCGCGCCACCCGCCAGTCCAGTGCCTGAGCCCCTGGCGACGAACGGGACGCCGTGGCGCGCGGCGAGGCGCACGCAGGCCTGGACCTCGCCAGCGGAGACCGGGAAGCAGACGGCAGCGGCTGTGCCCTCCATGGCGGATGCATCGTGGCGGTAGAGCGACAACTCCGTGCCGCCGTCGCGAACTCGATCCGGCGCCAGTGCCAGCCGGAGGTCGGCGACCAGCGGCGTCGGGGCGAGCTGGGACGCGCGCCGGCGCTTCACTCTGCCCGCTCGGGACGGCGCATCAGGATCAC
>JBIOUO010000062.1:0-4288 GCA_044867195.1 Ilumatobacteraceae bacterium
CTCGCCGTGCGTCCGAGGTAGACGCTCAGCACGCGGACGCCCGCCTCGTTGACCTCGTCGCGCAGGCTGTCGGCGACGGCGCGCAGGGCGTGCTTCGTGGCCGCGTAGGCACCGACGCGACCACGAGCGGTGAGCCCGGCACTGGAGTTGACGAACACGACCTGACCCCGGCTCTGTCGGAGCACCGGCAAGAACGCCTGGGTCAGCAGGTAGGGGGCGCGCACGTTGGTCCGGTACTGCGCGTCCAGCTCGCCGACGGGCGCCTCGTCGATCGCCCCCATCGCGTGCACGCCGGCGCAGTGCATGAGAACGTCGACGGACGGTCGCTCCCGCTGCACCTGCTCAGCGAGCGCGCGGAGCTGGGTGTCGTCCGTGAGATCCGTCGGGTAGCAGCGGGGATCCCGGCCGGCCCGCCGCGCGGTCTCCTCGAGCGTTGCCCGAGTCCTGCCGACCAGGCACAGCGACGCGCCGGCGGCGCCCAGCGCTTCGGCGATCGCCTGGCCGACGCCCGTGCCGGCGCCCGTGACGACCGCGACGCGACCGCTCAACGGACTGAGCACTGCCGCCGCTTCCACGCCCCGACCTCCCGACCGATGAACCGTCTCGATGGTAGCCGGCTATACCCCTCGTCACCGCCGGCCGCCGCGACGGCGTCGCCGCGAAGGCTCCTATCTGCCCTGGTCACAGGCTCGCGACTGGATGAGTTCCTAACGGATGTCAAGAGCTTCATGCGACCTTGTCGCTAGCGTCGGGGCTGGTTCGGCCCGGCGCCGGAGCGGCTTCGGTCGACTCCTGTCCGCGCCGGGTCGGCCGTTGCTTGAGGTGTTTGGCGTGCGAGGTGCGCCGGCGGGCGCGGCGTACGTCGTCGGGGATCTTGTAGCGGGCGGTGACGATGGCGCGCCCCTCGGCTTCGGTGATCGGACTGCCCTCGACGTCGCGCAGCTGGTAGCGCTGGCGTCGGCGCCAGCAGGCGGCGAGCCGGGTGGCGAGGGTGGTGGCGAGGTGGCACAACGCCGAGTCGTGGTGCTTGCCGGCCTCGACGATGAGGCGGTGGTAGCGGACGGCGAGCTGCGGGTCGACGTGGCGGAGGTAGTCGGCGGCAAGGTAGAGGACTTCGCGTAGTCCGGGGTCGCCGGCCTTGGTGATGCCGCGGTGGCCGTGGGTGAGGCCGGACTGGTCGATCTTGGGGACGAGCCCGGTGAACGAGCGCACCCCGGCGAGGTTGGCGAAGCGGTCGAGGTCACCGAAACGGGCGACGATGCCGGCGCCGAGCACGCCGCCGAGGCCGGGGACGGCGGCGATGATCCCGCGTTCGTCGCCGTCGTCGACGGCGGGTCGACGGTCGGCGGCGGCGAACAGTGGGGCAGCGCGCGCTTCGAGCTTGGCGATCTCGTCGTCGAGGCCGCGGGCGAGGCGGACCTCGCCGGCGATATCGGCGGCGAGCTCGGCGAAGTCGATCCCGCCGCCGGCCCACAACTCGATCGCCTCGTCGGCGGCTGCCAACAGGGCGGCCGCCTTGTCGTCACGCCAGGCGCCGCGGCTGGTGCGGATCATCAGCTCGCTCAACCGGCGCAACCCCAGACGGCGCAAGGCCCGCGGGTCGCCGTAACGCTCCAGCACGACCAGCGCCGTCTTGGTGTAGTCACCGCCGCCGAGCACGACGGCGTAGGCCGGGCCAAGCAGCTCCAACAACGCGTCGAGTCGCTGCCAGGCAGCCACCCGGGCCTTGACCAGCTTCGAGCGGCGGCGCATCGCCCGGCGTAGCGGATCAGTCGGGGTTGGCCCGTCATAGGCGGTGAGGCCTTCGGGGTGCAGCAACGGCAGGCGGGCCAGGACCCGGCTGTCGAGCCGGTCGGTCTTGGTGTGCTTGTTGTAGTAGTCGCGCAGATCAGCGGACTGCTCCGGGGCGACCAGCACGACCTCGGCGCCCCGCGCCGACAGCCACGCCGCCAACGGCACCCAGGCGTTGCGGGTCGGCTCCATGATCACCTGCACCTCGGCGCCAGGCGGGAGTCTGTCCCACAGCGCCGCCAGATCGGTCGGGGTCGTGCGGAACCGCCACCCCGACCAGATGAACTCGCCGTCGGCTGCGGCCAGGCTGGCCTGATGGTCGGCCCGGCAGGCCACGTCGATCCCGAGTCGAACTATCACTCATACCTCCTCACTGCGGCTGTTGCTGTCGTCGCCGATCCTCCCGGGCACCGGCCCGCGCACGCTCCAAGGGGGGGCGAGGTCACCAGACATCCTCGAAACAGGGGTCCGACACACGGCCGGCCGCCGAGTTCCCGAACAGGGTTGCTTCGCATGCGCCGAGGGGTCCGTCCGATTCGACGATCAGCCGTCAGGAGTCGGGATCGAACCCCGCTCCGGTGACACACCCAGCCGAACCGGAAGGACCGGACTCGGCGCACCCTATGGAGCCCGACCACACAGGTGGTGGACCCACGATCGACGTTAGATGTGACACCCCCCGTTCATGATGGTGGCATGACCTCGAGCACCCCCCGCGACACGGCCGAGCAGCTCAGCCTGCTGCCCGACCCAGAGGTGCCGCTGCGCTTCCGTCTCGACGAGGCGACGCGGCGCCGAGGGCTGCGCCACATCGCCGAGATCCGGGCCCGGCTGGAGCAGCCGTCCCGCACCGCACCGGCCCACGTCGACGTCGAGCGCCCGGCCGCCTGACGTCGAGCCCTGCTCCCTCGTCGGGTCCCCCGCCCGACCCGTCACCGAATCGTCGCCGCTCAGCTCGCCGTCGGCGCCAGGCAGCGAGCGGCGTCCCAGAATTTGACCTCGGGGTCCAACCCCATGATGGCGAGGCTGCTGGTCGTCACGCCGTTGTCGAAGTACTGCTGGATGCGCGCCCGGCAGTGCTCCGGCGACCCGTGCACGAACAGCTCGTCGACGACCTCGTCGGGAATGGTGTCGAGGGCCGCCGCCCGATCACCGGCGGCCCAGGCATCCCACATCGGCTGCAGCAAGTGCGTGCGGCCCAACCAGCGGTGGAACTCGGCGTAGACCGGCACGTTGAGGTACGCCGCGACGGCACGCCGGGCTCCGGCGCGCACGAGCTCGGTGTCCTCGCTCGGGCACACGAAGATGCGTGCCACCACCTCGCGGTCGGCGCCTCCGGCCGCCTCGTTGACCACCTTGGTCACGGTCGTCACATCGGCGGCCGACAACCAGTTGATGATCACACCGTCGGCCTCCCGCCCGGCCAGCTTGAGCATGCCCTCGCGCAGGGCGGCGACGAGGATCGGGGGCGTTTGCTCGGGCCGGATGCCGAGCCGGAAGCCCTGGACCTCGAACGTGTCGTACTGCTTGGCGACCTTCTCGCCTGATAGCGCGTCGCGCAAGAAGCGCACGACGTCGCGCACCTTCTTGTACGGCTCCTGGAAGGGCACGCCGTTCCAGCGCTCGACGATCACGTTGCTCGACGAGCCGATGCCGATGGCAAACCTGCCGGGGGCGGCATCGGCGAGCGAGGCGACGCTCTGGGCCAGACAGGCTGGTGCGCGCGTGTAGGCCGGCACGATTGCCGTGCCGAGGCGCAGGCGCGGCTCCCAGGCCGCGGCAAGGGCGAGCGGCGTGAACGCGTCGGCGCCGTCGGCCTCGGCCGACCAGATGTCGGTGTAGCCGAGGTCGGCCAGCTCGGTGAGACGTTCCCGATGGGTGTGGAGTGGACCGGGCAGCGGGACGGTCATGCCGGGGCGGACGGGCAGCGTCATCGTGCCGTTGTAGCCGATCCGGTCGACGGCACCGCCACCGCGCCCGTCGGCGGGGACGAGTCGGCGGGGTTCGGGGGCAGAGGCCCTTGGGCCGGAGCCCCCGACGGCCGATCGATCCGACTTGGTCGGTCGTCGGCAGCAAGCTGGGTGCCGGCCGAAGGCCGGCTCCGACCAGCTCAGTGGCGAGGCTTTGCCTCGCCACTGACAACCCAATAGCGCATGATGCAGCTCTGGCTGGCCGTCGCCAGGAGCGTGCCGTCCTCGGCGAACATGTGGACCAGCCCGTGGCCGAACCCCCGCTCGACGGCGTGCACGCGGATGTCGAGCAACACCCAGTCGGTCGGCACGAGCCGCGCCACCCGCAGCGTGTTGTCGAGGCTGTTGCCCGAGCCGCGGATGCCGAACGCCTGCCCGACGCCCATCGGCACGAAGTCGCCGAGCACGGCGAGCGCGGCGCCGTCGATGCCGTCGTGGACCTCGGGGATGCGCGCCCAGATCATCGTGCTCGGCGACTTCGTGCCGATGGGCGTCGGGCAGGCGCTCGACATCCGCGGCGGTGGCAA
>JBIOUO010000063.1:0-11136 GCA_044867195.1 Ilumatobacteraceae bacterium
CCCGCTCGGCGGGGCCGATGTCGATCAGTGGCCGCAGACCGAGCTCGTCGGCGACGATCGACACCGCCGCCCGAAGCCGACCGAGCGTCGGCCCCGTCGCCGTGGCGAGCGGCCCGAGCACCGGTCCCAGCGACAAGGGCAGTGCCCGTGCGGCTGCGATCTCCGCCCGGAACGCGGCCGACTCGGCGTCGTCGGGGAGATGGCCGCGGGCGATGAGGTGCCACACCGCCTCGAAGCTGTAGCCGCGGGCGAGGTCGGTCGCGTCGTGACCGCGATAGTGGAAGAAGCCGGCCTCGCCATCGACGTCGCCGATGGAGGTGTCGGTGACGGCGACGCCGTTGAGGCCTGGGGGTACGTCGATCAAAGTAGTCATGCGGCCCATCGTCCGCCTCCGGACGCTGCGAATCAACGTTGATTGAATCAACGTTGATTCGCGTGGTACACTGCCGGCCATGACTCGCTATGTGGGGGCCGCCGAGGCGGCTCGCCTGCTCGGCGTGCAGCGGCCGACGCTGTACGCGTATGTCAGCCGGGGGTTGATCGGGCGCCGGGTGGCGGTCGACGGCCGCACTTCGCTGTACGCCCTGGAGGATGTCGAAGCGCTGGCCGGTCGGGCGCGGCGGCGGGAGAGCGAGCCTCGACCGTCGCTCGATGTCCAAATCGTCACCGACGTCACCACGCTCGACGAGCACGGCGTGCGCTATCGCGGTCGCGACGTCGCCGAGCTGGCGCGCACGTGCACGTTCGAGCAGGTCGCCGAGCTGCTGTGGACCGGCGAGCTGCCGCCGTCCGTCGTGTGGCCCGACCCCGACCCCGCCGACGTCCGGCGGTCGTCGAGGATCGCAGCTGCGATCGGCGTCAACGAGGTCGCCACGCTCGTCGCCGTGGCCAGCGGGTTCGGCGTCCAACACCCCGGCGACGATCCGCCGACCGCAGCGCGTCGCCTGCTCGGCGTCGCACCTGCCGTGGTGCGGGTGCGGCCGCTGCGCGACGTCCCCTCGAGCGGCGCCGTCGCCGCCCGTCTCGCTGCCGCCTGGCACGCCGAGCCGTCACCGGCGCTCGCAAGCGCCCTCGATCGGGCGCTGGTGCTGCTCGCCGACCACGAGCTGGCCACGTCGACGCTCGCCGTTCGCGTCGCCGGGTCGACGCGACCCAACTCGTACGCCGCGCTCGCCGCCGGACTGGTGACGCTGGAGGGTCCGTACCACGGCGGGGCGGCGGCACAGGTGTATGCCCTGCTCGCCGAGTGCGAGCGGGCCGGCGGTGCCGCCGAAGTGGTGCTGCGCCGGTTGCAGGCGCGTGAGCGGCTGCCGGGGTTCGGTCACCCGATCTACAGGGGCGACGATCCGCGGCTGGCGCCGTTGCTGGAGATCATCGCCTCGCTGCCCGATCCGCTCGATCGCGGCGATGTGGTCGCCGACCTGCTCGCCGAGGCGGGCGTGCGGATCACCCGCCGGCCGAATGTCGACCTCGGCCTCGGCGCACTCCTGTTCGTCGCCGGGCTCCCGGCCGATGTCCCGCCGTTCGCCGTCGCCCGCATCGCCGGCTTCGCCGCCCACCTCCAAGAGGAGCTCGCCGAGCGCCCGGTTCGCTACCGCGGCCTGGCCCGTCCCGGGTGAGCGGACGTGGCCGACCCCGGAGGCGGGCAATCTGGGCGCGATCGCCGCCAGCCGGTCATCTGGGCGCGTGGGCTGCCAGCTGTCGTCAGGGAGCGCGCCCAGATCGTGCTGGCAGCAGCGCGGGGTCGGCGTTAGCTGGCAGCGACGGTCGGGTGGGCGAGCACGGGACGGAGGTCGAGGCCAGCGACCGCGCCGATCACCAGCACGGCCGGGGGCTCGATGTCGACGTCTCCCAGCTCGTCGAGGCGGGCGCGTGCCACGACCTCTTCTCGTGTCGTCGCAGACCGCACGGCGGCGACCGGCGTCGCCGGGTCGAGGCCGCCGGCGATCAGCTCGGCCGCGATCAGCCCTCGCTGCGCCACGCCCATCAGCACGACCACCGTGCCGCCGACCTTGGCCAGCGCGCGCCAGTCGACGTCCGACTCGCCGGCCCGCCGGTGTCCGGTGACGACCGTGAACGCCGCCGAGACAGCACGGTGGGTCACCGGCACGCCGGCCGCCGCCGGTGCGGCGAGGGCGGACGTCACGCCGGGGACGACCTCGAACGGCACCCCCGCCTCGATCAGGGCCTGCGCCTCCTCGCCGCCGCGCCCGAACACGTACGGGTCGCCGCCCTTGAGCCGCACGACCCGCCGGCCGGAGCGGGCGAGCTCGACGAGGAGCGTCGAGATCAGCTCCTGCGGAACCGGCCGGCCCGGCCGCTTGCCGACGTCGATCACCTCAGCCGTCGCCGGGACGAGGGCGAGCACGCCGTCAACGACGAGCGCGTCGTGGACCACGACATCGGCGGCCGCCAGCAGCCGCACCGCGCGCACCGTGAGCAAGTCCGGATCGCCTGGCCCGGCGCCGACCAGCGCGACCGTCCCGACATCTGGGCGGGGATCGTCTCGGTTTCCGAGACGAATCCCGCCCAGAAAGTCCGGCCCGAGCTGTCGCCGGGCCGTCACGCGACCTCGGATGTCGCCGCGCCCCGGCGGCGGACGACCGGTGCGGGGAGCCAGGTCTCGATCGTCGGGCCGCCGACCTGGTGCGACCAGTCACCGAACGTCGCGTTGCGATCGTGGCGTGCGGCGTACTCGGCGAACACGGGCGCCAGCGTCGCCGCCAATTGGTCGAGCGGGACGTCGGCGCGGATCCGCTCGCCCAGCCGCTCGCCCGTCGCCGATCCGCCGACGTAGATGTCGTAGCCCTTCTTCGTCCGCCCGACGATGCCGATCTCGGCGGTGTACGGGCGGGCGCAGCCGTTCGGGCAGCCGGTCATGTTGAGCCGGATCGCGGCGTCTCCGTTGCCGGTGTCGGCGAGCGCCTTCTCCAAGTCGGTCACCAGATCGGGGAGCGCACGCTCGGCCTCGCCGAGCGCCAGGCCGCAGGTCGGCAGCGCCGGGCAGGCGATCGACAGCCGGCGCAGCGCGCTGACGTCACCGGCCAGCTTCACGCCGTGCTCACGGAGCCGGCGCTCGACCTCGTCGGTGCGTCCGCCGGCGATGCCGTGCAGCAGCAGGTCCTGGCGCCCTGTGACGGTGATCCGTGCCACCGTCCCGTCCTCGGTCAGCGACCGCATCGCGGTCCTCAAGAGAACGCCGTGGCGATCGGCGATCTTGCCGGACGGCACCGGGACACCGACGACGCCGTCGCGCGTGCCGTGGTACTCCTCGGGCACCCACGGCGGCAGGTCGGCGGGCGGCGCCAGCGCGAAGCCGACCCGGCGCTCGACCTCGGCGAGCACCCAGTCGATGCCCCGCTCCTCGACGAGGTACTTGAGCCGGGCGCGGTGGCGGTCGTCGCGATTGCCGAAGTCACGCTGTGTGGTGACGACTGCCTCGACGACGTCGACCACGCGGTCGGGCGGCACCCACCCCAGCGGCTTGGCGAGCAACGGGTAGGTGTCGTCCTCGCGGGAGTGGGTCATGCCGAGCCCGCCGCCGACGTAGACGTTACAGCCGGTCCACTCGCCGCCCGTACCCTCGCTCAGCGTCGGCACGATGCCGACGTCGTTGGCCAGCACGTCGACGTTGTTGTCGCCCGGCCAGGCCACGGTGATCTTGAACTTGCGGGGCAGGTAGACGTCGCCGTAGATCGGCTCGACCAATCGCTTGCGACCCTTCGGACCACGGTACGGCAGCGGCGCCGGCGCCGCGGTGGCCGCCTTCTCGCCGTCGACCCAGAGGTCCCAATACGACTCGGTCTGCGGCCGGAAGCGGGCCACGATCGCCGCGACCAGCGGTTCGATCACGGCCTGACGCTCGTCGGGCCATGGCGACCCCATCACGTTGCGGACCACGTCGCCGCACGCGGCGAGCGTCGTCAGCAACGCCCCGTTGATGCTCCGCACGAGCGGCTTCAGCTCGCCCTTGTGCACGAAGTGGAACTGCATGCCCTGGCGGGTCGTCAGGCGCATCGTGCCGTCGGCGAGATCGGCGACGCCGTCGAGCGCCAGCCACTGCTCGGCGCTCAGCCTGCCGCCGGGAATCGACGCCCTGACCATGCATGAGTAGTCGAGCGGCAGCTTCTTCGCTGCCCGCTCGCGCCGGACGTCGCGGTCGTCCTGCTGGTAGATGCCGTGGAACTTGAGCAGTACCTGGCTGTCGGCGCCGAACGCGTCCGCGCCATCGACGAGCTGCTCGCCGATCTCCCCGCGCAGGAACCCACTGCCGCGCTTGATGCTCTCGACGCCGCTGCGCTCGGGCATCTCACGCCACCGGCGTCGCCGGAACGTCGGCCGGAGCGTGCAATCCGCACTCCGTCTTTCCCGACCCCGCCCAACGTCCAGCGCGGGCATCCTCGCCCTCGGCGACGGGACGGGTGCACGGCCAGCAACCGATCGACGCGTAGCCGCGCTCGGCGAGCGGGTGCGCCGGGAGCAGCTCCATCGCCTGATAGTGGGCGACGTCCTCGTCGCTCCACGTCGCGATGGGGTTGATCTTGGTGACGCCACGCAGCAGCTCCTGGTGCACGATCGGCGTCGTGGCACGGCTCGGCGAGTCCGCCCGCCGCAGCCCGGTGACCCACGCCGTCTTGCCGGCCAGCGCCCGCTGCAGCGGCTCGACCTTACGCGCCGCGCAGCACCCGTCCGTGTCGGTCTGCCACAGGTCGGGGACGGCGTCCGCCAGCGGGCGCATCACACGCAGGTTGAGCCCGTACTCTTGGCGCAGGCGCTCGGCGTACCATGTGGTCTCGGCGAACAGGTAGCCGGTGTCGAGCAGCACGACCTCGGCGTCGGGGATCGCCCGGCTGACGAGGTGCACCAGCACCGCGTCGCCGAAGCTGGCCGTCACCACCAGGCCGTCGCCGAACTCCGCACCCGCCCAGCGGAGGACGTCGAGGGGATGCGAATCCTCGGAGACCTCGAACACCCCTCACAGTCAAGCAAATCCCGAGTGAAAACATCAACAATGTCGAGAATTTCTCCATGACGACGTTCGGCTACCCCGTCTACCTGGACCTCACGGGTGTGACCGTGCTCGTCGTGGGCGCCGGACCGGTCGCTGCGCGCAAGGTCGCCGGACTGGTCGCGGCCGGCGCGCTCGTACGCGTCGTCGCCCCGGACGTGTCCGCCGCGCTCGACCGGGACACGGTCGCCGACCTGCGCCAGCGGACGTTCGACCCGGCGGACCTCGACGGCGTGCGGCTGGTCGTGACCGCGACCGGCAGACCCGACGTCGATGCCGAGGTCGCCGCGGCGGCGACTGCGGCGGGCATCTGGGTCAACGCCGCCGACCAGCCCGCCGACTGCTCGTTCATCCTCCCGGCGATCGCCCGCCGGGGCTCGCTGGCGATCGCTGTCAGCACCGATGGTGCCAGCCCGGCGCTGGCCCGCCGGCTGCGCGATCACGCCGCCGCCCTGCTCACTGATGACGTCGCCGCCCTGGCCGAGGAGCTGCGCGCTCGTCGCACCGCCGTGCGTACCGCGGGCGGCTCGACCGAGGACGTCGACTGGTCGGCGCTGATCGACCCCGTGCTCGCCCCGCTCGACCAGCCCTGAGACGCCGTGGGTACAGTCGCACGGTGACGATCTCCACGACGCTGGCGGCGGGGACGATCCTCGCCCGGCTCAGCGATCGTCTTGTCGGCCGGCGGCGCGAGTTGGAGCTGGTGCTCGCGGCACTCGACGCCGGGCGGCACATCGTGATCGAGGGACCCCCTGGCACGGGCAAGTCGACGTTGCTGCGGGCGGTCGCCGACGAGCTGGGCGTCGGGTTCGAGTTCGTCGAGGGCAACGCCGAGCTCACGCCGGCCCGCCTCGTCGGGCACTTCGACCCGGCACGAGTGCTCGCCGAGGGCTACGACGCCGACGTTTTCGTCGACGGCGCACTGGTCACGGCGATGCGCGACGGCGCGCTGCTGTACCTCGAGGAGCTCAACCGCGTCCCCGAAGAGACGCTCAACGTGCTGATCACGGTGATGAGCGAGCGCGAGCTGCACGTGCCCCGGCTCGGCCGGGTGGTCGCCGATCCGGGGTTCCGGCTGGTGGCGGCGATGAACCCGTTCGACGCCGTCGGCACGGCCCGCATCTCGAGCGCGATCTACGACCGGGTGTGCCGGCTCAGCGTCGACTACCAGTCGGCGGGGGAGGAGGAGGCCATCGTCGCCCGGGCGGTCCCGGCCGTCGACGAGGGATGGGTGGCCAACGTCGTCGAGCTCGTCCGGCGCACGCGCAGTCACCCGGACCTGCGGGTCGGCTCGTCGGTGCGCGGCGCGCTCGACGCGGCGGCCGTAGTCGCCTCGCTGGCCGCGCTGCGCGAGCAGCCGGTGACCACTCCGTCGGTCGGCCTCGACGCCGTCCTCATCGCCCTGTCGGGCCGGGTGCGCCTGCGGGAGGGATGCCTGCGCACGGCGGAGGACATCATCACCGAGCTGTGGGGCGAGGTGTTCGGGACGACGCGGTCCGAGGACGGCGCGCCGGCGGGAAAAGCGATCGCCCCGGCGGGGGCTTCCCCGGGCTGAAGGAGGGCCAGCAGGCTCTCGAGGCGATCGATGAGGCCAAGCGGTCGACGGTCTCGCGGCGCGAGCTGGCGCGGCGCCAGCGGTTCGAGGAGGTGTCGCCCGACGTCGGGCAGCTCGACGAGGCGGTGTTCGACGAGCTGATGGCGCAGGACGCCGACGAGGCAATGGCGATGCTCGCCGACATGACCCGGGCGACCGATGCCATCCTGCGCGAGCTGGCCCGCCGCCTCGCCGGGCGGCTGATGCTCGACGTGGCCCGGCGCGGGCGGTCCCGGCCGCGGGGTGTGCGGCGCATCGAGTCGGCGCCGTATGAGCCCGATGCGGGCGACCTCGACATCGACGCCAGCGCCGAGGCGATCGTCGAGGCCCAGGCTGCCGGCGCGGCGATCGACCCGGAGCGGCTGCGCGTGCGGCGGTGGGTCCAGCCACAAACTGCGGTCTGCCTGCTCGTTGACCGCAGCGGGTCGATGTCGGGGCGGCCGCTGGCGACGTCGGCGGTGGCTGCCGCAGCGGTGGCGTTCCGGGCGCCGGACGACTTCAGCGTCGTGTCGTTCGCCCGCGACTCGGTCGTCGTCAAGTCGCAGGACGTCGTGACGCCGGTCGAGCGGGTCGTCGACGGTGTGCTGGCGCTGCGCGGGCACGGCACGACCGACCTCGCCAGCGCGCTGGCCGTCGCCCGCGGCCAGCTGGCCCGGTCCAGTGCCGGGCGCAAGATCGTCGTGCTGTTGTCGGACTGCCGGGCCACCGAGCCTGGCGACGTCGCCGCCGCCGCGGCCACGCTGGACGAGCTGGCGATCGTCGCTCCCGCCGGCGACGACGAGGCGGCGGCGCGCCTGGCTGCCGAGGTCGGCGCCACCGTGACCACCGTCGACGGCCCGACAGGCGCTGCCGACGCCCTGGGCCGCGTCCTGACATGACAGGTTCAGCGGAAAGGCGAAGCTTTCCGCTGAGTACAAGGAGCCGGCCTCCGGCCGGCACCGACGACACGCAGCCCGCCTGATGAGGGCCCGTGGCTGTGCCTCCGAGCGTTGGCCGGGGCCGTCAGGGGCAGGAGACGTCGCGGGGCGGGACGATGCCGAAGTTGTTCTCGACCGGCGCGCCTTCGACCGTGGTCGGCGGGGCCAGCGTCGATGCTGTGGCGGTCCGCGCTCTCGCGGTCGAGTCTGTCGCGGTCGAGTCTGTCGCCGCCGTGTCGTCTGGGGCGTTCGTGCGGGCGACAGGATCGGTCGTCGGCTCGAACGACTGCACCGGCGCGTCGGCCAGCGACGACTCGCCGCGGAACATCGCCAGCACCGCTTGCATGTTGTCGCCGTCGATGCGCGGCAGCAGCACCTGCGCCCCGCCGATCGTCCGGCCGACGGCCTCGATCTGGTACGACGGGATCTCATCGGGCTCGACGTCGCGCAGCACGCCGGCGAACTCCATCAGCTTGGCGAGCGTCAGCTCGCTCGACGTCACCACCTCGCCGCGCGTGGCCGCGCTGATCAGGCCGCGAGCGACGCTCGGGTTGAGCAATCCCTTCGACAGCACGCTCTGCAGCGTGCGCCGGAGGAAGTCCTGCTGGCGGGAGATGCGCCCGAGGTCCGACGACTCGTCGTCCTTCCATTTGCCGCTGCCGGGCGGATCCTCGTACTCGTACTTGCGTGACCGGACGTAGGCCAGGGCATGGTCGCCGTCGAACGTGTAGCAGCCGGCGGTCGGGACGTTGAGCCCGGTGTGCGGGTCGCGGGCGGGGTACGTGAACGGCACGGTGACGCCGCCGACCGCGTTGACGAGCGTCTTGAACGTGCAGAAGTCGACCTGGATGAAGTGGTCGATGCCGACGCCGACGTTCTGGTAGATCGTGTCGATCAGCCGCTGTGGATCGTCGCGGCGGTACGCCGCGTTGATCCGCCCCCGGTTGCCCGAGCCGGCGATCGTGACGTAGAGGTCGCGGGGGAACGACAGCACGGCGACGCGCTTGGCGGCCGGGTCGACGCGGAACACCATGATCGTGTCGCTGCGCTCGCCGACCCTGCCGCTCTCCTCGTCGCCGAACGCGTCCGCGTACGGCGAGTCGGGATCGACGCACGCCCCGTTGTCCGCACCGGTGAGGAGGAAGTTGCTGGCGTCGGGGTCAGCCGGTGGGAACGTCTCCGGCGTCGTCGGCGGCACGGTGGGCGGCAGCGTCTCGCCCGGCTCGGCCGTGGGCGCAGGCGCGGACTCCGCCGGCGTGGTCGTCGCCGCGGCGGCCGCCTCGGCGGGGTTGGTGATGTCCACGACCTCCCGGCTGCGCACGACCATGTACCCGGCGACGAGTGAGCCGGCGGCGAGGAAGCAGACGACGGCGGCGACGATCGTGGCGGTGATCGCCAGGCGCTCGAACCACGTCCGGCGCTGCCGGGGCGAGCTCGGACCCGACGTGGCCATGAGCGGCAGAATCTACCCGGGCACCCTCGAACGTGGGCGGCAGATCAGGACGTGCGGACGGACACGGCCGCACGTTCGGGAATCAGGCGTCGTCGAGCGTGACGTCCACGGTCAGCTCGCCGGCCTCGACGATCGTCAGCTCGATGATCGTCAACGTGTCGACGAGGTCGTCGTGCGCCGCCTCGAGTGTCGCCAGCGCGCGCGCCGGCGCGCCGATGGCGACGCGGGCGACCGGGGCTCGCTGGCTGCGCTTGGCCTCGGTCTTGGCGCGGCGGATGACGGCGAGCACCTCGCTGACGACGTCGAGATCGACCTCCGGCGCGGACACGCCGGTCGCGCCCGGCCAACGGGCGATGTGGATGCTGCCGTCGTGCGACCAGCTCCACGCCTCCTCGGTGGCGAACGGCAGCGTTGGCGCCAGCAGCCGTTGCAGCGCGCTGAGGGCGAGGGCGAGGGCGGCCATCGCCGACGCGGCCGGTCCGTCGCCGCGCCCGCCGTACGCCCGACCCTTGACCAGCTCCACGTAGTCGTCGCAGAACCACCAGAAGAACGCTTCCGTGCGCTCGAGGGCGCGGGCGTAGTCGAACCCGTCGAACGCCACCGTCGCCTCGCCGACGATCGCATCGAGCCGCGCCAGCATCGCCCGGTCGACGGCATCGGCGACCGTGCCGGCCGCCGGCTCGCCGGCGTCGACGGCGTCGACGACGATGCCGAGGACGAACTTGGTGACGTTGAGCAACTTGGTGGCCAGGCGCCGCCCGACCTTCATCTGATCCTCGCTGAACGCAGTGTCGACACCCGGTCGGGCGGCGATCGACCAGTAGCGCACGGCGTCGGTGCCGTAGTGGTCGAGCAGCTCCGCGGGCGTCACCACGTTGCCCTTCGACTTCGACATCTTCTTGCGGTCGGGGTCGAGGATCCAGCCGTTGATCGCGGTGTTCGCCCACGGCAGCGTGCCGTGCTCGTAGTGCGAGCGGACGACCGTCGAGAACAGCCACGTGCGGATGATCTCCGGGCCTTGGGGGCGGAGGTCCATCGGGAACACGCGCCGCCACAGTTCCGGATCGTCGACCCAGCGACCGGCGATCTGCGGCGTCAGCGACGACGTCGCCCAGGTGTCCATGATGTCCGGGTCGCCGACGAACCCGCCGGGTTGGCCGCGCTGGGCGGGTTCGAAGCCCGGTGGCGCCTGCGTCGAGGGGTCGAGCGGCAGCGTGTCCTCCGCCGGCACGATCGGATGGTCGTGGTCGACCTCGCCGTCGGCGTCGAGCGGGTACCAGAGCGGGATCGGCACGCCGAAGAACCGCTGGCGGCTGATCAGCCAGTCGCCGTTGAGGCCCTCGACCCAGTGCTCGTAGCGGTGACGCATGTGGTCGGGGAACCAGGCGAGCTCCTTGCCGCGCAGCAGGAACGCCTCCCGCAGCGTCTGGTCGCGCCCACCGTTGCGGATGTACCACTGCCGGCTGGTGACGATCTCCAGCGGGCGCCGGCCGCGCTCGTAGAACTTCACCGGATGGGTGATCGGGCGCGGCTCGCCGCGCAGCTCGCCGGACGCGCGCAGCAGCTCGACCATCCGCTGCTGCGCCTGGGCGACCGTCCGCCCGGTGAGCTCGGCGTAGGCCGCCCGCCCGCGGTCGCCGTCGAGCCACGACGGCTCGCCGTCGAGGATGCGCCCGTCGCGGCCGATCACACTGCGCGTCGGCAGGTCCAGCTCGCGCCACCAGGTGACGTCGGTGGTGTCGCCGAACGTGCAGACCATGGCGATGCCGGTGCCCTTGTCCGGCTGGGCCAGGGGGTGGGCGACGACCGGGACCTCGACGCCGAACACCGGGGTGCGCAGGGTCGAGCCGATGAGCGATGCGAAGCGCTCGTCCTCGGGGTGGGCGACGACGGCGACGCAGCTGACGACCAGCTCAGGGCGCGTCGTGTCGACCAGCACGTCGCCGTGGGGGGCGTGGAACGCCAGCAGGTGGTAGGCGCCGGGCTTCTCGCGGTCCTCGATCTCGGCCTGGGCGACCGCGGTGCGGTCGTCGACGTCCCACACCGTCGGCGCCTCGGCGCTGTAGGCCTCGCCTCGTGCGAGGTTGCGGAGGAAGGCCTGCTGGCTGGTGCGCCGGCTGACGTCGTTGATCGTCTCGTACCTGAGCGTCCAGTCGTAGGAGAA
>JBIOUO010000064.1:0-3028 GCA_044867195.1 Ilumatobacteraceae bacterium
GCTCGGCCAGCCCAACCACGCCTACGACCTGACCGCGCTCGGTGACCCGCCCGGGTTCCGCATCCGCCTCGCCCGCGACGGCGAGACCCTGACCACGCTCGACGACGTGACCCGCGAGCTGGCGCCGCCCGACCTCCTGATCTGCGATGCGGCCGACCGACCGATCGGCGTCGCCGGGATCATGGGCGGCGCCGACACCGAGATCGACGACGCCACGACGACGGTCGCCCTGGAGACGGCCTGGTTCGAGCCGGTCGGGATCGGGCTCACCGCCTCCCGTCTCGGCCTGCGGTCGGAGGCCTCGGCCCGCTTCGAGCGCGGCGTTGACCCGTGGGGCATCGACACGGCGATCGCCCGCTTCGTCGAGCTGCTCGCCGAGACGTGTCCCGACCTCGTCGTCCACGACGGCGCGGTCGACGCCCGCGGCCCGTCGTTGGCGCCCGCCGACCGGACCTGCGCAGTCCGCATCAGCGAGGTCAACCGCATCATCGGCATCCGCCTCACGGCCGACGACCTGCCGCCGCTGCTCGACCCGATCGGCTACAGCGTCACCGGCACTGGCGACACCCGCACGGTCGACCTGCCGACGTGGCGGCCCGACAGCACGGCCGAGATCGACGTCATCGAGGAGGTCGCCCGGCTGTACGGCTACGACCGGGTCGCCAAGCTGCTCCCGTCGGCGCCGTCGCACGGCCGGCTGTCGGTCGCCCAGCAACGTCGTCGCCACCTCCGCGAGGTCCTGCTCGGACTCGGCATCACCGAGGTGATGCCGAGCCCGTTCCTCGCCCCGGACACACTCGCCCAGGCAGGGCTCGACGGCGAGGCCCTGCGCATCACCAACCCGCTGGTCGCCGAGGAGAGCGTGTTGCGGACGTCGCTGCGTCCTGGCCTGCTGCGGGCCATCGCGTTCAACGAGTCGCACCGTCGCCCCGGCGTGGCGCTGTTCGAGATCGGCCGCGTCTACCCGCCGGGACCCGGCATCCTGCCCGACGAGCACGAGGCGCTCGGCGTCGTGGTCGCCGGCCAGGAGGCGCCGGCGGGGGTGGCGGTGTGGCGGGAGATCGCCACGGCGATGGGGATCGGCGCGCGCATCGACCAAGAGCGGGTGCCGCCGGGCCTGCACCCGACGCGCTCGGCGACGCTCGTCGCCGGCCGAGACGTCATCGGCGCGCTGGGCGAGATCGCGCCCGAGGTGCTGGAGGCGTTCGACATCCCCGAGCGCGTCGCCGTGCTCGAGCTCGACCTCGACCCGGTGCTCGCGCGGGAGCCACCGCCGGCGACCTGGCGCCCGACCAGCCGCTTCCCGTCGAGCGACCTCGACCTGGCGTTCAGCCTTCCGGACGAGGTGCCCGCGGAGAGGCTGGCCAAGGCGATCCGCCAAGGCGCCGGGCAGCTGCTCGTCGACCTCGACCTGTTCGACGTGTACCGGGGCGCGGCGCTCGGCCACGGCCGGCGCAGCCTGGCCTACCGCTTGCGGCTGCAGGCGCCCGACCGCAACCTCACCGACGCCGACGTCGCGGCCGTCCGCCAACTGGTGACCGCCGCCGCGGCGAAGCTCGGCGCCGAGCTGCGGGGATGACCATCCGAGTATCTGGCGTCACCCGAGTACGCGGCGAGGGCCAGCCCCGCGCCAGCCACTCCGATGCCGCCAAGTACTCGGATGCGGCGGCGCTGACATGAGTGAATCGGGTCGACGTCAGGCGCCGGGTTGGCTGTTCGTCGTCGTTCCGATGACGTTGGCCGCGGCGCTCGTGGGCGGCGTGGCGATCGCCGTGCGCAGCAGCGACAGCGACGACGGGTCGGCGAAGATCTCCGGACCGGCGGCGAGCATCCCCGCCGTCGTCGACGCCGCGGACGCGCTGCTCGGCGCGCAGCCCGCAGCCGCAGACATCGCCGGCGCACTGGGGACGCGCTACGGCGAGGTGACGACCGGGTTCACGGTGACGCCTGATCCGGTGCAGTTCGCCGCGCAGTTCGATCGCCTGCCCGACGCCGAGGCGCGGGCGCTGGGCCGCACGCTCGGGGCGATCCAGGCCGAGCTGTCGCCGGCTGCGGTCGGTGGCTCGCGCCGGGAGGACGATCGCACGGCCGACATCGTGTTCGCCCTCGCGCTGGCACGCGCGGCAGTCCAGACCATCGAGCCTGACGCCTCGCCCCGCGATCAGGCCTTGGCGGTGCTGCCGTTCGCCGTCCAGGATCTGGTCGGCTTCGACGAGATCGCGTCGACGTTCGCGACCGGTGATCTCAACGACCTCGCCGCCCGCATCGACCGGGGCACCTCGGGCGAGTCAGGAACCAGGGGCGCGCTCTCGGAGGCCGGTGCCGCAGAGGTCATCAGCTCGATCGCGTTCCTGCTCGGCCAGCGCATCCCCGCGGCGAACGATCTGTCGGCCATCTTCATGGACGCGTACAACGCCGAGCTCCCGTAGCGGGCTCCAGCGGCCAGGACCTCAGTTGGCGTTGAGGTCGTCCGGCGCCTCGGCGAGCCAGGCCAGCCGGCCGGGTTGGCGGCGCAGCACGACCCGCCACAGATCGTCGGGATGCTCGGTGAACAGGTCACCCGGCTCGGGGTCGAGGACGAGCCACGCCCCGGCCTCGATCTCGCCCTCCAGCTGCCCGGGGCCCCAGCCGGCGTAGCCACGGAACACGCGCAGCGCCGTGATCGCCGGAATCACGTCCTCCGGGTCAGCGGCGAGATCGGCCGACGCCAGGTCGCCGCTCAGCGGCGCGAGATACTCGTCGATCTCGGACCGCGGCTCACGCATGCGGGCGATGGCGATCAGCGCGTCGGGCTCGACCGGCCCGCCGACGAAGACGTAGGACGGGTCGCTCTGCAGCTCGGCCCATGCGCGGAGCCCGTCGCCCAGCTCCTCGGGGCTGGGACGGTTGAGGATGAGGCCGAGCGCGCCCTCGTCGTGGTGCTCGAGGACGTAGATCACCGTGCGGTCGAAGTTGGGGTCCTCGAGTGGCGGCGTGGCGAGGAGCAGCCGGCCCTTGGTGGGTGGGCTCCCGTTCATCGGCTCCATTG
>JBIOUO010000065.1:0-5354 GCA_044867195.1 Ilumatobacteraceae bacterium
CCCGGCCGGATCGCCGGCCTCGACGATGTCCAGCTCGATCCCGTTCACCGCCCGCCGCAGCCGTCGAGCGGTGATGGGCATGGACTGAGGTTAGGAGGTTCAGCGGAAGGCAAGGTGGGTGAGCGCCGCTGCGCAGCGGCGGCGGCGAACTCGGAGGCGAGGCGAGCAACTTGGTTGCGAGCCGAGCCCGGCTGACTAGTGGGCGGCGACTCGCCATGCGGCTTCGGCGGCCCCGAGCTCGGTCGCCGGCGGCGCCCCGGTGCGGTACTCGAGCAGCATCGCCCGCCACGGGTTGTTGACGTTGAGCTTGCCGAGGATCGCGCTGACCCCCCACACGACACGGTCGAGGATCACGAAGCTGGGCGGCATGTTGAGCTTGGCGATGACGTCGGCGTACGGACCGTGGAGGTCGAACACCCGGCTCAGCGTGTCGTGCATCCACTCCCGGGTGAACGTGAACTTCTCGACGAGGTAGGGCCGGTAGGGGCTGGAGACGTAGTCGTAGACCTGCTGCGACGCGAGGCCGTGGCCCTCGGCGAGGAAGCCGGCCTGCTCCATCGCCGCGACCAGCAGCTCGGGGTCACGGTGCACGACGATCGCGTCGAGGCTCGGCTCGAGGCGCTCCCATTCGCCCGGCGTCCAGCGCTTGACGAGGCCGAAGTCCAGGAACGTGACGCTGCCGTCGTGGTGGAAGCGGTAGTTGCCCGGGTGGGGGTCGCCGTTGAAGGCGCCGAGGCGCTGGATCGAGTGCTGGCCGAAGCGCCAGATCACCTCGCCGACTCGCTGCTTGGTCTCGTGCGACGCGGTGGCCGAGAACTGCTCCCAGTCCATCCCCTCGACCCACTCGGTCGTCAGCACCCGCGCCGAGGACAGCTCGGGGAGCACGGCCGGGATGCGCACCCACGGGTGGCCGGCGAAGTGGTGGGCGAACTCGGCGAGATTGCGCGCCTCGAGGCGGTAGTCGAGCTCCTCGCGCATCCGGGCCCGCAGCTCGTCGACGAGCCCGCGGGCGTCGAGCCCGTTGAGCGCGAGCACGGAGAACACGCTGTACATCACCTCGGCGCCGTCGAGGTCCTCCTCGATCGCCTCGCTGACGCCCGGGAACTGCACCTTCACGGCGAGCTCGCGGTGATGCGACGTCGCCGCCCGGTGGACCTGGCCGATGCTGGCGGCGGCGACCGGGAGGTCGTCCCAGCGCCGGAACACCCGCTCCGGCGGGCGGCCCAGCTCGGCTTCGACGACCTTGGCGGCGAGCGTGGGCGCCATCGGAGCCGCATTCGCCTGTAACACGGCGAGCGCCTGCTGGGCCTCGTCAGGGAGCCCCTCGGCGATGAAGCTGACGAGCTGGCCGACCTTCATCAGCACGCCCTTCATCTCGCCGAGCTCCTTGGCGACGTCGGCCGCCGTGCGGATCGCGAACCGAGCATCGAGCTCGGCTCGCCGCTCGGCGGGGGTGACCATGCGCCGGGCACGCGCCCCGGCGAAGCGCACCCCGTTGCGGGCGGTGAGCCTCCACATCCGGCGTGCCCGCCAGGAGCCCGCCATGGCGACCCACTTGCCGATGGCTGCGACGAGCGCCCCGAGCCCGATCCCGCCGGCGGCGATGGCGACTGCGCGTCCGGGTCTCACGCCGACGCCGGTGCCCCGGAGTCGTCCTGGGCGCCCGAGTCGGCGGTGGGGTCCTCGGCCACGCGGGCCAGCATCGCCTCGACCTCGGCGAGGTCTGCGGCGATCGCATCGAGGTCCGGATCCATCCCGGGCACGATACTGCGACGGTCACCCCGACGCCCGAGTGATCGCCCGATCCACCCGAGTGTCTGCGGGCATCCGAGTGTGTAAGTGCTGGGTTCTCGCCATCCGACACTCCGATGGCCGCACACACTCGGATGGCGTCTGCGGTGGGCGGTCAGGCGTCGCCTACTGTCGGGATGTGGTGTCTGCGCGCTCGACGGGGTCCCGCTGGCGCGACCTGCCCACCGCCGTCTGGATGCTGGCGCCGTCGGTGGTCATCCTGTCGGTGTTCGTCGTGTACCCGCTCGGGCGGGCCGTCTGGTTGGGGCAGGCCCGCTGCGATGCGCAGGGGGAGAACTGCGTTTCCAACGGATGGGACCAGTACGTCGACGTCGCCCGCAGCACCGAGTTCCAGCACGCGTTCTGGGTCACCGTCAAGTTCGCCCTGCTGACGGTACCGACCGGCCTGGCCCTCGGCATCGGCTTGGCGGTGCTCGCCGACAAGTACCTCCGCGGGCTGGCCGTGTTCCGGTTCATCTTCACCTCGACGATCGCCACGTCGGTCGCCGTCGCCAGCCTGATGTGGCTGTTCCTGCTGCAGCCCGACGTCGGTGTCCTCGCCAACATCGGCTTCGTGCAGGACCTGTTTCCCGTCATCAAGGACCCCGGGTTGCTGCGCGAGCCAGGCACCGCGCTCGCCTCCGTCGCCGCGTCGAGCGTCTGGGCCAGCATCGGCTTCACGTTCCTGCTCGTCACCGCCGGTCTCCAGGGCATTCCGCGGGACCTCCACGAGGCCGCGGCGATCGACGGTGCCGGCGGGATCCGCCGCTTCTGGAGCATCACCGTGCCGATGCTCGGACCGACGCTGCTGTTCATCCTCATCGTGCTGACGACGCGCGCCTTCCAGGCCTACGGCGAGATCGACATCCTCACCCGCGGCGGGCCGCGGCCGCAGGCGTCGACGACGACGATCACGTACCTCATCTACGGCTCAGAGTCCATCCTGACCAACAACCTCGGGCTGCAGTCGGCGGTCGCGGTCCTGCTGTTCCTCGTCCTGCTCGTGCTGTCGATCGTGCAGCTCGCCGGCATCGGCCGGCGGGTGCACTACGCGTAGGTGATCCGGCGATGGCGGATGACACCACCACCTACGACACCCCGACCGGCTGGCGCCTCGTCGGCCGCTACGGGCTGCTCGCCGTCCTGTCGGTGGTCGTGTTGTTCCCCATCTATACGACGCTCGTCGCCTCCCTCAAGCCGGGTAACAAGGTGCTCGTCCACCCGTTGCTGCCCGGGCCGTTCACGCTGCAGGTGTTCCGCGACGCGTGGACCGACGGTCACCTCGGCCGCTACATGGTCAACTCGATCATCGTCACCGTCATCGTGACCGTGGCCCAGGTCGTGACATCCGTGCTCGCCGCGTACGCCTTCGCCATCTTGGAGTGGCCGGGGCGCGGCATCGTGTTCGTCGCCTTCCTGGCGACGCTGCTGGTGCCGGTCGAGGCCACGCTGGTGGTCAACCGCCAGACGATCGACTCCCTCGGCTGGATCAACAGCTACCAAGGACTGACGGTGCCGTTCCTCGCCACCGCGTTCGGCACGTTCCTCATCCGCCAGGTGTTCCTGTCGCTGCCACGCGACCTTCGAGACGCGGCGGCGATCGATGGCGTTGGCCATCTCGGCTTCCTCCGCCAGATCGCCGTGCCGCTGGTGCGCCCGACGATCGCCGCGTTCGCCTCGCTGGCATTCCTCAGCACCTGGAACATGTACCTGTGGCCGAACCTGATCACCACCGAGACCGACATGTACACGCTGCAGAGCGGGCTGCGCATCCTCGGCCGCACCGGGTTCGACAAGCCGAACCTGGTGATGGCGGGCGTGATCATCGCCTTCCTGCCGATCGTGATCGTGCTGCTGGTCTTCCAGCGCCAACTCGTGCGCGGCCTGACGTCCGGAGGGGTCAAGGGATGAGGCGCCGTCCGGCGGCGACCCTCGCGCTGGCCGCGTGCGCCGTGCTCGCCGCATGTGGCTCCGGCGAGTCGATCCTCCAGGCCGGCAACGACCAGGCGCCGCCGACGAGCGCGGCGCCGACGACCACACCAGCGACCGCGCCGCCCGGTCCGCCACCGACTGCACCGCCCGGCGAGACGCTGCCCGCCACGACGGCGCCGCCGCCGTCCACGACCACCACGACGCCGCTGGCGTCCCTGCCGCCGTGCCCGGTCGACGCCCTCGACGAGGCGACCGGCCCCGTCGACATCACCGTGTGGTACGGGCTCGGCGGTGACACTGCGCCGGCGTTCGACGACCTCGTCGCCCGCTACAACGCCAGCCAGGCCCGCGTGCGAGTGCAGGCAGAGAACCAAGGCTCGTACACCGAGGCCCTCGACAAGTACGTGCAGAGCGACGTGGGGAGCAGGCCAGAGGTCGTGATGTTCCCCGAGTACCTCGTCCAGCAGATCGCCGACACCGACTCGACGATCCCCGTCGGTGCCTGCATCGAGGCCAGCGGCTTCGACACCTCGCCGCTCCTGGCCTCGGCGCTGAAGACGTACGCCACGTCGGGCGTGCAGTGGGCGCTCCCGTTCAACATGAGCGTGCCCGTCCTCTACTACAACAAGGCCGCGTTCGAGGCCGCCGGGCTCGATCCCGACAAGCCGCCGGTCACGCTCGACGAGTTGCGGACGACCGCCCAGGCGCTGACCGACGCCGGCCGCACCGCCCTCGTCGTCGACTCCGGTGTCGAGACGAGCAGCTGGTACCTCGAGCAGTGGTTCGCCCGCCTCGGCGAGGAGTACGTCGACAACGGCAACGGGCGCCTCGCCCGGGGCACTCGTGTCCTGTTCGACGGTCCGACCGGCGTCGAGCTGATGACCCAGCTGCAGTCGCTCGTGCAGGACGGCTTGGCGTACAACATTGGAGACAGCCCCACCGGTTTCGACCAGCTGTACAAGATGGCCGACGCCGGCGATCCGGGTTCGATGACCATGGCCTCGTCGTCCGCGCTGGCCACCGTGATCAACGTGATCTCGGGTGGCGGCTACCCGGTGACGGTCGATCAGCTGGGCATCGGGCCGATGCCGGGCCCCGGAGATGTGGCGTCGGCGTCGCCGGGCGGGGCCTCGCTGTGGATCGTCGACGGGAAGGGCGATGCGCAGGCCGCCGCAGCGTGGGACTTCATCCAGTTCGCCACGTCGGCCGAGCAGCAGTCGATCTGGGCCGATGCGACTGGGTACACGCCGGTGCGCGAGGACGCCCTCGCGCTCGACCCCATACGCGGCAAGTACGAATCCGACCCTCGCTTCAAGGTCGCCTACGACCAGATCGTCGCCGGAAGCGACGACGTGACGTCGCTCGTGCCAGTGCTCGGCCCGCTGCGCGAGGTGCGCACGCTCGCCGCTGGGGCCGTGGCCACGATCTTCGACGGCGCCGACGTCCAGACCACGCTGACCGCGGCCGCCGACCAGGCCAACGTCCTGATCTCCGACTACAACGCCCGCAACTGACGCCCGCAACCGACGTCCGCAACAGACGCCCGCAACTGACGTCCGCAACCGACGCCCGCAATCGACCCCAAATCTGGGCGGGACTCGTCTCACATGGCGATCTGGGCGGGAATCGTC
>JBIOUO010000066.1:0-2322 GCA_044867195.1 Ilumatobacteraceae bacterium
CTGGGGGTCGGCCGTTCAGCGGTACGCGCCGGTGACGAAGGTGGCGGCGATGTAGGTGGCGTGCCGGTCGAGGGACCGGCGGCCACGGTCATGTCGCATCGTGTTCTGGATGGGGCGTGGCTGGCGGCCTCTTGCACGTCCCGCAACGGACACCGGCGTCCAAACCGGCGGTGATGAACGCATGCCGCAGCGTGCGGACCGGCCCGCTTGGTGGGTTCGCGGCCCGGCGGCGATGCGCCGCACAAGTCGACCCGCCGCGTACGATTCGGCCGCCGGCCTTCAGCGTCGGCGAAGACCGCTCCGTCGAGGCGTTCACCGACGGCGAGATCGCTCGCCCGCGCCACCGGTCGGCGAGCGGCATGGTGGCGACCTTGCCGCCGCTACGCGCCACCGTCAACAGTCCGGTGCCGCGTTCTTGGGCCGGGTCTTCGATGTCGGCGCCGAGGGCCTCCGAACCCGCCACCCGTTGAGCGCCCGCAGGTACACCAGCGCGTGGTCGCGAGCTAAGGGTCCACGCCAGGTTAGATCGCGCGTAGTATTGTGGCGGTGTGGAGGTCACGTCGGAGGCGCTGGCGCGGTTCTTCGAGGTGTCGTTGCCGCACTTGAATGAGGTGCAGCGGCGGGTGGTGGCCGGGGCGGCGGCGGAGATGTTGGGCAGAGGCGGCAAGACGGCGGTGGCGTCGGCGTCGGGGCTGAGCCCCAACACGGTGATCAAGGCGCAGGCCGAGGTGGAGGCGGGCGTCGAGCCGTCGGTTCGCCTGCGGGCGCGGGGCGGTGGTGACAAGCCGTTGGCCGACAAGCGGCCCGGTCTGCTCGAGGCGCTCGACGGGCTGGTGCATCCCGAGACCCGGGGGAACCCGATGTCGTTGTTGCGCTGGACATCGAAGTCGTCGACCAAGCTGGCCGCCGAGTTGGAGCAGCGCGGGTTCGCGGTGTCGTCGCGCACGGTGCTGCGAATGTTGCACGGTCTCGGTTACTCGTTGCAGGCCAACGCCAAAGTCACCGAAGGCGCGCAGCATCCCGACCGTGACGCCCAGTTCCGCTATCTCAACGACCTCGCCACCGCCTTCGTCGACGACGGCCAGCCGGTGATCAGCGTGGACACCAAGAAGAACGAACTGATCGGCGACTACGCCAACGGTGGCAGCGAATGGTCGCCGCAAGGGGAGCCGGAACGGGTGCAGGTGCATGACTTCGCCGACCGGGCTCTCGGCGAGTTCGCCAAAGCGATCCCCTACGGCATCTACGACATCGCCAACAACGAAGGCTGGGTCTCCGTCGGCGACGTCGCTGACACCGCCGAGTTCGCCGTCGCCGCGATCCGCCGCTGGTGGAACGAGATGGGCCGGGCCCGTTTCCCTGACGCCGACCGCGTGTTGATCACCGCCGATGCTGGCGGCTCCAACGGCTACCGGCTACGCGCCTGGAAAGTTGAGCTCGCCCGCTTCGCCGCCGAGACAGGACTGCGCATCACGGTGTGCCACTACCCGCCGGGCACCTCGAAGTGGAACCGGATCGAGCACCGCATGTTCTCCTTCATCACCATGAACTGGCGTGGCCGCCCATTGACCAGCCTGCGCACGATCATCGAGCTGATCACCGCCACCACCACCGACACCGGCCTCAGCGTGCACGCCGCCTACGACCCGGAGTGGTACCCCAAAGGCGTCCGCATCAGCGATACCGAACTCGCTGCCGTCCCCCTCACCGCCCACGACTTCCACGGCGAATGGAACTACACCATCAACGCTCACACAGACCTGGCGTGAGCCCTTAGCGTCCGCGCCAAGAAAGGACGATGATGGTCGCGTTCGATGAAGTGGTGGAGAAGATCACCGACGCTGTGCGTCAGGTCGAAACCGACGCGGGCGCATCGCCTGTGCTGATAGCCGTCGTCGCAGAGTTCCAGGCGAAGCTTGCGAAGGCGACGAAGCACGCGACCGGTGGCCTACCTGATCACGACTCCGTGCTGGAGCTGGAGCAGGCCGGCGATAGCGCCAAGGTGGCCGCTGAGGCCGACGCAGGGTTGTCGAGTGATGCCCGGGAGTCGGTGCTCGCCGCTCACCTGGCGATCTGCAAGCTGAAGGCTGGCGCCTGACCGCACGGCGCGCCTGGTGGTGAACACGACGCTCCTGGTACGAGTGAGCGTCGCAGTCCGTTCCGCGCCCAGCCCTCGCACGCGCCTGAACGGCAGCACCGAACGCCGCCGTCGAGCATGGTCGAGCCGCGACCTCACGGCATCTCGTCGCTGACGCAGTCTCGAGACAGATCGCCGACCCGGCACCTGTCTGGCCTGCGCGTCCGGCGGATGAGGACACCACG